>JAHJLN010000161.1 GCA_018821715.1 Pseudomonadota bacterium | reverse complement strand
TATATCACCTTTAACAGGACAAAATTGCCGCTATTATCCAACCTGTTCGGCATATGCCCTTGAGGCGGTTAAAAAGCACGGCAGCCTTAAAGGGTCAACTCTTGCCATAAAAAGAGTTCTGCGTTGTCATCCCTTCCATGCAGGAGGGTTTGATCCGGTTCCATAATTTTTATCCAGATGCCCGACTCGTTTCCTCTTAAAATTTAAAATGCATTGCCGTTACAAATTCTTTTAGGTTTAGGAGAGAAAATGGATGAACAAAAACGATTAATATTAGCTATCGTGCTTTCCGTGGTAGTCCTTGTTGGATATCAGGCATTTTTTGTAAAGTCAAAGGATCCTAATACGCTTCCCCAGCAAGTTCAGAGCCAGAGTGCTGATCAGTCACAGATTTCTGAAAAGAGCCCAAATGTTTCCGATTATAGAGTACAGCCAGGTGTTGTGCCGCAACCGGGCGAACTGAAGAAAGAAAATTTTCGAACCATATCTGTGTCAACCCCGCTTTATAATATTTCAATTTCTGAACAGGGTGCTGCCATTAAAACCATGGAATTAAAAAATTATAAAGGAACAAACAAAAAAGACTCTCCATTAAAGCAGCTGGTACCGGTACAGTTAGAATCCGGTACCCTTTTCTTTGACCTTGAAGGGCAGTCGATTCCCGGGTTAAAAGATGCTGTCTATACCGCAAAAATCGATACCACTGAAACCGCTGTTTTTGAAGGTGAAAAAACCATTGAATTTGTCCTGGGAACAGCCCAGGGAATTGTGGTGAAAAAGGTTTTTACCTTTAGGGCAGATTCATACATGATTGATTGTGATATTGTGTTTCAAAATGGCTCGGCTTTGCCGCTAAATGATTCTCTTGTGATTTCTACGCCCGGATTTTACAATGATGAGGTAAAGACCAGATCCAGATTTGCCTTTGAAGGGCCGATAGTTCTCATCGATGAAAAATATACTGCCATTGATCCCGATGACATAGAAGAGAAAAATACCTATCACGGAAATATAGAATGGTCCGGATATACGGAACGGTATTTTATGACAGTGGTCATGCCCAAAAAGACAGATGATGGGAGCGTCATTGATTCAAGCGTAAAGCTGTCTTTTGCCAATGACAGGGTTTCCAATAATTATATCCAGAAAATGGATCGGCTGGACCCGGGTAAACAAGGAGGGTATTCCTTTGTTTTCTACATGGGCCCAAAAAGCCAAAAGGTGTTGAGTAAATATAATAACAACCTTAAAGATGCGATTAATTTCGGGTTCTTTAATGTGATTGCCAAACCGCTCTTGATCGGTATGAACACGATCCACAATTATATTCCCAATTATGGCATAGCCATTATTCTTTTAACGATTTTGATCAAACTGATTTTCTGGCCTCTTGGAACCAAGAGCTACAAGTCCATGAACGAGATGAAAAAAGTTCAGCCATTGATGATGGAAATCCGGGAAAAATATAAAAATGACAAACAGAGAATGAACCAGGAAGTCATGGGGCTTTACAAAACCTATAAAGTCAATCCAGCCGGCGGCTGCCTGCCCATGCTGGTTCAAATGCCGATTTTCTTTGCGCTTTACAGAATGCTTTACCAGGCCATTGAGCTGAGGCACGCACCCTTTTTGGGATGGGTATCTGATTTGTCGGCCCCGGACAGACTGTTTGAATTTAATTTTGCAATTCCAATGATGGATGAACCCTATGGCATCCCCATGCTGACACTTTTAATGGGGGCATCCTTCTTGTTGCAGCAGAAAATGACGCCTACAGGTGGGGATCCCATGCAGGCCAAAATGATGATGCTGATGCCGATATTTATGACGGTATTATTTATCAATTTCCCGGCAGGATTGGTTCTGTATATGTTTGTAAACAATATCATATCCATGGGGCAGCAGTATTATATTCAAAAGAAATTTTCGAAGTAGGAGGTAATATGACACAAACCCAGGAATTTAGTGGGAAAGATTTAGATATCGCTATTAAAAATGCCTGCACAGCATTAACGATTTCCAAGGATGAATTGGAATATGATGTTATTTCAGAAGGTGCTTCAGGTATTTTTGGAATTGTCGGCAGAAAAGATGCCAAAATCAGAGTGGTTCTTCCTGATGATACCGCATCGGATATGGAAGGAATCAGATCCATTGTGGATGAGGCGTTTGGTGAAGAAACAAGATTGGAAGAACCCAAGAAGAAGAAAGAGATCAACGCCTTTGAAACATCTGAAAATAATGAGATCAGCTCCTTTGACGCACCCAAAAAGAAAGAATTCGAACCATTTGACGCCCCTGAACCGGTTGATGTGTCTGAAGAATCCATTGCTATTGGTATCCAGGCATTACAGAAAATGGCAGATCTGATCACAGAGGATGCCAAGGTTACCGCCCATACTGAATCAGACAGGCTGACATTGAGAATCGAAGGGGGAAATGCCGGTATCCTGATCGGCAGAAAAGGCCAGACCCTTGATTCAATGCAGTTTTTGACCGATAAGATCATCAACAGGAAAAGTGAAGCCAGGGTCAGGGTCAAGGTGGATATTGAGGGCTACATGGAAACCCGTAAATCCAACCTTAAGCACCTGGCATTTAAAATGGCGGATAAAGCCAAAAAGACGGGACGTCCGGCCACCATCAACCAGATGAGTGCCCAGGACAGACGAATCGTGCATCTGGCGCTGAAAGATGATAACAGTGTCCGAACCCAGAGCATGGGTGACGGGTATTACAGAAGACTTGTCATCTTTCCTAAAAAGAACACTTCCTTAAGGGGAAAAAGACGAGTAAGAAGATAAACCACCATGAATGATACAATAGCCGCAATAGCAACTCCCTATGGAAGCGGCGGTATTGGTGTCATCCGGATCTCAGGTCCGAAGGCCTTTGATCTTGCATCAAAGATTTTTTCAAAAACAAAAATCCAGCCTGAGGGGTATAAAAATTTAGAATCCCACAGGGTTGATCATGGATATATTTTTGATGCCAAAAATAAGGATATCATAGACGAGGTTTTACTGATCCCCATGAAAGGGCCTCGTTCTTATACGGCAGAGGATGTTGTGGAAATTCAGGCCCACTCAGGGACCGTGGTATTGAGAACCATCTTAAATGAAATCCTGTCACACGGGGCAAGACTTTCTGAACCCGGCGAGTTTACAAAAAGGGCCTTTTTAAACCAGCGGATTGATCTGACACAGGCTGAAGCTGTTGCAGATATCATCACTGCAAAATCTGCAAGCGCACTGAAAATCGCTGCATCTCAGAACCTTGGAGCCTTAAGAAATCAGATCCGGGAATTAAGAGAAAAGTTGATTCATTTTTTATCCCTGCTTGAAGTCACCATTGATTTTCCGGATGATGTAGACCCCTTCGAACCGTCCCAAAAAGAGAAAGACATGATTGATCATGTCCTGGAAAAGTGCCGGGAGTTTATTAAACAGCATGATGATGCCTGTTTTTTAAAAGAGGGTATAAGGATCACCATCTGCGGTGCACCCAATGTGGGAAAATCAAGCCTGATGAACCGGCTGCTTGAAAAGGACCGGTCCATTGTAACGGCCGTTCCGGGAACAACAAGGGATCCCATTGAAGAAGGACTGAATATCGACGGGATACCCTTTGTCATTATCGATACGGCAGGCATTCATCAGACAGATGATCTTGTCGAAATTATCGGTATTGAAAAGGCCAAAGATCATATTACAGCGTCAGACCTTGTGTTGTACATGAAAGAGCCTGGAAGCGTTTTTTCAGACAAGGAATTTGAAAAAGTGGTGCCCCTGGGGAAAAAAGTTATTTTTGTGATTAATAAAATTGATCTTCAAGAAGGCAATCTGCCTGAACTATCAGAAAAGTATCAGCATATTCCACGCGTTGAAATTTCAGCTCTCTTGAACAATGGGGTTAAAGAGTTAAAACAAAAGCTGGTGAATTTTTGTATTGCTGATCTGGATATGGGAAACTCAACCATCATACCCAATTTGCGGCATAAAAAAGCGCTGGAACAAACGGTTGAAAGCCTTACGGCAGTAAAAGCAGGATTGACACAAGCTCTGGAAGAGGAAATGATGGCAATTGATATTAAAAATAGTATTGATTCTCTTGGAACAATAACAGGAGAAACAGCATCCTTAGATATATTGGACAGTATTTTTAATAACTTTTGCATTGGTAAATAAAGGATAAACATATGGCATTAGAGTTAAGAGAACACTTTGTTAAATATGAAGCATTGGTCCAGATGGTGGATGCAGTATTTGAGCGGGTTAAAAAAGAATATCCAAAAGAAGTATTTTGCAGGGAAAAATGCAGTGACTGCTGTTATGCTATCTTTGACCTGACAATCATAGAGGCACTGTATTTAAAAGACAAATTCTTAAAAACATTTACCGGCAAGAAGAAAAACGACCTCATCGAAATAGCAGATAAGACGGACCGGGTTCTTACAAAGATGAAACGCGATGCTTACAAGGAAGTCAAAAACGGTGCGAACGAACTGGAAATAGTCGGAAAAATGTCCCAGGAGAGAGTCAGGTGCCCTCTTCTTGGTGAGGACAATCTGTGTGTCATGTATGAACACAGGCCAATTACCTGCAGGATTTATGGTATCCCGACATCTACGGTTGGCGTGAGCCATATCTGTGGCCGGACAAATTTTAAACAGGGCGATGCTTACCCGACATTGAACATGGATAAGATTTATACCCAGCTTCAGCTATTATCAGCCCAGATGGTAAAAGAAATTAACTCTGAAAAAATAAAAATGCATGAGATTTTAATTCCTGTTTCAATGGCCATTGTTACAGAGTTTAATGAAGCGTATCTTGGAGTCAGAAAAGATGGATGAATTTACTCCCGAACAAATCGAAGAGAAAAAAAAAGCTATTTTTGACTGTATGGGCAAACGGGGCCAGAAGCAGATCCTTAAAAAAGGCTATGACAAATGGAACCCGTTCCAGGAACCCAAAGACCCCATTGATATCAGAAAAGATAAAACCAAGCGGACCAGCCAGGTTCTCATCAGGGAGTTTTTAACCCAGGTCGATCATGACGACTATTCCAACACCTTTGCCCAGGGAGCGCTTGAAATGTGTCTGGGTATCATCAATGATGACGAAAAGATAAAGGGAATGTTTGCGTTTGCCTCCTGGTATGAGGACCTCTTGAGAAAAGAGGGTCATGAGCCACTTTGATAAAGAAGATATTTTAAATATTCTTTATCAATCTGAAGTTAAACTGACATCCCAGGTTTATATTAAAAAAATAAAGAAACAATTTTGTGTTTCTTTATTTGATGCCAAAAAAATAGTACAGCAACTCATCCAAGAACAGGAGTTGTCCTATCATTCCCTTTACGGTGCCACCTATGTGGAAAAAAGTTTTTTAAGGCCGGTCCGCGTTTCAAAGCATTTTGTTCTCACACCGCCTGGATTTGAAAATCAATTCAATCCAAATGATATTGAAATTATCATTGAAACAGGCCTCTCCTTTGGTTCCGGCCAGCATCCGACCACACAACTTTGTCTTGAGGCTATTGATTATTGTTTTTTTGAAACCCGGCTGGTGAATCGCCGGCAACGACCGGCCGGCGCTGACATTGGAACCGGTTCAGGTGTGCTGGCCATTGCCATGTGTCTTTCAGGCCTGGCCCTGTGCAATGCCTATGAAATTGATCCTGTTTCCATTTGTGAGGCCAAAAGAAATATTGCCCTGAATCATCTTACAAAAAAAATCACTGTCATTGAAAGTTTTATTGAAGAATGTAAAAATAATTTTTCAATCATTTGCGCCAACTTAAGGTTTCCGACATTAGCAGCCTTGTCTGATATTATTTATGCAAGCTTAAGACAAAATGGCATTGCTGTTTTATCCGGGGTAAGGCAATGGGAAAAAGAAAAACTTCTCAGGCTGTATTCTAAAAAAGGATTTGAAACTGTCTGGCAAAAGGATGAGAAAAAGTGGTCTGCCTTTGTACTGGTAAAAAAAATATGTTAAAACTCTTTTTATGATCAAAGCCGTTATTTATGTTTTCATCAGTCTTTTTTTCAGCCTTTTTCTCTTTGGGAATATCTATTTCTGGACGGATGAAAACGGGATCAAGCATTTTACCAATATCGCCCCTCCCTTAGATGAAGCGGTTGAGGAACTAACGGAAAACAACCTTGTTCACAAGAAGCTGATACTTAAAAAAAATGAAAACCAGTTTTTTCAGGTATTAAAGATATTTGACGGAGATACCATACAGGTCAAGGGACTTGACTTGATATTCAAAATACGGCTTGTGGGAATCGATTCCCCTGAAATCGGATATAATGGTCAAAAAAGTCAGCCCTTCAGCCAAAAAGCCAAACTGTATCTGGCAAGGTTATTGGATGGCAAAAGGGTTACCATTAAAAGTTATGGCACAGGGGGGTATGACCGGCAGCTGGCTGAGATCTTTGTTGAAGATAAAAATATAAATATAGAAATGATACGGGCCGGGCTGGCTGAGGTATATAAGGGCAAGCCGCCTAAAAATCTGGATTCTCGAATTTATATAGCAGAAGAATTAAAGGCCAGAACAGCCCAAATAGGGATGTGGGTTCAAGGCAGTTTTTACCAGAGCCCAAGACAATGGAGAAAAGAACATCCAAGGACATAATTTTAGGCTTGCCAAACTCTTTCTTAATGTTTATTCTATTTTCATGCAAAGAATGCACTTTTTAAAATCTTAAAAAGCGTGTTCTTTAAAATCTTTTTTTAAACCATTATAAAGGAGCCGGCTATATGAAAGACAGAGCTTTGAGAAGGCACCAGGAGTTTAAAGCAAAAAGAAAAAGTAAACAAACTTACACGAGTTGTATTGGAGATTTGCCCCAGTCAGAAATGCAGGAGTTGGAAAACAATATTGAAAAATTAAGAAAGGTTTGTGTTGCAAGCCATTTTGACGACGCGTTAAAAAAACCGTCCAAAAAACCACTTCGGGAAATGAAACACGATATTTCCATGGAAGAGCAACTAAGGCTTAGCAAGCTTAGTTAATCAGAATAATTCTTAAATAAAAAAGCCTCATTGGGTGAAGATGCTTCATAAACCAATGGGGCTTTTCATTTTTAATCCTATAATGACACCATGTTAAAACGGGATATCATCATCTGGAATGGGTTGCTGTCCCCCTGTCATGCCGGGGTTTGTTGATCCTTGAAACTGATTGTTGGGCCCGGTATTTGCTTTCTGATATCCCCCGCCGCCCTGATAGCTGCCACCGCCTTTGGCATCCTGTTTTCCGCCCAGAAACTGAAAGTTTGATGCCACAACTTTTGTCATATAATGGGTTTGACCGTCTTTTTCATACGTCGATGTCTGCAGCCGTCCTTCAACATAAATCTGGCTGCCCTTGGATAAGTATTTTTCGCAGGTTTCCGCCTGTTTCCCAAAGACCACAATGTTGTGCCATTCTGTTTTTTCCTGCCGGTCACCTGTGTTTTTATCTGTCCATTGTTCAGTTGTTGCAATGGAAAAATTAACCACTGCCAAACCTTGTTGTGAATATCTGATTTCAGGGTCCCGGCCAAGGTTCCCTATGAGCATCACTTTATTTAGACCCGCCATTTATTTTCTCCTCTTATGATTAAAATGTAAGATGATTGTTTTTAAAATATTTACCTGATTCAAAACCTGGTGTCAAAGGGATATTTTTTTAAATATTTTAATAATAGAAAATCTGTTTTAAGTGTTGACAATTATTGATGTTCCGTTTATGTTGCTATTATGGTAGCAACACTCTGGAGGAAAAATGGATACATATGCAAATTTAAAAGAACTTGGATTCTCGCAATATGAAGCCGCTTGCTATATGGCGCTTGTTAAGAATCACCCGATAAACGGGTCCCAGCTGAGTAAAATATCAGGGATTGCCAGATCAAGAATTTATGATGTGTTGCGAAGCTTGATTTCCAAAGGGTATGTGATTGAAATAAATGCAGGTCAATACGCATCTCTGCCCTCAGATGAGTTGATCAAGAGGCTTAAAAGAAGTTTTGACAGCAATATAGATGCCTTTGAAGAGCAGATTGCAAAAGCATCCCAAAAAGATGATTTTGAATATGTCTGGACCATCATAGGCTACGACAATGTCATGGAAAAAGCCATAGAAATGATCCGGGAGGCAAAAGATGAAATTTATGTCAGGCTGTTTCCGGAAGCCAACATTCATCTGGAGAAACATCTAACTGCTGCCCAGAAACGAGGCGTAAAAATACGCTATATTGCCATGGGAAAGATTGAAAAAAAATTTGATGTACAGGTGATGCATCCGAATCATGACCTTTTGCAGCAGACCATTGGCGGACGATCCATAGAAGTGATTACAGATAAAACAGAAGCCCTTGTCGGGGTGTTTGAAACCGGCAGTGAAGATGTTTCGCCTATCAACTGGACAAGAAATCAATGGTTTATTGTGGCCAACCGCGACAGCTTGCGCCATGACTTTTATCACAGTTTCCTGGAAAAAATACTGGACCAGCATCAGGAACTGACAAAAGAAGAAAAAAGAATTTATAAGATCATAAAAGAAGATAATTAGGGGAGGTTTAACATGACTGCAATGAGAAAAATTCATTATTTCAGTGGATTTTCCAATGAAAATGACAGCACCATTTTTAATTTGGAAAAAGATTATGGCGCCCATCACTATGACAGAATCAATCTTGTTGTCAGGCATGCCAAAGGCTGCTGGCTGACGGATGAAAAAGGCAATAAATATCTGGATTGCCTGGCCGCATATTCGGCTGCAAACTCGGGCCATCATCATCCCACCATCACCAATGCCGTCATGGATGCACTGATAGGAAATTATGCTTCTGTATTGTCCAATGTTGTGTTTACAGATCCCCTGGGAATTTTTCTTTCTGAAGTGACAAAGTTTGCGCCTCAGATGGCCCCTCGATTTGGCAAGCACGGCAATAAAGCGCTTCCCAAAAACGGAGGCGTGGAATCCGTAGAAACCGCCATAAAAACAATGCGGTATTTTGGTTTCAAGCATAAAGGTATTGAAGACGGGAATCAGGAAATTATTGTATTTGATCAAAATTTTCACGGCAGAACCATTTCTGTTGTTTCTTTCTCCTCCAGCAAAAAATATAAAGAAGGATTCGGCCCCTTAACGCCAGGGTTTGTGTCTGTTGAATTCGGTAACCTTGAGCAGGTAAAAAAGGCCATCAATAAAAATACCTGTGGCATTCTTGTGGAACCCATGCAGGGAGAAGGTGGGATGAAAATACCGCCGGCAGGATTTCTCAAAGGCCTTCGAGATTTGTGCGATGACCATGATCTTCTGTTGGTGTGTGATGAAATACAGGTGGGTATGGGAAGAACGGGAAAAAAATTCTGCTTTGAACATGAAGGAATTGTTCCGGATGGTGTGATCCTTGGAAAAGCCTTGTCCGGCGGCCTTATTCCCCTGTCTGTATTTATTACCAATTCAAAAATTATGGACATGGTTTTTTCCAAAGGTTCGGACGGATCAACATTTGGCGGTTATCCCCTTGCCTGTGTGGCAGGTACTGCTGCGTTAAAGGTGTTTGAAGAAGAAAAACTGGCTGAACAGTCTGCCCAAAAAGGGGAAATACTGAAAAAAAGAATTGAAGCGATTGCTAAAAAATCTTCCCATGTCAAAGAGGTCAGGGGCAAAGGGCTTTTTATCGGAATAGAGCTCAAAGAGGGCAATGCCATGGAGTTTTGCCGGAAACTGTTAAAGCTTGGTCTGATCGTCAATGACAGCCACGGCCACACCATCAGGATTTCCCCGCCGCTCATTATCAATGACAAAGAAATGGATTTTATGGTAAAGCAGATTGAAAAGGCTCTGATAGATTAAAAAATAATCAGACCTGAAAATTTGGAGCTAAAACGAACTTAGAAAGGGGATAGGTCAATATCTCCTTTCTAAATTTTCAGCTGATTTTCAAAATCTAAAGTTCAGCACTTAACGCCAGGATTGAATTTCAATAATATTTCCCTCAGGATCTCTGAAATAAACAAAGGTTAAGGTGCCAACCCCTTTGATATTTCTTTCAGTAACCTTTCCCAGAGGCGACCCCCCGCCTTCAAGAGCTTTTGCAAAAATTTTCTTCACATTATCCACCTGGAAGGCAATATGGGTAAAGCCCATTTGATTTGCCATAAAAGGCTGTGTTTCTATCATGTCTTTGTATGAAAAAATTTCCAGGGTGGGTCCGTTTTCGCCATGTCCGGGCAATAAAAGATGAATTCCTTCCAATTGTGCATGGGTCAGACCGGTTGCCCGGTCCAGCCAGTCCCCGGACAGGTTTCTTTCCGGTGGTTTGATTTTACAGTCAAAGACGTTGATATAAAAATTTGACAGTGCTTTCCAGTCTTTTGCAGCGATATTGGTATGGGCATATCTCATGATGGTGTTCCGATCTGTTTAAACGCAGGTTAAAATATCAGGATCTGTCCGTCCTCAGGGATGAGCAGCTGATCATTTGAAATACCATTCTTCAGGGCATGGTCTCTGAGATCATTACGTGAAACCGTGCCGTGGTCAAGGGCGTCAATGTGGGTGGCAATAACGGTTGCAAAGGGTGCCAGTTTGCAGACGGCAATAGTTTGTTCTGCATCCATGACAATGGGCCCACTGTCCTGCAGGACAGCCCCGCAGGAATGGGTCAGGATAATGTCGGGTTTGACAGTGGTGATAATTTTTTCAATCTCATCATATAAAACCGTGTCCCCGGCCCAGTACACAACGGGTTCATTGTCAGCTTTAAAGATAAACCCTGAAACATGTCCGAGAAGGGTTTTCCATTTTTCATTGCCCGCATGTCTGCCAGGGGTTCGTGTGATGTGGATGCCTTCCCAGATTATGGTCTTTTCAACAGGGGTTACATCTGAAAATCCACTGTCTTTTATGGCCCTTTCATCACCCGGCTGGCAGAAGATGGGAATGGCCTTTGGCAGCAGTTTTTTACCCCCGTCATCAAAATGATCCCGGTGCAGGTGAGAGATCATAACAAGATCAATATCCTTTATCACCGCTTCAACCGGAAAAGGAAGATCAACGGTCGGGTTTTTTTCAATCCCGGCAAAGGATTCAATTCCATGTCTGGGCAGAAGAACCGGATCGGTCAGGATTGTTTTTCCTGCCAGAGAAAGTCTTAAGGTTGCGTTTCGTATCTGTTGTATCTGCATTTGATAATCCTCCATAAGGCGTTATTCTAAACAATCATTTTCCGGTAAACTTTGGGGCTCTTTTTTCAAGAAACGCCGCCTGCCCTTCCCTTAAATCATTGCTTTGAAAGCAGGTTTGCATCAATTGATCTGCCGTGTCTAAATTCGTTTGATTCAATGCCATATTTTTTTCAAACATGGCAATGATCTTTTTAATGCCTTTTAGTGACAGGGGTGCATTCCGGGTAATTTTTCGGGCATAGGAAAGGGTGAAGTCTTTAAGGTCTGGTTCAGGGATTAAATAGTCCACAAGGCCTTTTCGGAGAAGTGCTTCTCCCTGAAAAGTGTTGGCCGTGAAAAACAATTCCTTTGTCCTGGAAATCCCGAAGGCTTCAATGAACTGCTGAATGCCTTCCGGGTGATAGGCCACGCCGAGCTTGCCCGGAGTCATCCCAAGTTTGATATCTTCTGCTGCAATCCGGATATCACAGCAGGCACAAAGATTAAACCCTGCACCAAATGCAGACCCGTTCAACATGGCAATGGTGGGGTATGGAAACAACTTTATGGTGTTAAAGGCCTGTAACAGGATATCAGGTGTTTTCTGCCGGGTATCCGGCAGCCGGTCAACAGGGATGGCACCAATGTCATATCCAGAAGAAAAAGCCCGGGTTCCCGAACCTGTTATGACGATGCACCGGACATCATCTGTTTTTGAATAGGCGTCCAGGGTTTCGTGAAGTTCAAGGAGCAGTTCAGGGGTGAGTGCATTTCTTTTTTCAGGAAAATTAATGGTTAGAACGGCAATAAAGTCTTTTTTTTCTTTCAGGAGCAGTTTCGCAGTGTTTACCTTCATTTCAATGGTCCTTGTAATTCGATCATTTCTTTCTTTTTTTCATCCATTTCAGATCAGGGCAACCTTATGAAAGGCAGACAAATCCGTACCGGTTCTGAACATCATCCTTGTGCTGCAGCGGGTAACAGGGCAGGTTGTGCCGCTTGGCGGTTTCATACACATCAATCCCGAAAATAGCTTCACAGGGCCTGACCTTTAACGGCTGGATACAGGGCTTGTCATCATCAACACTGCAGTTTTTACAAAGGTTGCAGTAGCGAATGGCAAAAGCCAGGTGGTTTCCGTCCAGGAATGCCTGGCGCTCTATTTCAAGGGCTGCCCGGCTGACATCCATTCCATTATTGGAATGGATCAAAAGGATATTTTTATAGGATTTTATCATCTGCAGCCGCTCTTCAAAGGTGGTGTTTCTTTTCTGGCACTTGAAACTCTGGTTATCATGGTTTTCGCAGCCCCAGTGACACTTTAACAGTGCCCGGATATCAAAGACCATGTCTTTTGGGGCAATGATTTTGGCATGAAGCATCTTTTGTTCTATGGCCAGTTGAATGTATTTTTGCATTGTCGCTTCCTTAGTGTTAAGTTGTTTTCCAAAAAGGGTGTTTCCTCTTCCAAAAGCATTTTTCTTATTGAAGTATCAAACAAATTAAATTATTTCTATCAGTAAAAATTGAATTCTGCGTTCGAATTTTTGGAACGCTATGAAAAAGTATTAGGAAAATATGGAAATTTATCAGCTCAAGTCCTTTATTGCTGTCTCTGAAACCGGCAACCTGACCCGTGCCGCAAGGAAAATCAATATCAGCCAGTCGGCATTAAGTTCCCAGATCAAAGCGCTGGAGCAGGAACTTCGAGTGACACTTTTTACACGGCTGGCCAGGGGGATGCATTTAACTCAAAACGGAGCGCAATTGCTGGAACAGGCAGACAAAATCGTTCAGGCCGCTGAAAAAATGAAGCAAACCGCCCTTGGTCTGCAGCATGAAATTTCAGGAGAGCTGAATATCGGTATCAATACAGACCCCCAATTCCTTGAGATTTCAGATATCACCAGAAGAATTTCCAAAAGTATGCCGGGAATCAAGCTGTGCTTTATTGAAAGCCAGACCTTTGAAACCCTTAAAATGATGCAGGATAAACAAATTGATGTGGGATTCCATTATGGCAGCCTGGAAAATAATGCTGTGTATTCTAAGACACTTTCCGGCGTTACCATCTGTGTGGTGATTCCCATTGAAATGGCAAAAAAGAATGAAACCGCAAGTATTGAAAAACTGGTAACCCTGCCCTGGGTGTGGACCCGGCATGGCTGTCCCTTTCACGCGGCATTTGAAAAGCACCTGGACAACCAAAACCTTGTCTTGAACCCGGTCACGGATGCTGTGGAAGAAAATATTGTAAGAGAGCTTGTCAAGTCGGGAAGGGGTGCGGCTCTCATGCGGAAAGACGAAGCACAAGAACTTGTCAGGCAAGGCTTTGCCGTCATCTGGCAAGGCTTTGAACTGCCAATTCCTTTGGGAATCGCCTGCCTTGAAAAACGAAAATCAGAGAAAATTATTTCCGGTTTTTTCCAGGTGATCACTGCAAAATATGATATTTTTTGAAATGTCTTGACAACTTGACAAATATAGTTTATTTTCATCTCATCTTATAATAATTTTTTAAGGTGAGTCATGCTCAATCCCCAATCCCCTGTTCCATTGTATCATCAGCTGGCCGATATCCTCTCGGAACAGATCCGGTCCGGCACTTACAAGCCGGGAAATGTCATTCCTTCTGAAACCCATATGGCAAAACAATACGGCATCGGCCGTCCAACCGTCCGGCAGGCCTTGGATACCCTTGTAAAAAAAGGTCTTGTAGAACGAAAAAGAGGGTCTGGAACCTTTGTGAAGCAAAAGGCGCATCCCATTGATCTTTTTTCCCTTGCCGGCACCTCCCAGGCATTTTTAGAAAGCCGTATTGATACAACCTCAAAACACCTTGAAAAGGTGTTTCTAAAAGAAATCTGTGATGATAAAAACAATCCGTTCAACGGGAAAACCGCCTTTTTTTTATCCCGGCTGACCCTTGTCAAAAAAGACCCGGTTTTGCTGGAAGAGTTCTATTTTTTTCCGCAATTGTTCCCTGGTCTGGATAAAATGGATCTTGACAACAGGTCTCTGTCCCAGGTGGTGTCGGATCACTATTATCTGAAACCGAAAATCGGGCACCAGACCTTTAAAATTTCTTTTTTGCCTGAAACAATGGCATCAATCCTGGGATTAACAAAAAACGACCCTGTCCTTGAAGTGGAAAGAACCTTAAGTTTCCCCGGAGCGGACAAGGCTGTCTTTTCAAGGATGTACTGCAGGACAGACCAGTTTGTCTTCTCCCAGACCATAGGCCTGGAAACGACATAAGGGTATCAATGCCAAACAGACCGGGTGACGGATAAATCGGTTAACATAAGTCAGGAGTATGGAATATGAAAAACAGAGGGTATTACGGTAACTTTGGCGGCGCGTTTCTGCCAGAAATCCTGGTTGCCACATTTGATGAACTGGAAATTGAGTTTGAAAAAATAAAGAACAACCCTTTGTTTTGGAAAACCTATGAAACCTTGATGTCGTCGTACTCGGGTAGGCCCACCCCCCTGACATTTGCCCAAAACCTGACCCGGGAATTTGGCGGGGCAAAAATTTATATTAAAAGAGAAGACTTAAACCATACCGGGGCCCATAAGGCCAATAACGTCATGGGCCAGGGACTGTTGGTCAAACAGATGGGGAAAAAACGGGTAATCGCTGAAACAGGGGCCGGCCAGCATGGAGTGGCAACTGCCACCATGGCGGCAAAGTTCGGGTTTGACTGCACCATTTACATGGGGGAAGTGGATGTGATGCGGCAGCGGCCCAATGTGTTCTGGATGGAGCAGCTGGGGGCAACGGTTGTTCCGGTAAAAGACGGTACAAGAATTTTAAAGGATGCCATAAATGAGGCGTTCCGGGACTGGGTAAGCAACATGGACACCACCCATTATGTCCTGGGAACCGCCTGCGGGCCCCATCCCTTTCCGGAAATGGTGTCATATTTTCAATCCATTATTGGAAAGGAAGCACGGCAGCAGATCCTTGACATAGAGGGGAAACTTCCCAAAAGGGTGTATGCCTGTGTGGGCGGCGGTTCCAATGCCATGGGGCTTTTTTCAGGCTTTTTAAATGACCCGGTTGAACTGGTCGGCGTGGAAGCAGGCGGGCTTGGGTTGAGTTCAGGGAAACACGCATCCCGGCTGAGCTCAGCAGATGCGAGCCTCGGGATTGCACAGGGGTATAAAACCTATTTTCTTCAGGATGATGACGGCCAGATGAAAGAAACCCACTCGATTTCAGCAGGCCTGGATTATGTCGGGGTGTCCCCGATCCTTTCCCACATGCATGATATGGGAACAGCAAGGTTTGAAAGTGCCACAGATACAGAGGTCGTGGCAGCACTGAGACTGACCATGCAGAAAGAAGGCATCATTCCAGCCCTTGAATCCTCCCATGCCTTTGCCCGGGCCTTTAAGGAAGCCCCCCTGCTGTCAAAAGACGATGTCATTATCATTAATCAGTCCGGCAGGGGAGACAAGGATATTTTTACAGTGGCAGAGGCAGTGAATGATCCCAAATGGAAAGAATTTATTATTGGAAAGGCAAAAGATTACAATGCTTGAATCCTATATTAAAGAACAGCGCAAAAAAAAAGACATCCTTTTGATGACCCATATTGTCATGGGATATCCTTCTTTTGAAGAATCCTATGAAATTGTAAGGCAGATGGTAGCGGCAGGCGTGGACTTGATGGAATTGCAGATTCCCTTTTCAGAACCCATGGCAGATGGGCCCGTCATTTTAAAGGCCAACCAGGTTGCCCTTGAAAAAGGCTCAACTGTAAAAAAATGTTTTGATTTCGCCCAACAGGTATCAAAGGAATTTCCCATCCCGTTCTTATTCATGAGCTATGCCAATATCCTTTTTAAATACGGGATTAAAAAATTTTCAGACCACATGGCAAAAATAAATTTAAAAGGGGCTATCGTCCCGGACCTGCCGCCTGAAGAAGGCGCCGACTATATAAAGGCCATGAAGAAAAACAACTTAAGCCCCATTTATATATTCTCTCCTGAAACCAGTGATAAAAGACTTGAATATCTGTCTTGTTTTGCTTCAGGTTTTGTCTACTGCATGGCAAGAAAAGGGGTAACAGGAAAGCAGACTGCTTTTTCCGATGACCTGTCCCTTTATCTTTCCCGATGCCGAAGCGCCACACATCTTCCGCTGGCAGTGGGCTTCGGTGTAAAGGATAAAGCTGATATCGCTTATTTAAAAGGCAAGGCTGATATTGCCGTGATCGGGTCCCAGACCATCCGGATAGTGGAAGAAAAAGGCGCGGCTGCAACCGGCGATTTTATCCAGCGTCTTTTTTAGCGGGTTTATTTTTTATTGATCAGATCTTTTAACCGGGTGGCCGGCTCGTGGAATCGCCTGTAATAATGCGTGAGGGTGGTGGTGCTGAAGAAAAAGTTTATGGCAGGAATGTGAATCAGGTACCAGAAAATCAAATAAGAGAGCATTAAAGCTGGTAAAAAATAAATCATATCCAAGAGGGTCATCATCCAATGGTTGCTGACTTTTGGAAAATAATCAAAGGTCCTGTTTAGCAGGGCAAGAATCCATGCCATGACCGGAACAGAGGTGATAAAAAACAAGACAATGGCCCAGGAGTGACCGGCTTCAATGGCCTTTTTTTTGCAAAAGCCCATGCACCGAAGACAGTTTTCACAATGATAGGTCCAGAAAGGTCGCTTTTTACCGAACAAGGATTTCATTTCAATGGCATGATTGGAGCAGAATTTTGCACACCTGCCGCAGGAAACACAATCCTTGTTTGAAAACATGATTTTTGCCATGAACAGTCTGCCGAAAACAAGATAAAGGATGGGAAATACGGGTACCAGCCAGAAAATCAGGGCAGACCAGATAGCCTCATAAACATTGTTCCAGGTGAAAATCAGTTTTTTTCCTGAAATAAGCGGCCAGAGAAATTGATTCAGCTTCTCCTGCGCCCTGGCAGATATTTTTTCAACAGTTCCAGGCCCCAGCCCGGAATGGAAATTGATAAAATTACTGGGCATATCAAGGCGGAATCATATAAAACCATGATTGCTTATATTTCATTCCAGGCTTTTTTGCTTTTATTGATTTTTTTCTGAACATTTTCCCAGGTTTTGGTCATCAAAAAAGAATCTTTATATCGATCCATCATCTGGGTGAACATTTCAAAGGGAATGGTAAAAGAAAGCTCATCTGTTTTAAAAAATTTCCTTGCAGACGGGTCCCACCCGCCCACTACTGCCTTGTTCTGACCTTTTTCAAGATAATGCAGGGGCCAGACAGCAAGGCTGCCGCAGGCTGCACTCCAGGGGGAAGCCACAACTTCAGGGTCATTGGTGACAAACGCAGCCAGCTGGTGAAGCCCGTTTAATGATTCCGGTCGGGTGAAAAAAGAGACCAGTATCGGGGTCTCAGTTTCAGAAAACTGGCTGACAGGCTTAAACACACAATATTCTTTGGCAGCAGGAACCGGATCCACTTATTTAAAAATTTTTCTCAAGTTATCCGGTGAATCGCAATAGTGTTCTCCTTCCATCCTGCCGGGAACCCCGGAAGAGACATAATGAATTATGGTTTCTGTCTGGGGTTTGTTAAATCCCAGCCAGAAGGCCCCGCCAGGACATCCAAACTGTGATGATGAGAAATAGGCTGCGGTTTTCTTTTTCCGTGCAAGCCAGATATTCCCAATGACACAGGAAAACTGGCCAAAGACGTCGGACCAGTTGATTTCATTTTTCTCTTCCTTCTCCCGGGTCGGCATCTCCATAGGTTTGGGGGAGTATCCATTTTGCGGTTTTTCATCGGTGAAAAACATACCCATGGGTTCTTCAATAATTCCTAAAATATTAAGAAAATCAGGAACAGCAGCGTTTATTTGATAGTCCATACCCCCTCCTTTTTTAATGATTTTGATCTATTCTGATATTAATTTAGTAGACAAAATCAACTGGGATTGCAAGATAAATTCATTGGGGGATTTTCTGTTGGGGCGCTTTCCGTTACACCCTTGTCGGTCCAGGCGCTGGAAGCGCCTGAAAAAATGAGATGGTTCTGCAATTCGATTAAGACTATTTCATAATGGATTTGATTTTATTGTCAATTTCTGCCGGGGTGAACGGTTTTTTAATATAGTCTGCAGCACCAATTTTCATGGCTTCCTTATACGTCTCATCGGACAGATCAGATACCAGCACTACAAATGGAATATGCTTTAGCGCAGAATGATTGGAAATGGCCCTTAACAACTCCAGTCCGTTTACTTTTGGCATATTCAGTTCAGACAGTATCAGATCAACTTTATGCTCCATCAAGGCATCCAGGGCATCTTTTCCATCAACAGCCTCAAGGATATGATCATATCCTTTGTTTTTAAGGGATTTATGCATATAGTCACGCATGAAGTCTGAAGCATCCACGATTAGTATTGCAGAAGAAGCGTCCATGATGTTAATCCTTTTAGAAGCAAAGCAAATTATGACAATAAAAAAACAGTTGCGATTTGGTTGAATAAAAATGGAACTTCAAGTTCAAGATCCAATCTAAAGATCAGGGGTGTTACTATACCATACTCTTGGGTGTTAAACAAATACAATTCGTTAAAACAATTGCAGGGATCAATTCGTGAATAAATCAATACGGTTATCGATATTCTTAAGAATTTACCAAGCAGTGTTAAGAAAAGGATTAATAAAAGAATAAACTTTTGGTATAAGAGACTTTCAGGTTGGGCAACATACTACTCAAATTTTTTAGGGGAGAGATAACTGCTATGAATCAACCACAGGTTAAAACCATCACAAGAGCTGTCCTTCTGCTGGCCGTGTTTCTTTTTTTATCCGGCTGCAGTACCGCCTATTATGCAACCATGGAAAAATTCGGCAAGGAAAAACGGCACATTTTAAAGGATAAGGTTGAAGATGTTCAGGAAAGCCAGGAAAAAGCCCAGGAAGAGTTCAAGGATGCCCTGACAAAGATCAAGGAATTGTATTCCTTTGACGGCGGAGAGCTTGAAACCTTTTATAACAAGCTTAAGGACAGTTATGAAGATTGTGATTCCAGGGCCAATGAGATTGAAAAACGAATCAACAATGTGGAGCAGGTGGCCAAGGATCTGTTCAAGGAATGGGGAGAAGAGATTGCCCAGATCAATGACGCCAAACTTAAATCCAGCAGCACAAAATCGCTTCGGGATGCAAGAACAAAATATAAGAAGCTTGAAACCGTCATGAATAAATCCACAAAAGGGATGTATCCGGTCCTGACCAAACTGAAAGATTATGTCCTGTATCTTAAACATAACCTGAATGCAAAGGCTATTGGATCTTTAAGCGGAGAAGTGGTTTCCATTGAAAAGGATGTAGCAAAACTGATCACAGACATGAATGCTTCCATTAAGGAAGCGGAAAATTTTATTAAAAACTTTTAAAAAGCGTCTGGAGAACCTTAAAGATGAAAGTGGATGGAAAAGATATGCGGCCGATCTGGTTTGACAGGGAAACAAAAACAGTTCAGGTTATTGACCAGAGATTTCTTCCCCATAAATTGATTATTGAAGACTTAAATACAGTGGATGACACCATCCATGCCATCAAAGAAATGTTTGTGAGAGGCGCTCCGTTGATAGGTGCAACAGGGGCTTTGGGGGTGTATATCAGCCTTGTTCAGGCGAAAAACAAAGGCGTTGATAATGACTACCTGGTATCGGAATGCACACGGCTTAAAGGTGCCAGACCCACAGCCATGAACCTTTTCTGGGGCGTTGACAGGGTTCTGGCGGCTGCAATAAAACATGAAGATTATAAGGATAGAGTCGCGGCAGCCCTTGATGAAGCCCTTGACATTGTTGAGGAAGAAGCAGTCAATTGCCGGAAAATAGGAGAATACGGTTTGCCCATTATTGAAGCCATCAGTAAAAAAAAGAAGGGCAAACAGGTGAATATCCTGACCCATTGCAATGCCGGCTGGCTTGCCTGCATTGAATACGGGACTGCCACAGCACCCATCTATACAGCCTTTGACAGGGGGATCAATGTTCATGTCTGGGTGGATGAGACCCGGCCGTTAAACCAGGGCTCCCGCCTTACGGCCTGGGAACTTGGGAAACACGGGGTGAACCATACGGTTATCACGGACAATGCCGGGGGGCATATCATGCAGCACGGCATGGTGGATATGGTTATTGTGGGAACCGACAGAACGACCCGGGCCGGGGATGTGGCCAATAAAATCGGCACCTATTTAAAAGCCCTTGCTGCCAGAGATAATAATATCCCGTTCTATGTTGCCCTGCCGTCCAGCACCTTTGACTGGGAAATAACAGACGGGATTGCCGATATTCCCATAGAGGAAAGAGATCCCGATGAAATCAGATATGTGCAAGGTCTTTGCAATGGAAAGATTGAACAGGTGCTGGTGCCGCCCCAAGACAGCCAGGCTGCAAATCATGCCTTTGATGTGACACCGGCAAGACTGGTCACAGGGTTTATTACGGAAAGAGGGGTGTGCCGGGCAACGCAAAAAGATATCCTGTCCCTGTTTCCGGAGAAAAAAATCAGGTAAACAATTTACGAAACCACCATTGAGGGATCATGTCTAAAAAAGAAACTTTTGAAGAACGATATAAAACAGGTGTTACCCCCTGGGAGCTGGATAGGCCGGATTCAAATCTGGTACAGGTGATCACCAGGGAGGCCATTCCTCCCTGCAAAGCCCTTGATATCGGGTGCGGTACCGGGAGCAGTGCTATCTGGCTGGCTCAGAAGGGCTTTGATGTTACGGGAATTGATTTCTCGCCACTGGCCATTGAAAAGGCAAAAGAAAAATCAATAAAAACAGGGCTTGAAATCCCATATGTTGTAAAAGATTTTTTAGAACCTGTGCAGACGTCATTGGATGTTGAATTCATCTTTGACAGGGGATGTTTCCATTCCTTTGATGATAAGAATGACAGACATCTCTTTGCAAAAAATGCCGGTTTCCATCTTAAAGAAAATGGGGTGTGGTTCAGTATTTCAGGCAATGCCGATGATGCCCCAAGAGACGTGGGACCTCCCATGCGGTCTGCTTTGGATATCGTCAGCGCTGTGGAGCCTTTTTTTGAGATTCTGTCCCTTGCCTCGGGACGGTTTGATTCAACAAGGGAAAAACCGGCTCGATGCTGGCTGTGCTTAATGAGAAAACGAAAGGTAAAAAAATGAAGATCAACACCATTGCCATTCATAAAGGAACCTTGAGGGATAAGACAACAGGCGGGGTGAACACCCCTGTTTATACCTCATCTGCCTATGCTTACATCAACAGGGAGGACACCTTTTATCCCCGTTATTTTAATACCCCCAACCAGGATGCCGTGGCAAAAAAAATCGCCGCCTTGGAGCATGCTGAAACAGGCCTTGTTTTCAGCTCCGGCATGGGAGCCATGTCAACAGCCATTCTTGCCTTTGCCGGGACAGGGGATCATGTGGTCATGCTGGACGCCCTTTATGGCGGGACCCACTATTTTGCAACCCAGTGGTTTTCCCATTTCGGCATTGACTGCACTTTTACAAAAACCACGGCAGAGGATGTGATCAACCAGGTGACATCCAAAACAAAGGTCATTGTGATTGAATCGCCCACCAATCCGCTTCTGGCAGTGGTGGATATTGAAAAGATAGCCCGATTTGCAAGACAGGAAAAGATCACCACCATTATTGACAACACCTTTGCAAGTCCTGTGAACCAGACCCCCCTGGATCTGGGAATCGATATTGTGGTTCACAGCGGAACAAAGTATCTTGGCGGACACTCTGACCTGTGCTGCGGCATGGTGGCCTGTTCCGGTGAAAAACTGGAGAAAATCTTAAGCCTTGCCAGGGGTTTGGGTCCAAGTCTTGACCCCAGGAGCTGTTATCTCCTGGAAAGGAGCATGAAAACCCTGGTATTAAGGGTTACTGCCCAGACCCGGACCGCCATGGAAGTGGCAAACTTTCTGGAAAGCCGTCCGGATATTGCAGCGGTATATTATCCCGGGCTTGAATGCTTTAAAGGACATGAAATCGCAAAACGCCAGATGACAGGTTTTGGCGCCATGCTGTCCTTTGAAATCAAGGACAAAGATCCTGACCGGTTTATTGAGGAACTTAAGATCATCAGCCCTGCCGTGAGTTTAGGCGGTGTGGAATCAACTATCTGTTCGCCAAGTCTTACGTCACATGCAAAAATGTCCAGTACGGAAAGGCTGAGAATCGGGGTGACGGATTCTCTTTTGAGATTATCCATTGGACTTGAAGATGCAGATGATTTAAAACAAGATCTTGATGCTGCCCTGAAAAAAGGTTGACAATGGTCTTAAGATATTAATGGTGAAAAATGAAAGAAAAAAAGTGCTTATGCTGACTGATTTGGAAAAAAAAATAATTGCCTTGCTGCAAACCGATATTCCGGTTGTCAAACGCCCGTTCCTTGAAATGGCAGAACAGATCGGTATTACAGAAGATGAGTTTTTGCGTGTTTTAAAAGACCTGAATGACCAGGGCCTGATCCGGCGGTTTGGTGCCACCCTGAAACACCAGAAATCCGGGTTTAAGGCCAATGCCATGGTGGCCTGGAAAGTGGATGAAGAAAAGGTGGAAAAAACCGGGAATATTATGGCCACTTTTCAGGAGATCACCCATTGCTACAGAAGAAATCCGGCACCGGGCTGGAAGTATAACCTGTACACCATGGTTCATGCTTCGGATGAAGCCGAGTGCCATGCCATTGTGAAAAAGATTTCCAAGGCTGTGGGAGAAGATGAGTATGAGCTGTTGTTCAGCAGACAAGAGCTTAAAAAAACATCCATGACGTATTTTGAAGACTGATTCCCCCCATATTCTTTGTATCAACCCATGGATTCATGACTTTGCCGCTTTTGATTTCTGGGCAAAGCCGTTAGGGCTCTTGACCCTTGCCGCCATTTTGCGTGAAAAAGGGGTAACCGTCAGTTTCATCGACTGTCTTGACCGGTTTCACCCAAGAGAACCCAAAGCGAGAAAAAGATTCTGGGATGGCAGGGGACCCTTCCGGAAAACCCAGATAGATCTGCCCAAAGGGCTTGAGAATATAGATAAAAAATATTCCCGTTACGGCATAAAGCCCCAGTGGTTTGAAGCGGATCTGATGCAAATCAAAAAGCCGGATATCATTTTTGTCACTTCCTTGATGACCTATTGGGCATCCGGGGTGAAAGAGACCATAGAAACAATTAAAAAAATTTATCCTGGTGTACCTGTCGTACTTGGGGGTATCTATGCAAGTCTCTGCCATGATCACGCCTGCAAAGAAAGCCAGGCAGACCGGGTGATAAAAGGTCATGGCGAGAATCAATTAAAACACATCATCAAAGAATTTACCGGATTTGAACCAGATGACAGCAATACGTCCGATTCATCCGATTTTTCCGGGGACCTGGATGCATTGCCATATCCTGCCCTTGATCTTCAGAACACCATTGCCTATGCCCCCATTTTAACCTCACGGGGGTGCCCTTTTTCATGCGAATACTGCGCTTCCTCATATCTTGAACCCAGACTTCGGCAACGATCACCTGAAAATGTATTCAAAGAAATACAGCACTGGCATCAAGGCTTTGGTGTTAAAAATTTTGCCTTTTACGATGATGCCCTTCTGGTGAGCCCAAAGCAGCATGCCTTTGCTTTATTTGAAAAAATCATTGCTTCAAAAATCAATGTTTTTTTCCATACGCCAAATGCCCTGCATATCAAGGCCATTACCCAACAAGCGGCAGGATTGATGTTCAAGGCAGGGTTTAAAACCATCCGACTGGGTCTTGAAACAGCTGATTTTACTAAAGGCAGAAGTTATGACGTAAAAGTCAGGGAAGATGATTTTTTGAATGCGGTTGACAATTTAAAAACCGCCGGATTTGAGAAAAAACAGATCGGTGCATATTTATTATGCGGATTGCCCGGACAAAATCTGGATGAAGTTGAATCCGCCATGCATCTTGTAAGGCAAACCGGTGTAATGCCCGTCCTTGCCTATTATACCCCCATCCCGCACACGCCCATGTGGGAAAATGCGGTAAAACTATCAAAATTTGATCTACTCCAACACCCTGTTTTCACTAATAATACACTATTCCCCTGTGTGAGTTCACCCATTGATTTAAACCGCATTTCGCAATTGAAAAATTTACAGTTTTAATATATAACCCACTTGGTTTGTGAGGATTTTGTTAGATTCATGTTAGAGTAACTTTAGCTGCAAATAAAAAAAGAGGGGAAAAAGTGAACTTAACAGGCATAATACTTCAAACTCTGGGTGGACTTGGGCTATTCATTCTTGGAATGAAAATGATGACCGATGGGCTTCAAGCCACAGCAGGGCAAAAAATACGGCGGATTCTGGAAGCAATATCTTCAAACCGGTTTATGGGATGTTTGACCGGCGCCGGTGTTACAGCAATTATCCAATCTTCATCCGCCACGACCGTCATGCTGATCGGATTTGTTAGTGCGGGTATCATGTCACTTGAGCAGGCTGTCGGCGTTGTAATCGGTGCCAATGTCGGGACCACCATTACCGGACAAATGATCGCTTTTAATTTGACGAAATTAGCGCTTCCTGCAATCGCCCTGGGTGTTGGTCTCAAATATTTTTCAAAAAAAAGAACCTACAGATATTTTGGAGAAATAATTTTAGGTTTTGGCCTGCTTTTTTATGGTATGACCGTCATGAAGCATGGTCTTGCTCCCATAAAATCAGATCCCCAGTTTATTGAATTCTTTACAACATTCAGTACAGACAGTATCGGCGGCCTTTTGCTCTGCGTGTTCATGGGCACAGCCCTGACAGTGGCGGTCCAGTCATCTTCAGCCACAGTAGGGTTGACGATGGCCCTGGCAACCTCCGGGCTTTTGGCATTTCCAACAGCGATTGCCCTTGTTCTGGGTGAAAATATCGGTACCACCGTAACGGCGCAGCTGTCCACTCTCGGATCAAACAATATCGAGGCCCATAGAACGGCAAACGCACATACTGTTTTTAATGTCGTTGGCGTGGGCATTATCCTGCTGATTTTCCCCTGGTTTGTTGATATTGTCGAGGTCGTCACATTAAAAATGGGGGCCGGAGCCGTAACCCAGACTATGGATAACGAATATGTGAATGTTTCAAGATATATTGCCAACGGCCATACTATTTTCAATGTAATCAATGCTTCTATCTTTTTGATTTTTCTTCCAAAGCTTATTCAACTGACAATTTTTATATCCCCGAAACCTTCAAAGTCACAGGAAAGATATAGATTGCCTGAATTTGATTCAGGGTTTATTGATTCCCCTATCGGTGCCCTTGCCAAAGTCAAGGGTGAAATCATAAAAACCATAGAGTTTACCCATATGAATTTAAAGAAAACATCAACCTGCCTTAAGCTAAGGGATGATGACATTCTTGGGGAAAGGGATGCCATAGAGGAACATCTGGACGAGTCCCAGAAAGTGATTATCAAATATTTGACCACCATTTATCAAGGAGAGGTCAATGAGCCCGAGGCAAAAGAAATATCAGAATTGATGAGAATCACCAATAATATAGAAAGATTGGGCGATTCCATGGAAAATGTATCAAAAATTCTTGAACGGATATATGACAATAAGTTTGAATTCAGTGAACAAGCCAAACAAGATCTGGTGACCATATCAGACCAGGTTGACAAATTTTTAGGCTTGATCATTGATGAGTTGCACGAGAAAACCGAAGGCTTTTATCAAAAAGCACTGGCGTTTGAAGATTCCATTGACCAGATGCGTGAGAATATGAGATACCAGCATATAGAAAGATTAAGGGCAGCAGACTGCTCGGTTGATGTGGGGGTCTTTTTTATTTCCCTTGTCTCAAATTATGAAAAAATGGGAGACTACTGTTATAACATCGCTACAGGTGTAGACAGAATTATTTAAAATGATAGTATTTGATCTTGAATGTCTTAATGGTCACACCTTTGAAGGGTGGTTCGATGACAAAGAAGATCTGGAAAAACAACAGGAACAGGGCATTTTAACCTGTCCTGTCTGTGATACCACATCCATAATCCGGAAAGTTCACCCTATCGCCATTAAAAAATCTTCCGGTACAACAACCCAGAAAGCCTTGCAGGCAAGCCAGGAAGCCATGGCTGAACTCACTGAAAAAGTGGCTGAATATGTTGAAAAAAATTATGAGAATGTGGGAACGGATTTTACAAAGCAAGCCTTGAAAATGCATTATGGGGCAGAAGAGTACAGAAATATCCGTGGGACCACAACAAAAGAAGAAGACAAGGTCCTTGCAAAGGAAGGTGTACCCATATTCAGAGTTCCTGTCACTAAAAAATCCAACGAGGATTTGAATTAAGCCCGTCCAGATCCGGAATTCAAGCTTAATAGTAATAGGTTCAAAAAGCAAGGAGCAACCATTGAATAGAATTTTAGCCGCCTTATCAGCAGCCATATTTTTATTTTTAACCAGTTTTGTGCATGCTGGATGTGATGATAAATTTAATGAAATAAATATCAGTTTTTGTTGAAAAAGAGGATAAAGAAATTTTTACCGCAGGAGTAAAAAATGCCGTTTGTTAATGTAAAACTTGTCAAAGATCAGGTAAGTGGAGAAACCAAAAAAAAATTATCTCAGGCTTAACAGATCTGATCGTTCGAATTATGAATCGGGAACGTTCGCTGACAACCATTGTCGTGGACGAAATTGATTCTGATTCCTGGGCGATCGGCGGAAAGCAGATTCATCCGAAAAATGATTTTGTTTCCTTTGTAAATATTAAAGTTTCCGCCGGAACTACGAATTCAACCGAGATGGCAGCAATGATGCAAGAAACCAAAAACCTGATGTCCAACATATTGGGAAATCATATTGCTGAAAACTATTTTATTATAGATGAATTAAACCCGTCCGCCTGGGGGTTTGATGGGATATCGATGACACAACGATCAAAGCTTGAAATTTCATAGTCTGCTTCTGAAAACTCCCGGGCTTGGGGGATTCAAACCCCCGGCGATCTGATTGGAATTCAGTATTGTGTTTGAATGCATGAGAAACTAATGTCGTGCTCACCAACTTTGCAATGCGTGTTTTTTTGACAAAAGAATTGTATGAGTTGTTTATAAATCTTTGCCAATTCATAGATTATAACCATTGTTTTTAACTGTATTCCAATAATAATCACTTGGTTTTTCCAATACACATCAGAATAGTTATTGTTTTTTTTATGATATATTATTAGAACATGTTATTATCATAAAAAAAATTCTATCTTCAATTATTTCTTCGAGGTTTATATAGTAATGGAAACAACATCATTTAAAAATAGGAATTGGAATCGACTGCTTAGTGAAATTGAAGACCAGAAAATTATCCCAATCGTTGGACCCGAGTTATTGATTATGGAATTGGATGACAGGCAAATTCTTTATTATGATTATATTGCTCAGAAACTTATTGAAAAACTAAATATTGATACAGATGATTTCCCTATCCAATATGGTCTGAGTGATGTTGCTGTTGCTTTTATTAAAGCTCATGGTGACCCTGCTGACATTTACTTTGAAATTCGAGAAATAATTAACAGTCGAAACTGGACCATACCTGAACCTTTAAAGTTGTTATCAGAAATTGGGCATTTCAATCTATTCCTTTCAATCACTTTCGATTCTTTCATGGAACAGGCCTTAAATTCAACTCGATTTGGAGGTAATAAGAAAACTTTATCTATTGT
This sequence comes from Pseudomonadota bacterium, assembly GCA_018821715.1. Classification (GTDB taxonomy): domain Bacteria; phylum Desulfobacterota; class Desulfobacteria; order Desulfobacterales; family Desulfobacteraceae; genus Desulfobacula. Next base: position 3,650 of record JAHJLN010000161.1, on the reverse strand, counting down.
ATACTCTAATCGTGGGAAAGTTACTGACCTACCTTTAGAATCCACATCAGAGTGTGTTGTATTTCAACTTTTTGGAAAGGCAAGTTCTGCTCCAGACTATGCCGTAACAGAAGATGATTTATTGCTTTTCAACCACCGTCTTCAGTCTCAGGACCAACAACCCTTAAATCTTTTTGACCGGTTAAAATCGAATTATCTATTAACTATGGGGTGCAGTTTTCAAGACTGGCTAGCCCGTTTTTTCTTCTGCGCCACAAAAGGAGACGTTTTATTTTCAGACGTGGGAATGCGTGGCGTGATAGTAGATAAAAAAACCATTACTGATGAACCGCTTAATAAGTTTTTAAAAAGACGTAAAACCTTAATCTATCCAAAGGGAAATGCAGCGGAATTTGTGAAAGAACTCCATCATAGGTGGACTGAAAGATATAGGAATATTTATAGGCCAAGCGAAACAAAAAAAAATACTTACAAAGATGAATCGAATCCGTTTATTCCGGAGGCTGCATTTTTAAGCTATGCCAGTGAAGATAAAGATTTCGCAATTAGTATTAAAGCGGCGCTGGAATCTGTAGGAGTGGATGTGTGGTTTGACCAACAGCGTTTGGAAGCAGGAGATGACTTTGAATTAAAAATTCTTAAAAATATTTCTAACTGTTCAATATTTTTTCCTATTATTTCCAAAAATACACTAAAAGGTGAAAGACGTTTTTTCCGGCTTGAATGGCATGAGGCCATAAAGGAATCACGTTTCAGGCCCATAGACATACCGTTTATTCAGCCGTTAGTCATTGATAATATTCCATATGACAACCCCAACATCCCAAATGAATTTAATAAACGGCACTGGCAGCAATTCCCAGGTGAAACAATACCACCAGAATTCCTATCTCTTACTCGCCAACGCATCCGTGAACTTCGAAGAAGAAAAAGGAATCTATGATAGACCATTTTTTTAATGGAGAGCAATTAAAAGCAAACGAAGAAAATCCTTGGCTTGGCCTCGTTCCTTATACTGAGGCAGATCAGATTTTTTTCTTTGGGCGATCCTTGGAGACCTTGGAGCTTTATAGAATGATTAAAAGAAAACCGCTTACGGTTTTTTTTGGCGCATCCGGTATCGGTAAAACTTCCCTGTTATGTGCTGGCCTTTTCCCGTTGTTAAGAAAAGATCATTATTTGCCAATTAATATTCGTCTTGATTTTAAAGGACATAGTTCACCATCAAAACAGGTCAAACAGGCACTGACTAATGCGATTTCTGAAAACCATATTGAGATAGAAATATTCTGCGAGCCAATCAAATCTGAGAGTGCAGAAAGCTTATGGGAATACCTGCATCGCATAGAATTATGGGACAAACGGAACCAATTAATTACCCCTATTTTAATTTTTGATCAATTTGAAGAAATTTTCACCATCGGTAAGACTTCAAATGAAATTTCCACTTTTCTTTCTGAAATTTCAGATTTAATTGAAAATCACATCCCTCAATCTGTTATTAGATATTTAAATAGTAGCAGCAAAAAGCTAGGATTTCCTTATCAACAACAGCTCTATAAAGTGTTATTCGCCCTGCGGGATGACTTTGTTGTTAATCTTGATTCTCTGCGTTCACAAATGCCCTCTGTAATGCACAACCGTTTTTCTTTGAACCGTATGAATGGACGTCAGGCATTGAAAGCAATCAGTGGGCCGGGTGGCCATTTTATCGAAAACAAAGTTGCTGAAGAAATTGTTTTGTTCGTTTCTGCTACAAAGGGTGAAAAAAAAGATCGTCAAAAAATCCCTTTATATAAAATGGAAGTGGAACCTTCTTTATTAAGTGTCGTCTGCCGCGAGTTAAATCTACGTCGTCAAGAAAAAGGAGAAAACTTAATTACATTACAACTGCTTTCAGGCGGTCGCAAAGAAATAATTTCAGATTTTTATGAACATAGTCTCGCCGATTTAGGATCGGAAATAAGAGAACTCATCGAAGACGAACTGCTTACTGAATCAGGCTATAGAGACAGTATCGCTATCGAAGATGCCCTGGTAAAATACGATATCCAGGAAGAAACATTGTCAATTCTCGAAAACAGACGGTTATTAAGAAGAGAAGAAAGACTTCAGGTTCCACGAATAGAATTAGTTCATGATCTTCTTACAAGTGTTGTGTTAACAAGCCGGGAAAACCGTCGAAGAAAAGTCAGGATGGAAAAGGAACAACTCGAAGTACTCCGCAAAAGGAAAAAATTGATAATAGCCTTCTCAGTGCTTATCTGCATCTTGATGATCGTTTCAGGGCTTGGCATGTTTAGTTTTATTAAATATAAAGAAGCAAAAAAACAAACGATTGAAGCCAATCACAATTATGGACTGGCGTTGTTCTCAAAAGCAGAAAAAGCAATTAAGGAAAAAGATTTCAATTCTGCCCGTATCTTCAGTTTGAATGCATTAAAATTCTTTAAACCAAAGGATTATGATTCTTTATATAAAGCAAAAAATCTCGTAATCAATAACCCTGTGTATCCAATCATATTCAGGACGCCGTTCAAAAAATATCATTCAAAAGCGGTAACCGATATTGCCTTTTCTTCAGATGGGAAAATGATGGCATCTGCATCCTATGACAACAGCATTATCCTATGGGATACAAAAACGATGAATGTTATCACGGTTATTGCAAAAGAGATGGAGAAAAAGAAAAAATCAAAAGACAAGAAGGATTTGGCACTCGAACCTGATGAAGAGATTCAAAAAGGACACTCAAACGTGGTCACCAGCCTGGCGTTTTCTCCGGACAATAAATGCCTTGCCTCCGCATCAGTGGATAAAACAGTCATTTTATGGGACTTGAAGACTTTTCAGGCAAAAAAAGTATTTAAGAAGCATACTGATGCCGTATTTTCTGTGGTGTTTTCACCGGATGGTAAGACCCTTGCTTCAGCATCAGCAGACCAAACCATTATTTTTTGGGACATGAGTATCAGGTATTTCAAAGGAAGCATTCGGGCACATTCAAATGTCGTATACAATTTGGCTTTTTCATCAGATGGGAAAATCATGGCCTCTGCATCGGCAGATAAAACGATAATTCTCTGGGATATGGATAACTATAAAATCCTACGCAAACTAATAGGACATAAGGATGAAATCTACAAAGTGGCTTTTAGTCCGGACAATAAAACAATTGCTTCTGCCTCATTTGACAAAACTGTTATCCTTTGGGATGTAGAAACAGGAAAAGCGATTAATAATTTCTCAGGGCATTCCGAGGCGGTATACAGTGTTGCATTTTCTCCGGATGGAAAGACAATCGCGTCAACTTCTTATGACAATAGCATCATTCTCTGGGATACTGTATCCGGCCGTCTTAAGGCAACTTTGAGAGGTCACTCTAAAGCAGTATTAAATTCAAAATTTTCCCCTGATAATACATTTCTGGCATCAGGCTCAAAAGATTCCACCATTATTCTATGGAATTTACAAATAAAAAAATCAAACATTACATTCAAAGGGCATTCTGAGGGTGTTTAGTACTTCGAAAGCAGCATAAAATCAACTATTTTCAACCCAATTTTTTTTCTGTTCAACCCACAATCCATTCATTTTTCCTTCCAAAATCACCAAAAATTTATCTGAAAAATTTAAAAAAAATGCTGGCG
>JAHJLN010000160.1 GCA_018821715.1 Pseudomonadota bacterium | reverse complement strand
CGGATTATCTGGAGAATGTTATGTTTAAGTGACAGACACCGGCAACCAGGCAAAGCATAGGGGCTTCTTAATATTTACATGCGTTGGCCCTGTAAACATCATTCACGGACCTTGACAAAAAACAGGGCGGCAAGTATTCCTTTATTTAAAAACCGATCCACAATTTTTAAGGAGAGTTGCCATGACCGATCATACCCCGAAGCTCTTGGATGCACTGGATGCTTTTGAAGATGGTATTTATATTGTAAATGATAATTATACGGTTGAATACATGAATAAATTCATGAAAGTGTTGTTTGGTGAAGGGGTTGGCAAGAAATGCCACAGCGTATTGATCGGATCGGAAAAACCATGCGACTGGTGCAATTATAAAGAAATTTTTAATAAAAATGAAACCCATCACAGTCAGGTCTATATCGAATCAGTGGATAAAATTTTTTCCCTGTCAGAACTGCCGGTAACCAACCAGGACGGTACAAAATCCAAGCTCTCCATATACCGGGACATCACTCACAATGTGCGGCAGGAGGAAAGGCTCAAATCCTCCAAGGCAAGCTATCAACGGCTTTTTACACATGTAGGGTGCGGGGTGTTTATCAGCAGTAAGGAGGGGCGGTTTTTAGATGTCAACCCCACCTTGTTGAAAATGCTCGGATATAAGAATAAAGAAGAGTTCCTTTCCCTTGATCTTGCAAGGGATGTGTATTTAAATCCTTTAGACAGGCGAAAATATACACAAATTATAGAAAAAAAAGGGCAGGTCGTCGATTACGAGGTGAAATGGCGGCAACGGGACGGCCACATACTGCATCTTCTTTTAACCAGTAATGTCAGGTATGACACCAAAGGAGACATCCTGGGATATGAAGGGATCGTTGTGGACCAGACCCGGAGAAAGAAACATGAAATCGAGATAAAAGAAGCCCATGATTTTTTGGATAAGATCATTTCATGTTCCCCCAATGCCATTATGGCAATGGATATGAACGGAGTTATCCGACTGTGGAACCAGGGTGCTGAAAATATCTTCGGGGTAAAATCTGCCGAGGTGGTCGGAAAAATGACCATCCAGCAGATTTTTTCCAATAAAGTGGCCAAAAAGGTCATGGAAATGATGAGAGATGAAAAGTTCGGGGGCAAGGGCAAGCTTAATTCTTATCCATTGAATTTTAAAAAGGACAATGGGGAACTGGTGGAAGGGAATTTGTCTACCAGCCTTATTTATGATGATAAAGGCAAAGAGGTGGCATCTGTCGGGTTGTTTGTCGATCTAAAAGAACGGCTCCAGACAGAAAGGGAATTGGGCGCAGCAAGACAACATCTGCTCCAGTCAGAGAAACTGGCTGCCATGGGAAGACTCACATCCCAGATTGCCCACGAGTTGAATAATCCGTTGTTTGGTATCATGAACACCCTTGAATTGATGAAAACCGAAATTTCACCTGAAAACAAGAGACGACGGCTTTTAGATATGTCATTGTCAGAGATTGAGCGGCTGGCAGACATGCTCAAGAAAATGCTGTCCTTTTCAAGACCGGATCAGGACAAGCGTGTTGAGATAGACATTAACGTGGTTATTGATGAGCTGCTGCTGCTGTATGAAAAACGGCTAAGGGAAAACAGCATAAAGGTAATCCTTGATCTTGCTGAAAATCCGGGAACTGTTTTTGCATCCAAGGATCAATTGCGCCAGGTATTTATCAATATGTTTTCCAATGCCATGTATGCCATGCCCGATGGCGGTGAACTTCAAATATCCACTAAGGTCAGTTCTGAAAAGCTTTATATCATCATCAAGGATACAGGGACGGGTATAAAACCTGTTCATATAAAAAAGATTTTTGATTCATTCTTTACGACCAAGACGGAAAGCGTTCAAGGTGTTGGCCTGGGACTTTCCGTCTGCTATGGGTTTATCAAGGACCATGATGGGGATATCACAGTTGAATCTGAAGAGGGACAATGGACAAAGTTTACCATCACGCTTCCCATTGCAGGTAAGTAGAGTGTAAAAGGAAAAAATAGCTGCCGTAAGATCTGAAATCTTCCTTTACCCCCTGATATTTTTTCAAAAAAGTATCAGGGGGTAAAAAAAACATAAAAAATAATTCCGTCCAAATTGTCAGATAACACCTGGAATTCGCTGAAAGTCCTTTACCTCGTAGAGTTTCGTTGAATTGCCTCGAATAGAAATTATTGTTATTACTGTTATTATAGGAATGATTATTTGCTTGACAAAAGATATTTTATGAAATAACTATAATAACTAAAAATAGAAAGTCACCTAAATATTAACAAGGAGGGTGTTATGGAAGACACGTTGACTGTATTCACCGCGAGCAAATACTGCAATGTTTCGTCTAAAACCATTATCAACTGGGTTGAAGCCGGACACATTAAAGCATATCGAACCGTTGGCGGACATCGCAGGATAAAAAAGTCTGATCTTGAGACATTTATGAGAAGCCAGGGGATCCCCATTCCGGAAGAAAAAGAGGAGGGCGCCAGAAAAAAGATTCTTGTTGTAGATGATGATATGATCATTGTTGAGTCAATTGTACAGGCTTTGGAAGAAGATGAGTTTGACTATGAGGTGATTTCAGCATCAGACGGTTTTGAAGCAGGTCTCCAGGTCAATCATTTTCATCCTGATCTTTTGATTCTTGATATTATGATGCCGGATATCAAGGGGTATGAAGTCTGTAAAAAAATCAAGGCAAATGAAAAAACAAAAGAGATAAAAATTATCGTATTATCCGCATACCTGGATGATGATAAGTTCGCCCAGATGAAAGAGAATGGAGCGGATGTCTGTTTTTCAAAGCCGTTGCCCCTGTCCAAGCTCAAGGATGAAGTGGCCAAATTATTGGGATTAAAATAGGAGGGAGGCAGATCATGAAATTAAAAGAATCTTTGGAAAAAAAGAGATTTGTTGTAACGTCCGAAGTGCAGGTTCCTCTCGGAGATGAAGAACCCGAGGGACTTGTTGAAAGCCTTGGCAGGGTAAAAGGCCGTGTGGACGGTGTATCTGTTTCGGAAATAGAACTTGAAGGAGTGGTAAGTGACACCATCAAAACATGTGGTCTTTTAAACGAGAATAATTTGAATGCCATTTATCAAACCACTACAAGAGATAAAAACCGTTTCCAACTGCAAAAGGACCTGACGCTTGCCCATGAGACCGGTGTGGAAAATCTTCTGGTATTTACCGAAGATTACAGGATTGCAGGAGATACCCTTCAAGAATCAATGTTCTTCCATGTTGATTCAGGGAAACTGGCATCGGTTATGGATCATTTGAAACAAGGGGTTTCAATTGAAGGAAAAGAGCTTGACAGCAAGATTGAGTTCGTACTGGGTTCCGGAATTGAAACACCCTGGGGAAAAAACATGCCAAAGCGCGGCATGGAAGAAATGGAAGATATGATGAATGTGGGTGCAGGATATTTTCTAACAACGCCTATTTTTGATATTGATCAGTTTGCAAAGTTCATGAAGCAGGTTGCGCCGTTTAAAGTCCCTGTCATTGCTGAGGTTATGATTTTGAGAACCGCAGGGATGGGCAAATTTCTGAACCGTCATTTTAAATCCGGGCTTGTACCTGAGTGGGTTATCCAGAAGCTTTTGAAAGCACCTAATAAGCAGAAAGCGAGTATGGAGCTTTTTGCCGATACTGTTAACAGTCTGAAAGATATTTGCCAGGGGGTTCATATCATTACCATTGGAGGTGTTGATAACCTGGTGCAGTATCTGAACGCAGCCAAATTAAGATAAGGGAGAGCTTTGAAATGGCAGAGGCAATTAAGATTGATACCCTTGACATTGAATTTAAAGATGAGGTTCTTGGAAAGGTACCTGATGCAAACTTTGATCTTTGTCTGACATGTGGGACCTGCACAGGAGGGTGTGCGGCTTCGGAGCTGATGGACATGGATCCGAGAAAGCTCATACGAATGTTGAATTTAGGGATGGATGATGAAATACGCAAGTCAGACTGGAAGTGGGTGTGCAGTATGTGCGCACGTTGTGTATCCGCCTGTCCCATGAAAATTAATATCCCGGCACTGGTGTTTAATCTGCGGGCAAGTGTTCCCAGGGAAAAAAGACCGAAAGGAATCCTTGGTTCCTGTGACCAGCATATTCGAACCGGCAGTGCAATGGGGGCTAAGAAGGATGATTTTGAATTCACTGTCCTGGATGTGGCCGAGGAAATCCGGGAAGACCAGCCGGGGTTTGAGGATTTAGAGGTTTCAGTAGATCGGGTAGGTGCCACAATGGTACTGAACCAGAACTCCAGGGAACCTGTAACAGAACCCGAGGAAATGGGACCTTTGTGGAAAATTCTTCATACCGTCGGTGCAGACTGGACCTATCCGTCCGTGATGTGGGCCGGTGAAAATTACTGCATGTTCATGGCCGATCTTGAGGGATGGAAATATATTGTAGAGGAGTTTGTCCACCATGTGGACAATAATTTAAAAAGCCCTATTGTCGTCAATACCGAGTGAGGGCACTCATACTTTGCGATCCTGGAAGGATTGCGCAGATTTAAGATCCCTCACAAGTTTCAATTGACCACCATTATTGAGTTGTATGCCCAGTGGATAAAAGAGGGTAAATTAAAGGTCAACTCTGACTGGAACAAAGATATCAAAGCCAAATTTACAGTGCAGGATCCCTGCAATATCGGAAGAAAAAGCGGGTCCAATAAAATTGTAGATGACTTGCGCTTTGTCATCAAAACCGTTGTGGGTGAAGAAAATTTTATTGATACCGTACCCAACAGGGGCAATAATTATTGCTGTGGCGGCGGCGGCGGTGCTTTGCAGGCCGGATTTCCCGACGCAAGAAGAGCGTATGGCCAGACGAAATTCAACCAGCTCAAGGCAACCGGTGCAACCTACGTGATTGCACCCTGTCATAATTGTCACGGCCAGGTTGAAGATATTGGCGAACATTTTGGCGGCGGCTGGCATGTTGTCCATTTATGGACGATTATCTGTCTTGCCATGGGCATGCTTTCTGAAACTGAACGAACCTATCTTGGGCCGGATCTGGCTGAAGTGGGACTATAAAAAGGAGGGATCCAAATGGCCGAAAAAGGTAGAGGGTCGGTAATGGTCGTCGGTGCCGGCATCGCAGGTATTCAGGCTTCGCTGGATCTGGCGGATTCAGGGTATCTGGTATACCTCGTAGATAAAGATACAGCCATTGGCGGAACAATGGCGCAATTAGACAAGACCTTTCCCACCAATGACTGCTCAATGTGTATCATTTCCCCGAAACTGGTTGAAGCAGGTCGTCATCTCAATATTGAGCTCATGACCATGACGCAGATTGAAGAAGTCACCGGTGAAGAGGGTGATTTTACAGTAAAATTAAGACAGGAACCCCGATTTATTGATCTTGAAAAATGTACTGCCTGCGGAGAATGTTCCAAAATCTGTCCCGTAGAGCTTCCCAACCAGTTTGACGAAGAGCTGGGTGACAGAAAGGCTGCATTTAAGCTTTACCCCCAGGCAATGCCGTCGGGTTTTGCCATAGAGAAAAAGGACAAGGCCCCCTGCCGTCTGACCTGCCCTGCAGGACTGAATGTGCAAGGCTATGTTCAAATGGTAAAGGAAGGCAAATATAAGGAGTCCCTGGAAATTATCATGGAACAGCTCCCGTTGCCCGGAGTTCTGGGCAGGGTCTGCCCCCATGAGTGCGAGGATGCCTGCAGGCGCTGCCAGGTGGATCAGCCGGTGGCCATAAGGGATTTGAAACGCCTTGCTGCAGACAGTTTTGACCCCAGAGAGGTTGAAATTGAATGTGCTGAAAAGATCGGTAAAAAAGTTGCCATCATCGGTTCCGGACCGGCAGGTCTCTCGGCTGGGTATCATCTGGCCAGAAAAGGGGTGGATGCCACCATATTTGAAGCGCTGCCTAAAGCAGGCGGGATGCTCAGGGTCGGTATTCCGGATCATCGTCTGCCGCCGGAAGTCCTTGATAAGGACATCGAGGTGGTTACCAACCTTGGGGTTGAAATAAAGCTGAACACAGCTCTTGGAAAAGATATCACCGTGGACAGCCTCTTGGCTGACGGGTTTGATGCGGTTTTCCTGGGACTGGGTGCCCACAAAGGGATTGCACTTGGCATCCCGGGAGAAGATCTTGAAGGGGTCCGCCAGGGCGTTGATTTCTTGAGAGAACTCAATCTGACGGGGAAAACCCAGGTTGGAAACAAAGTCGGGATTATCGGCGGCGGAAATGTCGCCATTGACGTGGCAAGGGCTGCTGTTCGACTGGGCGCCCAGGAGGTTACCATCCTTTACCGCAGGACCCGCAAGGAAATGCCGGCCTGGGAAGAGGAAATCTGTGCTGCTGAAGATGAAGGAACAAAGATTGTCTATCTTGCCGCTCCACAGAAACTCATCGAAGAAAACGGCAGGGTCAAGGCCGTTCGCGTGATCAAGATGGAGCTGGGAGAACCGGATAAATCAGGGCGAAGACGCCCGGTGCCTGTTCCCGGCAGCGAGTATGACATTGAGATTGATCAGCTTATTCCTGCCATTGGTCAACGGCCGGATCTTTCTGCTATAGAAAACCTTGCTGATCTGAAAATCAGCAAATGGGATACCACGGAAGTCAATCCCGTCACCCTTTGTACAGACAGGGAAGGCGTATTTGCAGGCGGTGATGTTCAGACAGGACCCAGCGTTGCCATTGCTGCCATCGCAGCCGGTATGGAAGCTGCTGAATCCATTTTCCGGTATCTTACAGGAAAGGATATGGAAGAGGGAAGAGCAATTCCTGTTGTTGAAAACCCTGAATTCCGTCCGGTTGAAGCAGACATGGCAAAAGTGAACCGGTATAAGATGCCGGAGCTGGCCATTGAGAAACGGGCAGGCAATTTTGACGAAGTGGAACTGGGATATGGCAGGGAAGAAGGTCAAAAAGAAGCGGCCAGATGTCTGAACTGCGGATATTGTTCTGAATGCATGCAGTGCGTGGATGCCTGTCTTGCCAATGCGGTTGATCATTCCATGACGGCAAAAGAGCATACCATTCATGTGGGTGCGGTTATCATGGCACCGGGGTTCACCCCGTTTGAACCCACCCAGATGATCACCTACTGCTATGGTCACAGCCCCAACATCATGACCAGCGTAGAATTTGAAAGAATCCTGTCTGCATCCGGTCCCTATGCCGGACACCTTGTCAGACCGTCGGATCATGTGGAACCCAAAAAGATCGCCTGGCTCCAATGTGTGGGTTCACGGGATATCAACAAAGGGGATCATTCCTATTGTTCCGGTGTCTGCTGCATGTATGCCAACAAACAGGCCGTGATTGCAAAGGAACACAGTGCCAAAGGCCTGGATGCAGCCATCTTTTTCATGGACATGAGAACCCATGGCAAAGATTTTGATAAATACAATATCAGGGCTCAGGATGGCGGGGTTCGGTTCGTCAGATCCAGAATCCACTCTGTTTTCCCTGAACCTGGCGATAAATATAGAATTGTTTACTCCACGGAAGCCGGGAGCATGGTTGAAGAGATTTTTGATATGGTTGTCCTTTCCGTTGGTCTGGCGCCCAACAAAGACGCTCAGGCGCTTGCGGACAAGATGGGCATAGAACTCAACAGCCACGGGTTTGCCCATACGGATAACCTGTCGCCCGTGTCCACCAATAAAAAAGGGGTCTATGTCTGTGGTGCCTTCCAGGAACCCAAGGATATCCCCTCATCGGTCATGGAAGCCTCGGCTGCGGCAGCAACCGCCACCATGGCAATGAAAGATGACAGATGGAGCATGACACGGACCAGGGAACTGCCGCCGGAAAGTGATTTTTCAGGGCAGCAGCCAAGGATCGGTGTCTGGGTCTGTAACTGCGGTATCAACATCGGCGGTGTTGCCGATGTACCGGCAGTCAGGGATTATGCCAGCACTTTACCCTATGTGGTCCATGTGGAGGATAAACTGTTTACCTGTTCACAGGATTCCCAGGATAACATGAAAGAGCTGATACAGGAACACAAGCTCAACAGAGTGATTGTGGCAGCCTGTTCTCCGAGAACCCATGAGCCGTTGTTCCAGGAAACCATCCGGGATGCGGGCCTGAACAAGTATCTCTTTGAAATGGCAAATATCCGGGATCAGAATACCTGGGTCCATATGAAGGAGCCGGAAAAGGCAACCCAGAAAGCCAAAGATCTGGTTCGCATGGCTGTCGCCAAGGCAGCGTTAATAGAGCCCTTGCATCAGGTCAGCCTGGATATCCAGAAGTCTGTCCTTGTGGTGGGCGGTGGTGTGGCCGGTATGGAAGCAGCTCTTGGCGCAGCCAGACAGGGCATTAACGTTCATCTGGTTGAAAAAACAGGCACTCTGGGGGGAATTGCAATGCAATTGAATGCCACCTGGAAAGGAGAACCGATTCAGGCGTATCTGACAGACCTGATTGAAAAAACCAAAGCCCATGAGTCTATTCAGCTGTATCTGGATTCCCAGATTAAGGCAACAACTGGATCCATGGGAAATTTTGTGACCCAGATTGCTAAAAACAGTGACAGCAGCCAGGTTTCCATTGAACATGGCGCTGCCATTCTTGCAACCGGCGGCATGGAGTACAAGCCCCATGAATACCTCTATGGTGAAGACCCCAATGTGCTGACCCATCTGGATATGGATGCAGCGTTGCGGGAAGATGATCCAAGGATTGATAAGGCCAGGGCCGTTGTATTTGTCCAATGTGTCGGATCAAGGAACGATGAAAATCCCTATTGCAGCAAAGTCTGCTGTACCCACAGTCTCAAGAGTGCGTTAGCCCTTAAGAAGAAAGATCCAAGGAAACGGGTTTATGTGGTCTACAGGGATATTCGCTCCTATGGGTTCAGAGAAGATCTCTATAAAGAGGCAAGAGAACGGGGTGTGCTGTTTATCCGGTACGACCTTGAAAAGATGCCGAAACTCAGAAAAGATAGCAACGGTGACCTGGAATTTACGGTCATTGATCATGTTCTCCAGATGCCGGTAAAGATCAACCCGGATCTGGTAGTTCTTGCATCCGGTGTGGTTCCCGGTGAGAACAAGAACCTGTTTGAAAAGTTCAAAGTGCCGACAAATGCTGAAGGCTTCCTTGTAGAGGCCCACGCAAAACTGCGGCCGGTTGATTTTGCATCTGACGGCCTGTTTGTGGCAGGTCTTGCCCATTATCCCAAACCCCTTGAAGAAAGCATTGCCCAGGCCCGTGCCGCTGTTGCCCGCGCCATGACAATTCTTTCAAGAGATTCATTGATGGTGGGGGGTGTTGTGGCAGAGGTCACCCGTGAAAAATGTGCGGTCTGCCTGACCTGCGTGAGAACCTGCCCCTATGGGATACCCACGATTCATGCGGATGGGTATGCACAGATTGCTGCCGTGGAATGCCATGGTTGCGGGGCCTGTGTGGCAGAGTGTCCGGGCAAGGCCATTAAACTGAATCATTTTACAGATCCGCAGATTCTGGCAAAAACCGATGCACTTTTTGAAAAGGCGTAAGATTATGTGTAAACTTTTAATCATCAGGATTAATGGAGGCGAATAATGACCCAAGAATTTGAACCCAGGATAATCGCTTTTTGCTGTCAGTACTGAGCGTATGCAGCCGGGGACCTGGCAGGTTCCATGCGACTCTCCTATCCTGCAGATGTCAAAATTATTCAGGTGCCGTGCACAGGCAGGGTGGATATCCTCCATCTTTTAAATGCCATTGAGGATGGTGCGGACGGAGTATATGTGGCAGGATGTCTTGAAGGCGAATGCCACTATTTGGAAGGTAATCTTAAAGCCAGAAGAAAGGTTGAATACGTGAAAAGAACCCTGACGGAACTGGGGATTGAACCTGAACGGGTGGAGATGTACAATCTTTCTTCAGCCCAGGGTGCACGGTTTGCCGAGATTGCCAATGAAATGGTGGAACAGATAAGAGGCCTAGGACCAACACCTGTGAAAAGCAATACTGCGGCATAGGTGGAGTTAATAATTAATTAAACCCTGCCGGACAGCGGAACGCTTTCGGCAGGGTTTGAAAAAAAGATAGAGGTGAACAATGATAGTAGCAGATCGAAAGTCTCTACAGGAGATTTTAGCGATGGTGGAAGACAATAAAAAGATTCTCATCGCAGGATGCAAAGGGTGCGTTACTGTCTGCAATGTCGGCGGGTTAAAAGAAGTTGAAATACTGGCATCCTCAATGAAAATTGCCAGGAAAAAACAGGGAAACGACATTGAGATTGATATTGATGTGTTAGAAAGACAGTGTGACATAGAATATGTGGCCGGAATCAGTGAAAAAGTGGGTGACTATGATGCAGTGATTTCTCTGGCCTGCGGTGTCGGCCCCCAGTTTCTATCTGAAATGTATAAAGACCAGACATTTTATCCTGGGGTTAATACCACCTTTTTTGGTGGAGCCACTCAGCACGGCATATGGGAAGAACGGTGCGCAGGCTGCGGTACCTGTGGTATCCATAATTTCGGCGGGCTGTGCCCCATTGCCAGGTGTGCAAAAAGCTTGATGAACGGCCCCTGCGGCGGATCATCCGGCGGTATCTGTGAAGTGAATAAAGAAACAGAATGCATCTGGGATTCTATTGTGAGAAAGAAAATGGATGCCGGCAGGCTTGAAGACCTTATTGGTGTAAAAGGGATTAAAAACTGGAGAACAGCCAGAGACGGCGGACCGAGAAGAAGTATCAGGGAAGAATTGGTTCAGGGAAATATATAACAGACAAAGGAGAGAACCCACAATGAGTGAGCTTAAATCAGGCAGTAACCTTGAAAAGGTTCTAAAAGCCGGACACTTCGCATTTACAGGAGAATGCGGGCCACCAAAAGGTGCCAATGTAGCGCATTTGAAAGATAAATTAAAACACCTTAAAGGCAATGTAGATGCCGTAAATATGACGGATAACCAGACAGCCGTGGTCAGAATGTCTTCCATGGCAGGGTCTGTACTGATGATCGAAGAAGGGCTTGAACCCAATTTCCAGATGGTCTGCAGGGATCGAAACCGCCTGGCTATGATGAGTGATATCCTGGGCGCCTATGCCCTGGGGATTCGAAACATGCTCTGTCTTTCAGGGGATCATCAGACATTTGGGAATCACCCGGATGCAAAAAATGTTCATGATATTGATTCCATGCAGCTGATTGCCATGGTCAAAAAAATGAGGGATGAAGGAAAGTTCCTCAATGACGAAGATATTGATGTGCCGCCTAAAATGTTTATCGGCGCCGCAGCCAATCCATTTGCAGACCCCTATGAATACAGGGTTTATCGCCTTGCCAACAAAATAGAAGCCGGTGCTGATTTTATCCAGACCCAATGCATTTTCAACATGGAAAAATTCAGGGACTTCATGAAAAAAGTCGTTGACATGGGGCTCCACGAAAAATGCTATATCCTGGCAGGGGTTACCCCCATGAAAAATGCCGGCATGGCAAACTTCATGTCAAAATTCGTCCCGGGCATGGATATTCCCGATTCTCTGATCAAACGCCTTAAAGGCGTGGATAAAAAAGACCAGTCGGAAGAGGGCATCAAATTTGCCCTGGAACAGGTTGCAGAGTTCAAGGAGATGGAAGGTGTGGCCGGTGTCCACATGATGGCCATTGAATGGGAGCACATGGTCCCTGAAATTGCCAAAAGAGCCGGAGTATTGCCAAGACCGGTTGTTTAACAGCATCAAGCATCAAGAACCCGGCCTGAAAAGAACCACTTTTCAGGCCGGGTTTATTTTTTTTATTGACGCGCGACACTAAAGCGTGACATATTATTGACGCGCTTTAGTGTCGCGCGTCATATTGCATGGCACGAAAGCCTGTGCCTTTTCCGATCCGTTTGAACAGGCTTTTTTTATAATGATACACCTGCCATATCTGCAGCCTTTCGAGGATGTTAACAAACGGGTCTCCCGCTTAGGTGCAACTATTCCATTGATCCGACACAACATGTGTCCCTTTATTGGTGACAGTGACACCGAATAATTTTTCACAAGATTTTTTGTGTTGGCTTCTGGCGGCGGGGTAAGTCACAACAAAACAAACTCGCTACATAAATGGACAAAGTCCACAGTTTGAAATCTTTAAGATACTGGTACAAATCACTTTACCATCAAACCCAGACGGTCTGATATTTTTGATGTCAGAATGGTTATAGTCTGGGGAATGTCGGATTGACCTGGAATATAGTAAAATATGTCCCTATTCCGGAAGCATTTTTATCCCTTGTTATTGGCTTTGGATTGTAATACATTTTGCCATCATGAAAAAAGTCCTTTTGATTCAGCTTCCCATACCCCAGCTCAATTTTGGTGTAAAAACCGGCAATATTCCATTGGGTGCAGCATATCTCAAACAGGCGGTAGCCGGGATTCCTGACTGCTGTGTCGATATTGTTCCGGAAAGTATGGCTTCGTATGCGGCAGATCAGGCCCTGATCCGGTACATTGTTGAACGCAGACCCGATATCCTGGGCTTTACGGTTTTCTGCTGGAACCTTGATCGATCGCTGTATATTGCCGAATGTATCAAACAGGAGATCCAGACCCGCATCATCTTTGGCGGTCCTGAAATCACGCCGGACAATACCCGGATACAATCTTCGGTAGTTGATTTTTATGTTTACGGTGAAGGAGAGACCATGTTTACAAGCCTTCTCACATCAGATGCGCCGTGGCATCAGGGTTGCGGTTCAGATGGTTCAGGAACCTGTTTTCTCTCACAGGGTAGCCCCTATGTGAACGGGTACCTGGCACCGGGATTAGAGAATGTGATGCTCCTGGAAACCCAGAGGGGGTGTCCCTATCGATGCGGATTCTGCTATTACAACAAGTCTAAAAACAAACGCAGCATTGCCCCTGACCGGATAGTACTGGATAGTATTTTCTGGGCCATGGACCATCAGGTTGCTGAAATATATCTTCTGGATCCCTCCTTGAACTCACGGCCAGGTCTGCCTGTGCTGCTGGAAAAAATCGCGGGGTTAAACGAAAAGGGACAGATTGCCCTGATCAGTGAAATTCGGGCAGAATCTGTGGATCGGGTGACTGCTGAATTATATAAAAACGCTGGATTTAAAGGGTTTGAGGTAGGGTTGCAGAGTACCAATCCGGCCGCCCTGAAGCTGATGAACCGGCCAACAGATCTTGCAGCCTTTCTGAACGGTGTAAAACAGCTCCAGGCTGTCGGTATTGCCCCCACCGTGGATCTGATTTTCGGCCTTCCCGGAGATACACTGTCAGGGTTTAAACAGACGCTTGAGTTTGTGTATGATCATCACCTGTATGACCATATTCAGGTATTTCCGCTCCTGGTGCTGCCGGGCACACAATTCAGGAAAAAACAGCGGGAACTGGGACTGACCTATGAAACAAATCCGCCCTACACCCTCATCAGCACGAAGGATTTTACCCCCCATGACATGCGGCGTGCACTGGACTCGGCCGAAGCGCTTTTTGATGTCACCCTGTGCGTCTTCCCGGATCTTGATGTGGCTTTCAAGAATGACACCTGCCAAGATGGTTATGTCACGCTTGAAGGCAGGCAGTTTGTTTCAAAACTGATCTTTTATCACCAGCGCCCGATCGAAGAGATTGAACCGCTGTCAGGCCTGCTGACCTCTCCTTACCAGGTATTCTTCGGTCCCGGCGTGACTGATCAAATCTACATGAAAACAGTTTTAAGGATGCTGTCTGAAAACAATCCGTTTGTTCCCGCGGAGATTGTTTTCATTACGCCGGAACACTTGCCGGATATAGAGCAGATCCTTTCAATCATGGCTATCCAGAGGCCCCATTTCCTGGATCATGACCGGCACTATCTCTATCCAAAGCCCGGGAACCGGGCAGTTCAATTCACAGTGATCTCCAGGCGAACCGATCTGTGGTTCCAGGCTGATATGGGACGACAGATATTTCTCTGGGACAGGGATAACCTGCCGGAGGAGGCAGAGTTAAGGGCATTATCCCATCTGGATGGGATAATGATTGATTCGCAGCTTCCCGCTGACACGGTAAAGAAATGGCAGAAGAGATGCTTCAGGCTTAATGATGATATCTTGCCCGTTAATTTTGCCGACATGGCCCTTCAGAACCATTGGATGGAACTGACCCATCATGAGCGGTACAATGTCCCTGTCCTGAAATGCCGGGGAATTGTATAAATTCCATTGCAAAGAATCATTATCCTCCATTGGTTTTTCAGCATGACTGATTATTCCTAAATATATAGATACTTTGAAAAACCTATTAAAAGACACACACCGGAACAACTAAGGCTATCCCTGAAAGCCAAATGCTGAACTATTGATAAAATTATATCACTCAGCTTAACAATAAAAATGGGGACAGGATGGGGGCAGGAGCGAGTTTGTAAACAGGCATTAAACAAAAAGGGTTTAACCGAAAACGGTCAAACCCTTGTGTTTATTTGGTACCGGAGGCGAGACTTGAACTCGCAAGGGCTTGCGCCCGGAGGATTTTGAGTCCTCTGCGTCTACCAATTCCACCACTCCGGCATGATTGTTCTTTATTATGGGAAAACAGGGGATTTGTCAATGAAATTATGGTGTCTAAAATGTCAACTTGCCAGAGTTTTATTGATCTGGTCTGCCGTAACTTCGCCTTCCCGAAGGATCGTAATGGCTGCTGTGGTCACATCTGCAATGGTTGAGCCTTTGCCGCCTTTTAAAGTACCTGCGTCCAGCACCAGGTCGGCATGGTCGATAATGGCGGGGTCAAGCCGGCAAGCCTGGTTACAGCTGTTTTGCCCTGACAGATTGGCGCTGGTACCGGTGATGGGAAGGTTTACATATTCAACAAGGGCTTTTGCAACCGGGTGAGCTGGAATTCTTATGCCGATTTTTCCTGTACCGGCGGTTAACAGTTTGGGGATATTGCTGCTTGCTTCAAAGACAAGGGTCAGGTTTCCGGGCCAGAAGGCATCCATCAGTTTTTCAGCAGGTTTTGGGATTGATTTGACAAGAGTCAAGAGCATTTTTTTATCAGGGATAAGGACGAGAATCGGGTTGTTCAACGGTCGTTGCTTTAACTGGAATACTTTTTCAACCGCTTTTTCATTTAACGCATTGGCTGCAACCCCATAAAGGCATTTAGCCGGAAAAATCACCACGCCATTGTTTTGGATGATTTTTCCGGCTTTAATGATAATATCAGTGTCCGGAGTTTCAGGATCAATACAGACTATTTTTTTTTCATCATGCAAAAGACCTGGCCTTTTTATTGACCTTGTCTGCCATTTCCTGTTTAAAGGCCACAAGTTTTTGGGCCAGCACAGGATCTGAGAGTGCAATAATCTGGGCAGCGGAGATACCGGCATTATAAGCGCCTGATTTCCCGATGGCCATGGTGGACACGGGAATTCCCGGCGGCATCTGAACCGTTGCCAGCAATGAATCCATTCCTTTAAGTGCAGATGAATCTATGGGAACCCCTAATACGGGAAGGGTGGTATGGGCGGCGATGACGCCTGCCAGGTGTGCTGCATGGCCGGCTCCGCAGATCAGCACTTTTATTCCTTTTTCCTTGGCCTCACTGGCAAGCCTGGCGGCTCTTTCCGGGGTTCTGTGGGCAGAGGCAACCGTGACATAATAGGGGATATCAAATTTTTTGAGGATGGACAGCGCTTTTTCCATGACAGGAAAATCAGAGTCACTTCCCATGATAACGCCCACCTGGGGGGGGATGGAAAGGCGTTTTAAAGCCTTTGCACCGATATCTTTTCTAAAGAAATGCTTATTGAATGAAATTTTCTCACAGGCTTCATATGCCCTGTCAATGGCTTGTTTAACGGTTTCACCCAGGGAGGTTACCCCCAGGACCCTGCCGCCTGCAGTGACCACCTTGCCGTCTTTTAATGCAGTGCCTGCATGAAAGACAACCGTATCCTCAACTTTGTTTGCCTTATCAATGCCAAAGATTTCTTGCCCTGTCTCATATGGGCCCGGATATCCGCCGGAAGAAATGACGACACACATTGCCGCTCTCGGGTCGATTCGGGTTGAAAAATTATGCAGGGTTTTATCACAGCAGGCTTCCATCAGGGGAACAAGGTCATTTTCCAGTCTCATTAGAATGGGCTGTGTTTCAGGGTCACCCAGTCTGGTGTTAAACTCAAGTACTTTTATCTGGTCTTTATCCACCATAAGGCCTGCATATAGAACGCCCTTAAAGGGAGTGCCTTCTTTGGCCATGCCTTGGACAGCCGGGATCATAACCTCTTTCATGGCTTTTTCCCGGAGCATGTGATCTAAGACCGGTGCAGGGGAATATGCTCCCATGCCACCGGTATTGGGGCCTTCATCATTATCAAAGATTCTTTTATGGTCCTGGGATTCAGGCAGCGGCAGAACTGTTTTTCCATCGGTTAATGCAATAAAAGAGGCTTCTTCTCCTTTAAGGCATTCTTCTACCACTACAATGGCGCCGGCATCGCCAAAGGCGTTGTCATTGATCATGGCATCAATGGCCTCATTTGCTTCATCAAGGGTTGAACAGATGATCACCCCTTTGCCGGCGGCAAGTCCGTCTGCCTTGACCACGCAGGGGGCCCCGAGCGCTTTGGCATAGGCTTTGGCCTTGCCGGTATCTGTAAATGCTTTACCCATGGCACAGGGGATATTGTACTTGAGCATATGCTGTTTTGAAAAATCCTTGCTGCCTTCAAGTCTTGCCGCAGCCTTGCTGGGGCCAAATACCTTTAGTCCCATTGCTTCAAAAACATCTGCAATGCCTTTGACCAGAGGTCCTTCCGGGCCGACAACCGTGAGATCGATTTCATTTTTCTTGGCAAAAGCCGCCAGGGCATCAATATCTTCGGCATTGATGGGAACAGACTCTGCAAGGTCGTGGGTGCCGGCATTTCCCGGGGCGCAATATATTTTTTCCACCAGCGGGCTTTTGGATATTTTCCAAACCATTGTATGTTCACGGCCACCACCACCAATGACTAGAATCTTCATGTAGCTCTCCTTAGTTTTTGTTTTGAATGTTCTTTGATTGCAAGTTGAATGAGTTGGTCTAAAAGTTGTGTAAAAGAATATCCTGCAACCTGTGCAGACTGGGGAAAAAGACTGGTCGCCGTCATTCCCGGAATGGTATTGGTTTCAAGAACCCACACGTCGGTGTTGCTCAAGATCAGATCTGTTCTGGAATATCCTTTTAGAAAAAGGGCTTGATGGGCTTTAACGGCAAGTTGTTGAACTTTTTTTGTGGTGGCCTCGTCAATACGGGCAGGGCAGATTTCATGGGTTTCACCGGCAACATATTTTGCCGTGTAATCAAAAAACTCATGGCCTTCACCCGGGATGATTTCAATGACCGGCAATGCCTCTAATGTTTCATTTCCAAGGACCCCGCAGGTCAGCTCAATCCCTTTTATATATTTTTCAATAATAATGCAGTCATCATGGGCAAACCCCAGTTTGATGGCATCTTCCAGATCTTTTGCCGTCTTGACGATGGTCATCCCGACACTTGATCCGGCACAGGCCGGTTTTACCACCACGGGCAGGTCCAACACTTCCACAATTTCAGCCGGTTCAATTTTTTCGTGCATTGAAAAGGACAGATACGAGGGGGTCGGCACCCGGGCGCCTTCATAAAGTCTCTTGGCAACCAGCTTGTTCATGGCCATGGCGCTTCCCAGGACCCCTGCACCCTGATAGGGAATATCCAGCAGGTCCAAAAGCCCCTGGACGGTTCCGTCCTCTCCAAAAGGACCGTGCAGAATGATCAGGGCAGCGTCAATCTTGTCCGAGTCAATTACCAGTTGTTTCAGGTCAAATTTAGGATCATATTGCGTGATATCATACTTGTCCTTATCAAGGGCATTAAATACCTGTTTGCCGCTGTTAAGGGAAACCTCTCTTTCCGAAGAGACTCCGCCCGATAAAAGTGCCAGTCTGATTTTCTCCATTTTAACCTCCTGTATTATCCTTGAAGAATGTTGTGTTTTGCCGCCTCAAACTCTTCTTTAGTGATAAGATCCTTTTTGAAGAGTGCGGTAAGTTCAAGAATCTTCTGCTCTGTCGGGTTGATATTTTTTTCAATGAGAAGTCGATCCAAATGAGTTGGAGGGTGATGACCAATGTACGTTTTTTGCTTTTCTTTTGGGGTTATTTTAAAGGAGGCAAGTCCGCCAAGAAGCCTTATTTCAACCGTTTTGTCCTGAAACTGGGGCATAGAAAGAATGTTTTTGATATCAGATGAACTGTTTTTTACCCGTCGATAGAAAATCCAGGCAATTGCCAGAACTAAAATGCCGATACAGCCCATGATCCATGGGAGATAGTGATATACCCCCTTGAACAATACAACGGTTACCCCTGCGCCTGCCAGCAGAAAAACATGTAACAGCAAAATGAAATATGCTGTAAAAATACTTCGGAAAAGCCCGTCTTTATCTTTTTGTTTAAAATTCATGATATTTTTTTTATTATCGTATCCCTATATGTATCTGACAGCAGTGGTGAGAAGGGTCGGTCTCCTCTTATGGTGTTTAATTTGGTTAAAAGATAGTTCAGCTTCTTTTGCATTTTAATCCTTTCAGGAGAATCGACCTGGGCTGCTTCAAGCAAATCTTCGACCTGGGTGATCTTTTTTTTTAGTTCCACTTCAGGCGGAAGAAAGCCTGAGTTTTTCAGTATTTTGTGGGCAAGCCGAAATTCTTGGGGAATATGCTGGTCCTCAAATTTTAAGGGTTTGTTGGCACCTTCAAGGTTGTCAAACGCTCCATTTTCTCTGGCTTTTTTTATCCGGTCTTCAACAATTGCCTCAAATCCTGGAATCATATAATCACACATACTCCTGATAACATATAATGATCAAATAAACGATTTGCTGTTTTTAAGTTTTCAATTTTATTAAACCCTCAGCTGATTTGCAAGGGATATTTTCTTGACACGTATTGGGCAATGCTGTATCAAATATCATTTTTAATTTAAAGAATTTACCAAGAGTTTAACCATGAAATCCAAGCAGAAAACACTACTTGTTTTTATTTTTCTGAGTTTTTTTGCAGTATCAACCCTTTTTGGCGCAGAAACCAGCATAAAAGAGGATGGGATTTCAGCTTATGAAGATCTTTTTGAAGGATTTGTCTATTACGCAGACCAGGACCGGGCAGCCTTGAAATCTGTTAAAATCAGGTTTCCTTCTACGCTGGAGTCACATCAGCTGGGCCGGGAAATTATCAAAGCCCTGCTGGCAGGGCCATCGGTGCCTTCCCTTGAGCCGACCTGGCCTAAAGATGCCAAACTCAATTCTTTTTTTATTGCAGATGATGGAACGGCATATGTTGATTTGACTATAGAACAGGGAAAAATAGAGAATATGGACACTCAGTCGGAGCTTCTGGCCATATATTCAATGGTGAATTCTTTAACCATGAATATTCCAAAGATAAAAAGGGTTAAACTGTTGATTGATGGTATGGATGCAATGACACTGGCCGGTCATATTGACCTTGAATACTTTTATAAAACAAATATGTTGATTGTGAAATGAACAAAAAAAAGAATATCAGTCAGTTTAGAAATATCGGGATCATGGCCCACATTGATGCGGGTAAAACTACGGTAACGGAACGGATTCTCTTTTACACGGGAAAATCCTATAAAATCGGAGAGGTTCATGATGGAGAAGCTGTCATGGACTGGATGCAGGATGAGCAGGAGCGGGGCATCACCATCACCTCGGCGGTGACCACCTGTGAATGGAAGCAGTCGCTTATCCAGATCATTGATACCCCTGGACACGTGGATTTTACCGTTGAGGTGGAAAGAGCATTAAGGGTCTTAGATGGGGCTATTGGTGTTTTTTGTGCGGTAGGGGGGGTTGAACCCCAGTCAGAGACGGTCTGGCGCCAGGCAGATAAATATGCGGTTCCCAGGCTGGCCTTTATCAACAAGATGGACAGAACCGGGGCGGATTTTTTTAGTGCAGTCAAATCCATTAAAGACAAACTGCGGGCAAATCCTGTGATGATACAGCTGCCCATGGGGTCTGAAGACCATTTTTCAGGTGTTATTGATTTGATCCATATGAAGCAGATCACCTGGGATGACGAAACAAAGGGTGCCCAGTATTCAGCAGACGATATTGCACCTGAGTTTGAACTGGAAGCAGCAGAATATCGTGACAAACTTCTTGAGGCCATATCCGAAGTCAATGATGACATAATGGAAAAATATCTTTCAGAAGAGGAAATATCTGCTGAAGAGCTTATCCGGGCCATTCGGGGTGCAACCATTTCAAGAAAGATCGTGCCGGTCCTTTGTGGCAGCGCCCTTAAAAACAAGGGCATTCAACCCCTGCTGGACGGAATTGAATTGTTTTTGCCAAGCCCTGTTGATGTCCCGCCCCTTAAGGGGATACACCCGGAAACCAATGAAACAGTTGACTGCCTGCCCAAAAAGAACGCCCCGTTGGCAGCCTTGATTTTCAAAGTCTCCATGATTGAAGGTCGAAAGTTGTCTTTTGTCAGGATTTATTCGGGCAGAATCGAGTCAGGTTCCGATGTCTACAATCCTTTGTTAAAGAAAAATGAAAAATTATCCAGAATTCTGCAGATGCACGCCAATAAAAGAGAACGGCTGAAAGAGGCGACTGCCGGGGATATTGTCGGTATTGTGGGGTTAAAGGATTCTGGAACCGGGGATACCCTGTGCTCACAGGACCATCCTGTTTTTCTTGAAAAAATGGAATATGAAGATCCGGTTATTTCCATTGCTATTGAGCCGAAAACCCATGCAGATCAGGAGAAACTTGATGATGTTCTTGAAAAGTTCATGATTGAAGATCCGACCCTGAAGGTGAGAAAAGATGAGGAAACCGGCCAGACAATTCTTTCCGGAATGGGGGAACTTCATCTTGAAATTATTATTTCACGGATGTTAAAAGAGTTTAAAACCAATGTCAATGTGGGAAATCCACAGGTTGTTTACAGGGAAATTCTTAACGCCAAATCAAAAGGCAGCGCTGTTTTTGAAAGAGAAATTTCAGGCAAAGCACATTTTGCAAATATCAGTATCAGTCTTAAGCCTTTAAATCGGGGAGATGGGGTTACCTTTGCCTGCAAGGTGGGAAATGATCAAATCCCTGAACAATATCTTCCCGGTATTGAAAAAGGAATCAAAGAAAGCCTTGAAGGCGGATACCTTAAAGGCTATCCTCTGGTGGATATCGGCATTATGATTGAAAGCGGCAGCTTTGATGAACGAAGTTCAGAGCTGGCCTTTTCAGTTTGCGCTTCCATGGCATGTAAGGATGCGCTGGAAAATGCATCCATCAGTCTTCTTGAACCGATTATGGAAGTAGAAATTTTTGTTCCCGATGCATTTATGGGAGATGCCATATCTGATCTGAATGCCAGGGGCGGGAAAGTGGAATCCATCAATCCGAAAGCCGGTATCCAGATTGTAAAAGCCGTGGTACCGCTTGCCAGAATGTTTGGGTATTCCACAGCCCTTCGATCCGCCAGCCAGGGCAGGGGAACGTTTTCCATGCATTTTTCCAGATTTGATAAGGTATAGAAAATAAAAAAAGGATCATATCCTAAGGTCTTGCCGGATATGATCCTTTTATAAATTTATGTCAAATTACAATTAATCTTCGTAAACAACATCTGACGGGAATTGCTTTTTAATGTCATCAGCCGTTACATCATAAATCCCTGAACCCACAACATAATCCGTGCCGCCATGTTTGGCAAGGATAACAAAAGATACTTTTGAGGATTCTCCTTTTTCTCCGGGTTTCGGCCATTGATAGGCCACCCATCCACCGGCGGGATTTTCTTCTGCAATTTCGTTAAACGCTACAAAAAAGAGGACACCGTTGCTATCTTTAAGGCCGGAAAGGGCTTTGCCGTCAAGGGACGGTTTTATGGGGTGCATGATCATCTTTGCATCAAGGTCCTGTACCCAGACATACCCCTGACCATCACCGAATATAAATTCTCCATTAGGGTCTTTCAGGGTTTCAAACGCTTTTTCACCGTTTTGCTCAATCAGTTTTCCGGCTGCAATGGCTTTTTCCTTGCACATTTGAGCGGTTAGTGGTTCTGTAAATCCGTTGCCTGCAAAGCAGAACGCAATAATAAGACCAAAAAAGACGATTAAAGATTTTTTTACCATGTTTTTCTCCTTTATAGGGTTGTTGTGTTACATATATCGTAATTCCATCACTAAAGCTTAAATTGTTTGACAAGTTCCTGAAGGCTGGCGGCCAGTTTTTTTAATTCACCACTGCTCTGGTTGACAAGCTCACTGCCCTTTAACACTTCATTGCTGCTGGTGCTCACCTCACCGATATCTTTGGCAATTTCGCTGGCCACAGTGGAACTCTGGGCAACATTTTCACTGACTTCCTGTAATCCGCTTGAGGCCTGTCCCATATTCTCGGCAATTTCTTTTGTGGTGGCAGACTGTTCTTCAACCGCTGCGGCAATGGTTCCCACAATATCATTTACATTTTCAATTATTTTTGCCACACCTTCAATTTCCAGAACCGTATCGGCCGTGGAATTTTGAATGCTCTCAATGCGCAGCTTAATATCATTGGTCGCTCCTGCCGTTTGAACAGCCAGCTGCTTTATTTCTGAGGCAACAACAGCAAAGCCTTTCCCGGCTTCCCCTGCTCTTGCCGCTTCAATGGTGGCATTTAATGCCAGAAGATTGGTTTGTTCCGAAATCTCGGAAATCACTTCCGTGACCTTGCTGATTTCTTTTGCAGCCACCCCTAGTTCATTTACTCGTCTGGTGGCACTGCCGGTTTTTTCGACTGCCTCCTGGGTAATGGCACTGCCTCTTTCAGAGTTTTTGGCGATTTCATTAATGGAGGAGTTGATCTCATCTGTTGCTATGGACACGGTGTTGATGTTGGTGGTCGCCTCTTCAGAGGTTGCTGCAACCGAATTCATATTGGCGCTCATCTCTTCTGCAGCAGCAGCCACGGATTCTGATTTTGCCGTCATGTTCTGGGCACCATCGGACATGGAAGATGCAAGGCTTGTCAGATCTGAAGAAGATTTCGTCAATTGTCCCGAATAATCCGTGATCTGGCGGATAATGTTCCTTAGATTATCTGCCATGGCATTGGTGTCAGTGCCAAGGTCTCCCAACTCATCATTGGACGTCACGTTTACTTTATTTTTAAGATCTCCTTTGGCAATCTGCTTTGTCACATCAGCCAGGGCTGTAATGCTCCTTGTCATATAACGGCTCATGAACAATCCCAGCCCAATGGCGACCAGGACTGCGGCAATGGTCAGGACAATGAGAAAGACTGTACCGCTTTTTTTTGAGGATTCAGATTGTTTCAAAGCACTTGCCATCTCATTTTCAGCTCCCTTGACAAGGGCTTCAAGGCTTTTGTTGATTTTAACGGCTGACTGGGTCAATGCGGTCAGCTTTTCTGTTTTGGCAGCGTCAAGTTTCTGATATACAGGTCTGATGTAGTCATTGATTCTATCAAGGAATTGACTGACACGTTCAAATGATCCGCCGCTTTTATTGAAAACCGTTGTTTTTCCTTGGGTATCACTCGCCTGATTGATTTCTCCGATATGCTCCAGTAATTTTACATTATATTTGTTTAGCTTTTTGATAAGCGTGTTCAATTCCTCATCTTCAACTTTATAGGTATGGATCCAGCTTCCCAGCATGCCTTTGGTGGGATCTGCATTCCCTTTGTACAGTATCACCGTAATGACAGCATTTTCAAGCAAACTGTACCAGTTTCGATGATCCTTTTCCAGCAGCATGAGATAGGAGGGCAGGTCATAGTTTTTGTTATCAACTGTAACCGAATAACTCAGGTATTCATTATGGGCTTTTACCAGATCTGTACACCCTTTCCTGAAAACAGCATTTTCCTTTTTTGCCGCAGTAACAATTGTGAGCATTTCTTTGGAACTTTGGGGAACTTCAATGTCTAATTTAAGGGCTTTATAAACCGTATTTGATTTGCTTTTTAAAAATTTATCAGAACCGGTTCCATATTCCAGCATATCCATCCACATGTCAAACTCGTCCAGCTTTTCCAAAAGGCTTTTTTCCTGCTGGTCAAGTCCTGAAAAAGAACCGGTGTACTCTACCAGGGCTTTCTGGATCTTTTCAACTATGAGATTGGCTTTCATTACAGAATACTGGATAGGAACTTTTTCTTTTGCAACCGTATCGGCGGAATCCGATACTTTGTTGAGAATAATGATGCCCACGATACCGGATAACAAGACAAGGAATGCAAGAAGCAAAAAACTAGAGGTAAGTTTTTTCCCGATGGTAAGTTTCATACGATACTCTCCTGTTTAAAAAAAAACCTACAAACAAAGTAATTAAAAAACCGACAGTAGTATATTTGATTTTATTAGATTCATGATTACCGTAGCAAAGTTACAATAACTAGGCAACATTTTTTTTATTAATTATAGATATTATTTAAATGTTATTACTTTAGAGTGCCTGGTTTTTTTAAGATCGTTTTTTTAAGGTTTCGTTTAATTCATTTAAAAGGTCTTTTGTCTTTTGGATATCAGCGTCATCTGTAAGCAAGTCCAGCGCTTTATTTAAATGGACGATGGCGGTTTTGGTATTGTTGATTTTTGAATAATAGATCCCAAGATAATAATGAGAAAGCCCTTGTTTTTTTTCAAGGGACAGTATTGCCGCAAGGTTGTAATATGCCTTTGGATATAAGGCGGGAGCTTTATCAATGACAAGAGTGAAAAGTTCTTTTGCTGTTGCCAGGTTTTCCAACTCAAGGTATGCGCCTGCCTGATAAAATTTTGCCATCAGACCTATGACCGGGTCTGATTCAATCCCGTTTAGAACGTTGAGGGCTTTTTGGGGCTCACTATTTTCCAAATAAACCCTGCCCATTTCAAGCAATACCATTGGATCGAAAACAGCAATGGAAAGCGCTGTTTTAAAGTGGGCCATGGCTTTGTCCTTCATGAATTTTCTGTCGTAAATCAGACCCAGTCCGTAATGGATGGCAGCAGTTGAAGGCGAGTCATTCAACTGGTTGGTCAACAGGTTCAATGTGGGCTCAATACCTGCATAAAGTCCTAAAAGCCTGTATTTCACCATATCAAACCTGAGATCTTCGGCGCATTTTGCTTTGTCTTTAGGGGGGATGTAATTTGAAAGAAGGGTTTCAGCATGGGCAATACGGCTGCCGGTTCCAGGATGGGTTTTAACATAATCCGGGATGCCTTCCACGCCCCGGTAGTCAGATGCTCTGATTTTCATTAGACCTGCCAGGAGTCCTTGAGGTGAAAAACAGCTCCTTTTTAAAAACATGATGCCTTTTTCATCTGCTTCTGTTTCATTTTCCCTTGTAAATGAAAGCATGGCCGTGTGACCCAGGGCGATTGATCCTGTCATGATTGCCGCCCCGGCATCACCCCCTTGTTTGCCGCCGATGATGGCACCGGCCAGTACCCCTGCCAGGCTTCCAATATTGACATATTTTGCACGATCAATGGATTCGGATACATGACGGCTTGCTGCATGGGCAATTTCATGCCCAATGATGCCTGCCAGTTCATCAATGGAATCAAGGGAGGTGATCAGTCCCCGATAGGCAAAAATATTGGCACCCGGACTTGCAAATGCATTAAAAACATCTTCGTCAACAATATAAAATGAATAGTCAAAGGGCTGGGGCGGCAGGAAAGAAAGAATATGATTGCCGATCTGGGTTATCATGTGATTGGCAATGGGATCATTTAACAGCATCTGTCGTTTTTTTATCATTTCCATGAATTCTTTTGCGATTTCTTTTTCTTTTTGAATCGTTACGGCAAAGCTTATATTCACAAAAAATGAAAAAAATAAAATAAGGCTAAAACTGATAAAAAATAATTTCAAGGGTTTCATAAAATTTAGGTTTGTTTTTTAAATGAGAACAAACTCAGAGTGTTCCATTGCAATTTCAATTCTAAAACTGTAATTGCCGATTTTAAATGACAGCCGCCTGTTTTCCCTGTAATCCGAATCAATGACAAGGGTGATGGAACTGTTTAACGTCAAGGCTTTGGGCTGCCCGAAAATGGCGTTGAGATTAAATTTTTCCTCAATGTCCTTGGTCAACTGCCCCATGACCTGGTTGGTAATTTCCCCTATGGTATCTGAAACTTCGGGTGATGCAACCGTTGTTGCGATTTCTTCTTTGGGCATTCCCATGGCTTTCATGTAAGATTTATAGATTTCAAATGCTGCACTGGCTGAAAAATTTATCACGACAAGTCCGTTATAATCCCCGTTGAACTGAACAAAACAGGTCAGGTCGGGTTTCATGGAAACTTTTGGTATTTTCTGGATAGTTGAGGAATATGTAACCTCCTGCTTTGTACTGGTTTCAAGGGTGTGCTGGGCTGTTTTTAAAAAGATTTTAGAAACTTCATCAATGGATACCATCGGCTCTGACATATTATCTCCTTTTAAAAGAAATGATGAATGATGTGTCAATTATCAATAAAAATCAATGAAAAGTCAAAGGGTTTGTTATCTTTGACCCCGTTTATAGGGTTCGCCAAGCATGGCAGGTGCATTTAATTTTTTTGAATCTTTAAGGCTGATCAGCAATAAAATTAAAAGTGTTGCGATGTAGGGGAGCATGGCCAGAAAATTGGGTGAAATTCCCAGGGGCTGTAGAAGGTACTGGACAACGAAAATAAAGCCGAACAGAAATGCCGCCCATATGGCACGCCCCGGGTTCCACAGGGCAAAGATGGTCAGGGCAATGGCAATCCATCCCCTTCCTGCCGTCATCCCTTCTATCCATGATTTTGAATATGAAATGGAGAGATGGGCGCCGGCCAGAGCTGAAAAACCACCGCCGATCATTACACTCAGATATCGTAACCGGGAAACATTTACACCTTGAGTTTCCGTGGATTTCGGATTTTCTCCGGTTGACCTGATCTGTATTCCCAAAAGGGTTTTTTCAAGAAAAAACCAGGCGGCAAAAGCCAGAAGCACGGCAATAAAGAAAAACGGACTCTGGGAAAACAAAATTTTTCCAAGATACGGGATGTCGGATAACCAGGGGATACTTAAGTCTTCCATTTTGATTGAAAGGGGTTTTCCTACATAGGATTTGCCCAGCATGCCGGAAAGCCCCAGACCCAACATGGTTAACGCCAGGCCTGACACAACCTGGTTTGCCTGCAGGGTAACACAGGTAAAGGCATGGATGATGGAAAACGCTATTCCCGCAGCAATGGCAGCAAGAACGCCCAGCCAGGGCTGTCCCGTTGTCATGGTGACAATGAAAGCGACCACGGCGCCCATTGACATCACACCTTCAACCCCCAGATTGAGAATGCCGGACCGTTCACAAATGATTTCTCCCGTTGTGGCAAGAAGTAAAGGGGTTCCTGCAACCATGGTCCTTTGAAGTGTTGAAATAATTATATCTTCCATCTATTGCATCCTTATTTGTTTGAAAACTGGATGGTAATTTTATGGTTTAAAAAATAATCCCCCATAATTAAAAATATCAACAGTATGCCGTTTACAATTTCAACCGTGGCCGCCGGCAGTCCTAACGATATCTGTATGGCATCACCCCCCACCAGGATGCCGGCAAAAAATATACCGGAAATAATGGCATAGAGCGGATTTAATTTGGCAAGCCATGCCACAATGATGGCGGTAAATCCATACCCGGAGGATACGGAAGCAGGATACCCAAGATAGTGATGGATGCCGGCCACCTCACCAATACCTGCCATGCCGGCCAGACCACCGCTGACGGCCATAATGATCAGGGTTGTTTTTAAAAAATTGATCCCGGCATATTTTCCTGCATCAGGATTTTCCCCCACCACTCTTGTTTCATATCCAAATCGTGTTTTATAAATCACCACGCACAGGACAACAGCACAGATAACCGCCAGGGTCAGTGTGGCATAGTGAATCCTGGAGCCGGGGATCAGGCCAAGTACTGCAGCATCCGGAAGATTGTCGGTTCCGGGAAAACCAAACCTTGTTTTCCCCTTCCATGGCCCTACAATGAGCAGGGTTAAAAACTGGGCACAGATATAGTTGAGCATTAACGTGGAAATGACTTCATTAATGGAATATTTTATTTTCAGGATGGCGGGAATGATTCCCCACAATCCTCCTCCGATAAAACCTGCCAGAAAAATTAAAGGAACGATGATGTAAGACGGAAGCGCATCGCCGAAAAAGAGTCCCACCCCGGTGCCAAAAATGGCGCCCATGAGCATCTGGCCTTCAGCACCGATGTTCCAGAATTTTGCCCTGAAAGCAAGGGTCAGGCCTGCGCCGATCAATATTAAGGGGATGGCTTTGGTAAGGGTTTCCTTGAACCCGTAAAAAGAGCCGAATGATCCTGAAAATATTTTAAAAAGCGCATACAAAGGGTTCACGCCCACAATCAGAAAAATAATACTGATAACGACCAACCCGGCTGCAAGAGACAGGATATTGGTCATAAATGATCTGAAGCCGGTAATATTATATCTATCTGTGGTTTGAATTTTTATCATTCTTATTATCTCACTGCTGTCAGACTCTTTTTGAGCCGGCCATCATCAGGCCGATATCACAAAGCTGTTCATCATCTGAATCAAGAACGGCCATGAATTGCCCATCAAAAATAACGGCAACCCGGTCGCACAGTTCAAATATTTCTTCAAGATCTTCGGAAAAGAGGAGCACGGTGCTGCCTTGTTTCCGAAGTTCCAAAAGGTGATTTCTTAAGAATTCCGTTGCCCCGACATCCAGTCCATAGGTAGGGTGAGACGCCACGAGAAGCCGTGGTGTTTCGCTGATTTCCCTTCCTAGGATCAGCTTCTGGATGTTACCGCCGGAAAGGTTTCTGACCTGGTTGCTTATGGAATGGGTGGAAATTTTAAAGGCATTGATAATGGCACTTGTATGATCTTTGATCTTTTTGTAGTTGAGGAAACAGCGCCCGGAAAATTTTTTTGTGTGGTGCTGTTTTAGAATGGCATTATCATATAAGGAAAGACCCGGAACGATTCCAAACCGCATTCTTTCTTCCGGGACATGGGAAACGCCGTTGTCATAAATGGTTCTAGGCGATTTATTGGTGATGTCTTTGCCATTGATTTTAATTTGCCCGGAAAAGAGGGGCCTGATGCCTGTTATGGCTTCTGCAAGCTCTCTTTGTCCATTGCCGGAAACCCCGGCAACACCGAATATTTCATTTTTAAAAAGTTCAAATGAGATATTTTTAACGGCAAAAAGCCCTTTATCTCCCAGGGCATTAATATTTTTTACAGATAATATTTTTTCGCCCCTTGTAATTTTTTCTCTGTGGATATTAAAGACAACATCCCTGCCCACCATCATCCTGGCAAGGGATTGCTTATCCGTATCTTTTGTGTCGGAGCTTCCCGCAATTTTTCCTTTTTGGAGCACCATGACCCGGTCACAGATATCCATGATTTCATCCAGCTTGTGGGAAATGAAAATGACCATATGGCCCTTGGCCTTCATCTGTCTTAATATGGAAATCAATTCTTTGATTTCCAAAGGGGTTAAAACAGAAGTGGGTTCATCAAGAATAAGAAGGTCGGCACCATTTAAAAGCGCTTTAATAATTTCGATGCGCTGCTGTTCCCCGGCTGACAGCTGCCAGACCTTTTTTTCAGGATCAAGATGGAAATCAAAATTTTTAGAAAAGTCTTCAACTTTTTTTCTTATTTTTGTTTTTGGGAAAAAAAAAGGCGTTTTTTTATAGCCCAATGCAATATTTTCAATCACTGAATGATTCTGTACGAGCATGAAGTGCTGATGCACCATTCCAATACCGTGGTGGATGGATTCAACAGGATTGCTGATCCGGATGCCCTTACCATTGATGCTGATTTGACCTGCATCCGGCTGGTAAAGACCATACAAAATATTCATCAATGTGGTTTTCCCTGCCCCGTTTTCGCCCAGAAGTCCCAGGATTTCACCGGATTCAATGGAAAGATGAATGTCCTGATTGGCAGGTATGCCGTGAAATGATTTTGAGATTGCTTTCATTTCAAGGCGCTGAATTTTTTTCATAAGACGCTTTAAAAAAACGCCGGGAAAAATGTTCTCCGGCGTTTTTTTCTGGATATTATTTTAATTATTTGGGGATGGAGCCTTCAACATTATCCACATAATACATCATGCTCAGAAGATCTTGTTTTGACGCTTTTTCCCCGGCATTTATTTTCAGGTTTCCCTGATTATCGGTGATGGGGCCTGTAAACGGGTCAAACACATCAACCCCTTGCTTCATCTGTTCGTATCGTTTTATCACAAGTTCGTACGCAGAAATGTTGCCAAATTCTTTAGTATCAATCATTGCTTCTTTTAAAGCGG
Source organism: Pseudomonadota bacterium (assembly GCA_018821715.1). Taxonomy (GTDB): domain Bacteria; phylum Desulfobacterota; class Desulfobacteria; order Desulfobacterales; family Desulfobacteraceae; genus Desulfobacula. The sequence continues at coordinate 53,520 of JAHJLN010000160.1, read as the reverse complement.
GCACAAACTTGGGATTGATGATTTCAGTTTCACTGCCGCCAAGGATGGCGGCTTTTTCTTTGGCAAGCCACCAGACATCCTCGTTGGTCCAGGTTTTGTTATGAATGTCTTCAAGAATCTGGGCATACATTCCCCCCCAGTCCATGAATTGTCCTGAAACAACAGAATCAACGCCATAGGGCTGCATGGCGGAATAATGGCTGAAGGTATAAATTTGTTTGCCTTTTTCCGCATGGCTCTGGCCGACTTCAATGACTGAAGGCGTATCTTCGGTAAAGGCAAGGGCGTCACAGCCTTCTGCAATCAATGCCTCGGCAGCTTCTTTTGCCTTGTCCGGGCCGTACCAGGCATAAATCCATTTTACATGGAGTCTGGCATTCGGGTTTGCAGCTTTGATACCCAGGGCATAGGCGTCAATATGACGAACCAGTTCCGGGATTGGAAAGGCTGCGACATACCCTATTTTATTGGTCTTGGTCAATGCACCGGCCATAATGCCGTTCAAATAATACATCTGGTAAAGATCCCCAAAATAGGTTCCAACATTATCAGATCGTTTAAATCCTGAACAATGCATGAACAGCTTATCAGGATACCGGGTGCCGGCGGCAATGGTATCTTCCATGTATCCAAAGCTTGTAGTGAAAACCACGTCGCATTTTTGTTCCTGAATAAGGCGGTCCATGATTCTTGCACTATCTGATTCTGCAACAGATTCAACATAGGTGGTTTCAAGCCAGGGCAATTTTTTTTCTGCAAATTTTCTTCCCAGATCATGGGCATGGGACCAGCCGTAATCACCAACAGGGCCGACATAAATAAACCCTGCTTTTAGTTTTTCAGCAGGTGCTTCAGGATTTTCCATGGCTGTTTCAGGGGAGAGTGCGGCAACTTTTTGGGATAAGTCGTCTATCCGTTTTGACAATTCAGCGATCTGCTGTTCAATCTTTGAAGTATCAACCTGGTTTTGATCCTGTTGCCCGCAAGAGAAAAAGAACAGGCCAAATAACAAAATTAAGCACCATGCTATGACAACACCCCTTTTTTTCATCGTTATACTCCTTTTTTTAGATTGACAAAATTTTAGAGATAGTACGATATTTAAGTATTTACAGTCAATAAGAATGATCCATAAAAATCAGACAGTATTGTTTTTAAATAAAGATTTATTTTATAAAGCTAAACGATATATCTATCAGTCAGGATTTTTCTATCGACAGGACTTATAAAATATGCTTGAATAGATTCCTTTTATAACAAGCAGATTAATTATTACGGGGAAATAATGAGTAATATCAAAGAACTTCTATCCCAGTCATCTGTTTTCAGTTCTCTTGAAGAATCTGATATTGAACGGCTGGCACCCCTTTTCGGCAAATGGGAAATACAGCCGGGAGAGGTCCTGGTAAATGCCAAAGATGAAGCCCAGCTCTTTTTTCTGTTAGACAAGGGCACACTCCTGGTGTCTATGGATAAAGGCAAATCAGTTGTTTTAAGCACTTCCGGAGATTTCATCGGACTGGAACTTTTATCTGTCAAAGGTGTCTATAAAACGACCCTGACGGTTCTTGAAAAAGGAAATGTGTTTGTCATTTCAAGACAGGATTTTTTAGCTGTTATCCAGGAAGATTCACAAGCCGCTGCAATCATTATGGAATCCTGGCAGGAATATCTTGACACCACGGCACCATTTGTAAAAGAGGTTGATGGCTTGGGTCTTTTGGAAATTTTTTAACATGGAGGTAACCGCTTGTACGGATTAGAAGCAATTAATGCCAATAATGGATGGGCAATTTCCGTTGTCGGCATCACCATCGTATTTTCAGGCCTTGTAATGCTTTCTTTTGTGATTTCAAAACTTTATAAGGTCTTGGCTTTATGGGAAGATCCCTCAAAAATCAAAGCGTTCTTTAGAGCAAAGAAACAGGAAGAGAAACCGGATGAACAGCAGGAAAAACATATCTCTGACAGAGTTGTTTTTACAGAAAGCCAGAAAGAAGTTGCAAAGCAGTTTGGCCTTCTTGCAAGGACCATGGAAGATCATTTTTCATTGTCACGACTGCTTCATCTTGCCTGTATCAGTGGTTTGATGGACCCGCATTCAAACCTGAACACGCTTCTCAAAACAAAAATAATCATCCCTGACGGCGCTGGGTTTTTTACCTGGAACAAGGATAGGTTTGATAAAATCTTTTCATGCTAAAATTGGTCTGAAAAATATATGACACGCAAGAGGAAATAAAATATGGATACGTTATTTTTAGAGTTTTATCATAACACCGGGTTCTATCTATGGGATTATCGTTATCTTATCATGATTGTTGTCGGGATAATCTTTATCTATCTTGGAATTGCCAAGGATTATGAACCATTGCTTTTAGTGCCCATCGGATTTGGCATGCTCATCGGAAATATTCCCATATTTAAAGGATTGGGGTTGGGAATCTATGAAAATAATTCAGTTCTTCATTATTTATATTTCGGTGTGACCCAGGGGATTTATCCGCCCCTTATCTTTTTGGGTATCGGCGCCATGACGGATTTTTCCACTCTTCTGGCACGGCCGGTTCTGATGCTGCTGGGCGCGGCTGCCCAGACAGGTATCTTTATTACCTTTTTAGGGGCTCTGGCCCTTGGATTTGCCCCGAATGAAGCGGCTTCCATCGGGATTATCGGCGGCGCGGACGGTCCGACGGCAATTTTTTTGACAGCCAAATTAGCGCCGATGTTGATCGGTCCCATAGCCGTGGCTGCCTACTCCTACATGGCACTGGTTCCCGTGATCCAGCCCCCGATCATGAGACTTCTGACAACCCGGAAGGAACGGTTGATCAGAATGGAAGAACCAAGGGAAGTTACTAAAAGAGAAAAAATAATATTCCCCATCCTTGCTTTTCTTCTCTGCTGTTTCCTTGCTCCTGCAGCGCTTCCGCTTTTGGGAATGCTCTGCTTTGGAAATCTTTTAAAAGAAGCGGTTGTCACTGAAAGACTTGCCCAGACGGCAAGAAATGCCATTATTGATACGGCAACCATACTGCTGGGCGTTACAGTCGGCGCAAGTACCCAGGGAGATGTTTTCCTGACCAAAAGTTCAGTGGGTATTTTTGCGCTTGGTGCATTTTCATTTTGTCTGGCAACCGCAGCAGGCGTTCTCTTTGCAAAATTTATGAACCTGTTCTTAAAATCAAAAATCAATCCCTTGTTAGGGGCGGCAGGGGTATCTGCTGTTCCGGATTCAGCCCGCGTTGTCCAGATAGTGGGCCAGAAAGAAGATCCGACCAACTTTCTGCTCATGCACGCCATGGCGCCCAATGTGTCCGGTGTTATCGGATCCGCCATTGCAGCTGGCGTTTTATGGAGCCTGATGGCAAAATAACCTTATATTTTGCCAACCAGACTTACTCAAGATATTAACGAGTGCAAAAACCAGGCAGATTATTTTATGATCGTCATTTTTTGCACTCGTTTTTCGTTCTGTATTAAACTATTATGCCATCATCAGCACGAAAATAAAATAACATTCCAAAAGATCTTTTAAATTTCCATATTTAATTTTGCTGCCCGGCTTGGATCTGTTGCGGGGGTTTAGGGGAGTAAAGCCCCCGCAACAGATAATTGCCGGAGATGGGTGCCTCCGGACATCGGCATATATGAATTGATCAGTTTACCCAATCAATTCATTATATTCTTTCATTATTTGATTTGGGTTCCTGTCTATGAAAAAGAGTGCTGTCTTTTGCTTACTCACTCAATGACAAATTTACTCATTAAACTATCAAGCTTATTTGTCTGTTGTTGCATTTTTTGGGCATCTGAATTGATATTCCTACAGTTTTCAGACATACTGACACTTGCTACACTCACTTTTTTCATATCTTCGGCAATCTGGGCTGTTAAATTATCAAACTGGACAATCTGTATATTCACATCACTGATCCCGCTTGCAACGATGGACGTGTTATCTGAAATTTCCTTTGTAGCAGCGGATTGTTCTTCAATAGAGGATGCGATCTCATTGACCACGCCATTCATATCGCTGAATACCTGTGAGATGCTCGCCATTTCATTCTCGGTTATATTTGCTGAATTTTGAATATTTTCAATTTTTACCTTAATATCCTCTGTTGCAACGGCTGTCTGTCGTGCCAGTTCTTTTATTTCTCCCGCCACAACGGCAAAGCCTTTCCCTGAATCTCCGGCCCTGGCCGCTTCAATAGTTGCATTCAACGCTAAAAGATTTGTCTGCTCTGAAATTTCATTAATTGATTCTCTGAAAACATTTATCTCTTTGATATCCACCCCAAGCCGGTTGACCTGCAAGGCAGCCTTTTTAATCTTTTGACCAGTATCAACACTCATTATTCTTGCAGTTTCAGCATTTTTTGCGATTTCATTAATTGTTGCCGTCATTTCTTCTGTTGAAGAAGCAACAATATCAAGTTTATCAGAGGCTTGGCCGACCACTGAGGAAATAGATGTAATACTTGAACTCATTTTAGTTGTTGATTTTGTTACGGTTTTTGTGATGTTTGACATATCGTTAGAACTGTCAGATATCTGCCCTGACTGTTCTTTGGTCACATTTGCAAACCGGGATAGAGCCTGAGAGCTTTTAGAAATATCTAAAATCATGGCCTGCAGTTTTTCTATGAAGAGATTAAACCATTGAGACAATTCCCCGATCTCGTCTTTTGACTTGATCTCAATCCTCTTGGTCAGGTCGCCTTCTCCCTGTGCAACGTCTTTGAGACTTTGTGTGACTTTGAGGATGGATTTTACGATGGTTCCTGAAACAAAAAGTGCAACAGGAATGATAAGAACAATACAGCACAGATAGACAACGACAAGAACATACACTACCTGTTTGGTATTGTCGATAATAGTTTGTGTGGAATTGAGCGCTGTTATGGCCCCATCAAAGTGCCCATTGGAATAAATCGGCAAAATTCCCTGGATAAAATTCTTGTCATTAACGATTGTCTTATTTAAAACTACAACCTGGTTTTTTAATTTCCATGAAAAATCAATGCGATCAGGTAAACCGGATTTGGCAATGGTTTTATATTCTGCAAGATCTCCTACAGACAGATTATCCCCTGCAAAAATATTAATCTTCATGTTTGTCAGCTCCGTCATTTGTCGAACAAAGCTTCTTCCCAGTAATTTTGACACAACGACAAAACCGAAAAAACCAGGTTCCATTTTATCTGTTTTGTTATTATAGACATCAACCATCACAGGAATTGTCACATCTATGGATAGGCCGTTATCGGTTTTAACGACAGATTTTTGAGTCGCTTTGGAAGAAAAGTTGGTTCTTAAAACCGGAATTCCAAGTTCATTGATTTTTTCACTTGTTTGCCAATTATTGCCCTCAACCTGGTCATCGCCCTTTAAAAGAAGATAATCGAATGCCCTTTTAGGATTGATATAATGGTATCCAACAAGCATGGAACCACCTGCATTTTTTTTTGAAAATGCAATCAATTCCCCTTTGGCGTCATATACAGCCATTTTATTGATATCACTGGTAGAACACAGGGCAAAAGCTGCATTGGCAAGACTTGAGAATGAAGTCCCAGTCATACCAAGGCCTGATTTTTCCTTGAATTCAACAATGAACTTGACGTTCTCTCCAACCGTAAAGATTCTAATTGTTTGATTCGTCCTTATTACCAGGTCATCCTGGATTTCTAAGATCTTATTTTTGATATTATCGACGGCCACAACAATATTTGTATTTGTTGTGGTCACATTTTGCTGATAAATCACATAAGACACTGCCAGAGATGAAATCACCATGACAATTGCAACAACCAGTACAATAACACTTAAAATCTTTTGTTTTAATTTGAAAGAAATAAAAATCACAAGTCACCTCTTATCCTAAAACACTTTTGCCCAAAAAGGGGTGTTGTCTGTCGATTACTTACTAACACCAAGGACTGACCCGTTATTTTATCAGGGTTTGCCTTTCACAAGTCATGAAAGAAGCGGTAAGAAATGGCCGACTTTTTTCATATAAACAAGTTTAGATGCTAATGATTTTAAATCACATCTGAGATGTGAAAATTTTGTATCTGGTTTTCATTATATCCAAGCTCTCTAAGTACATCTGTTGTACTCTCACCAAAACCCACAGGTGGTGTGCGTAAAGAGCCGGGCGTTTTGCTGAGTTTGATGGGGACACCGATAGCCGTGATTTTTTCTCCGTTTCTGTCTGAAAAATCCATGATCATTTTTCTTTTGCGCAAAAAACCGGACTGCAATACATCACTTAAATCCTGCACTGGGCTGTAACATGCATCCAATTTTTCCAGTATTCGGTTCCATTGGGCCTGGGTTTTCTTTTTAAAGGCTTCTTTGAAATGCCCCAGGATTTGATCCCTCCTTTTTTCATTAAATTGTTCTGATTCATATTCTGGAAACCCCAAATAATAGCAGAGCTTTTTCCAGAATCGGCCTTCCAGTGCACCAACAGAGATATGTTTTTTATCTGCCGTCTCATAGGTGTTGTAACAGGCATATTTGTGTGAGAGCAGCGAGGCTCCCCGCTTGGGAAGACCGCCGTCTTTCTGAAAGAAGTGAAGAGGAACCGGTAAAAAGGAGACCATCCCGTCCGTCATGGATATATCAATAAATTGGCCTCTGCCGCTTTGGGAACGGTGAAACAATGCCAGAAGAATACCGAGAGCTGCGTTCATACCGCCTGCAGCGATATCTGCAAACTGCACACCGGGAATGCTCGGACATCTATTTTGTTCGCCCATCAGGTCCAGGACCCCGGAATAGCTAAGGTAGTTCACATCATGGCCAACCAAATCCTTTTTACCACCGGTCTGGCCATATCCGGTAATAGAACAGTAGATAATTTCAGGATTCAGTCGAAGGACAGTATCATAGTCGACCCCTAATTTTTGCGCCACCCCGGGTCTGAATCCTTCCAGAATGACGTCAGCTTTTTGGGCCAATTCGAAAAAAATCTTTTTACCGGCATTGGTTTTCAAATTCAAGGTAATGTGTTGCTTATTGCGATAAAGCGGCGTTATGTAATATCCGTCAGCCTTGTACCGATGATCTTCCACTGAAATTACTCTGGCACCATGGTCTGCCAGAATCATGGAACAATAGGGGCCGGGCAGAAGGCGGGAAAAGTCGAGAACCGTGATATCGTTTAAAGCGCCTTTCATAAAAGGTAGTCTGGACATATGCAGATCTCCTTATGCCTGTAGTGCCAAGGCACGCAGCTTAAACCGCTGGATTTTTCCGCTGGGTGTCTTGGGCAGTTCATTCACAAATTCGATTTTGCGGGGATACTGGTGTTTGCTCAAGGTCTGTTTGACAAATAAACTGATCTGTCTTGCCAATTCTTCAGATCCTTGAAATCCGGGTTTCAAAACAACGTAGGCAGTTACAATTTCTCCCTTTGCCGGATCAGGTGTCCCGACCACGGCCGCTTCCATGACAGCCTCATGGCCCATCAGGGAATTTTCCACTTCTACAGGTCCGATCCTGAAACCTGCGCTGGAGATGACATCATCATTCCGGCCTTCAAACCAGAAATATCCATCCGAATCTTTCCAGGCAATGTCTCCCGGCACAAGCCAATCTCCCACATAAGATGAACGAGTCTTTTGTTCCTCCTCCCAATATCCTTTGAAATAGGTTCCATATTCATCTTTGTGCACTCCTAATCTTGAAGGTTCCAGGCCATCGCACACCTGTCCTTGTGCATCAATTAAGGCTGCACGATGCCAGGGAACCGGAAAGCCCATGGACCCGGGGCGTGTTTCCATTTTGCAGCAATTGTAATTGTTCACCTGCATGCCGGCTTCGGTAAATCCGTAGTGATCGTGGATGGGCACACCAAAATTTTCAATGGCCCACGTCACTGTATCAGCGTTTAACGGTTCGCCGGCACTGCTGATGGCCCTCAGCCGGATGTCATACTGGCGACGCAGTTTACTGCCCGCAGCGGCCAAGGCTCTAAAGGCAGTAGGGGCGTAAGCAAAATTTGAAATATTGTACCGCTCAAGCAGTTGATAACATCTCTCCGGAGTGAAGAGCGATTCATCCACGAGAATGGAATTGCCTAGTGTTAACGGCACAAAGGTGTGCAAAAGGCCATAGGCCCAGGCCGGGTCAGCAGCGCACCAGAAGTTATCCTCCGGCTTAAGCCAAACGGCATAACGCAGATAGGGCACATGGAAAATAAAAAATTTATAACTGAGCATCGCGCCTTTGGGCATGCCGGTTGACCCAGAGGTATACAGGATAATGGCCAGGTCGTCCGGCAGTACGGTTGCCAGATCGGGTTTTCCGGAACTTGCCTGGATCATTTCATAAAAATCCACTTCCTTGGGGTGGGAAGTGTCATCTTCCGGTTGCACTACAATGATTTTTTCCAAATCAGGGATGTCATTGCTCACATTTTTTCGAAACCGTCCGTGAGTGAAAAGAAATCGAGTCCGGCTGGATTCAAGGCGGTGGAAGATTGCTTCAGGTCCGAAGGCGGTAAATAGCGGAACATAAACAGCACCGATTTTCCAGATCGCCAGAAGCGTTGCATAAAGTTCGGGTATCCGCGGCATCAGGGTTGCGATCCTGTCCCCGGGTTTTGCACCTTGATTTTGCAGTGCAACAGCCACGCGATCCGACAGGCTACTGAGTTTTTGGTGGGAGATACTCTCACGGTTGCCTTGTGAGTCCTCCCAATAGATGGCTGTTTTATCGGAATCCGAATATCTGTCGCATGCTTCAAAGGAAAAGTTGAACCCTTTTGAAATATCTTTACTGAACAGCGACAGCTCATTTTTCCAGTTGAAATCAGAAGACAACTTGTTAAAACTTACCTTGCTATTGTACATTTGCTTACCTCTTTCTTTGTATTTTACTGGATGCTGTTAAAAAAATATGACAATGTTGTTTAAAAGGTTATTGTGAATAAATGTGAATTTAATAAAATCAAGTAATGGGATTTAATTGTTCTGTTCATGTTTTTTGTTAGCCCATTGTCATATTTTTTATGGGAAAATTTATTTACCGGTTATGAACGGCTTTTTAACGATCTATGCCAGCCAGCGTTTTCTGCGGCGGTAATGCTTTGAATCACAAAAATTTTTCTTTGTCCCTTCTTTGGCCATGCCAAGATAGAATTCTTTGATATCTTCATTATTCCTGAGTTCATCAGACCTGCCTTCCATAACAACACGGCCGTTTTCCAGAATATACCCATAGGACGAATACCCCAGAGCGATATTGGTGTTCTGTTCAGCAAGCAGTACACTTACCCCTTCCTTTTCATTAAGGGTTTTAACGATCTCAAAGATTTCTTCAACCATCATGGGGGCCAGCCCCATGGAGGGTTCATCTAAAAGAATCAATTTAGGATTTGCCATTAACGCCCGTCCGACAGCCGTCATTTGCTGTTCACCACCGGAAGTATAACCGGCAAGGCAATTACATCGATCCGATAGTTTAGGGAAATAATGATAGACCAGATCCAATGATTCCTTGATGGCCCGTCGACCGTCGGCCCGGGTATAAGCCCCGGTTAACAGGTTTTCCTCTATGGTCAGATGCTCAAAACAGTGACGTCCTTCCATGACCTGTATCAAGCCTAGTTTAACCAAATCCGGCGGCCTTAGGTTGTCGGTGTCCCGGCCCTGGAAAGAAATTTTGCCCTTAGTGAGTTCTCCTCTTTCAGAGTGCAGCAGTTTGGACACAGCTTTAAGCGTTGTGCTTTTACCGGCGCCATTGGCCCCGAGAAGCGCAACAATGCTTCCTTGCGAAACTGCCAGTGATACACCCTTTAAGACCAAAATAACATGATCGTAAATCACCTCTATATTATTTACTGATAAAATCATTGGTTTTTGATCCATCATAACTTTTTCCCTGTCTTCCAAAGGCTTATTCTTGTGATAGTTCTACTCACAGGTTCTAAGCGTTATACCTTTTTCTTCGGCATATTTAGCCGCAGATGCTTCAACCATGGGTCGGACAATGGACTGATCCGATTGAATCCAGTCCGATACAACCTCCCACTGCTTGCCGTCCCAGCGCATAATTTTGACAGCCCCTCCTCCTTCATGATCAAAACAGGACAATTTAAGCGGCATCATCATATCTTCAACACCCAGTTCTTTAATACGTTCGGCTGTAATGTTAAGGTGTTCCAATCCCCATTGCATTTCTTCGCCGGTAATAACCCGGTTCCCGAATTTTGCCTGGGCCGTACGAATGGCCTCAGCCGTCACTATCCCGTGAATAATCCCCCGGATGTGATAGACGCTGCCGATTCGGGTTTGATCCTTGAGATCACCTTTCCCTTTTTCATATAGAATTTTTTTAATTTGTTTTAACACTGGGAAATCTGTTCCGGCAGGGTGAAATCCAGCCGCTCGAAACCCGATGGCTGCATCTCCGGCCGGTCTGACATCTTCTTCAGCCCCGCTCCACCAGACACCCAGGATTTTATTAGCGGGAAATTTAATATTGGCAGCCATTTTCAAGGCTGTTGGATTCATGATTCCCCATCCTCTCAATATGACCCAATCCGGTTTCAGCTGACGAATTTGCAGCCACTGGGATTTTTGATCCACACCTGGATGGGCCACTTCAAGATGTTTTACGGTAAACCCGTATTTTTTGGCCTGTACATCAAGAATGGGAATGGTTTCACGTCCGTAACCTGAGCCATGGTGAAGATTCACGATTAATTTGCCTTTCAGTTTGTCCATGCCGCCTTCTTGCTGTCCAATATATTTAATTTTAGCAGTGTTCTGGCTCCAATAGTTGGTAATAAGGGGGAAAATATAGGGAAATACCCGTCCGTCAGACGTGTCTGTGCGGCCGTAACCCAATGACATGATAGGTATCTTATCGGTGGTTGCGCGGTCGAGAACCGCATATGTCATGCCGGTGCTTAAAAAATTAAAAACCGTAGCTCCCGAACCTTGGTTTTTTAAACGCTCGTAACATTCCACCCCTCGCGGTGTCTTATATTCCGTCTCACATTCACTCCAGGAAAACTTGACACCATTGACACCACCGTCTTGTTCATTGATTAAAGAAAGGTAGTCAATGTAACCGCCTGTAATTCCAGACCCTCCGGCGGCGTAAGGCCCGATTCTATATGTCACCATGGGAATGAATTGCGTATCGGTTGAATCCGAAAACGCGTTAGAAACAAAGAGTCCAGCCAAGAAACCGACAGAAAGCAAGGCTGTAAATAATTTTGAAAATCTTTTCATTTTTCCTCCTATTAATGGAAATTATGCTGTTTCCAGCGGTTATAAAAGACAGTCGGAAAATCCGGCTATCAAAAAAATGCGGTTGGTGACCTTCTAATTTCATTTAATGGGGAAAAGGCCAAATCCTCAGCTTCTCTTTTATTATTTGCCATAATCTGGCCATGCCGTGGGGCTCTGCAATCAAGAAGAAGATGATGAGACCGCCAAAGACCATCAGCTCCAGAGTGGCTAAATTTTGTGGATCAATGGAATTGCCGAGTACGGCATGGGCACCAAGGTTTAAAAAAATAGGCATCAGCAAAATAAAGGCTGCTCCTAGAAAAGAGCCTAAAATACTGCCAACACCCCCGACGATGATCATAAATAAAATATGCAGAGATTCACTTAGATCAAAAGAAGCCGCACTTACGGAGCGAAGGTAGACAAAAGCGTACAATGCGCCTGCCACGCCCAGATAAAATGAACTGATACCGAAAGCAACCAGTTTAGTACGCAGCATTCGAATACCGATAACCTCGGCGGCAACATCCATATCCCTTATTGCCATAAATTCACGACCAATGGTGCAGCGCATCATATTTTTTGCGGCCAGTGCCATTAAACAGACGATGATTAAGGTCAAGTAATATCTTCGAATCGGCGTATCAAACTTGATCCCTGCGATCACCATTTCCGGAGTTGATATGGTGGCGCTTAATTCATAATTATAGAACCATCCAATATGGGTGAAAATCCATTCTGTTAAAAAAACAGCGGCCAGACTTGTAACCGCCAGGTAAAACCCTTTGATGCGAAGGCTTGGGATCCCGATAAACATTCCATAAGCCGCTGCCGTTATTCCGCCGGCAATAAAGGATACCAGCAAGGGGACTTGGGGAAGGCGGGTGGAAATGTTCCAGGCGGTATAAGCGCCAACCGCCATGAAGGCGGAGGCTCCCAGAGACAACTGGCCGGCATACCCGGTTAAAATGTTTAATCCCAATGCTGCCAGTGAAAATACCAGAAATGGTATCAGGATGGCTGAAAGCCAATACTCTTTTACAAAAAAGGGAACCGTCAGGGCAAGGAGCAATAGAATCCCCATGCCATAAAGGTCTTGCCGTATTGGGAAAATGGCTCTGTCTGCTGCGTAACTTGTTTTAAATTGTCCTGTTTCTCGGTAAAACATAATTTACACCCTATCAATATGAACGTCCCCGAATAATCCATTCGGTCGAATTAATAAAAAGACAATTGCCAAAAGGTAAGGGAAAAAATTTTCAATTCCTCCGCCTACAAACGGTCCTAAAAAAACCTCGGCTAACTTTTCACTGGCTCCGACGATCAGTCCTGCTACAATGGCTCCTGAAATTGAAGTAAATCCGCCGAGAATAATAACGGGAATGGCTTTCAACGTAATCGTTTTTAATGAAAATTGAACGCCTAAACTATTCCCCCAGGCCAACCCTGCCACCAGTGCCACAAATCCGGCCACAATCCATACCATCACCCAAACATGTTTTAAGGGTATGCCGACAGACATAGCGCCCTGGTGGTCGTCAGCCACAGCTCTTAAGGCTCTTCCCATTCTTGTTTTGTTAAAAAAAACAGTTAAAACCAATACAAGGAAGGCGGCTGTAACTGCAATAAAAATGTCTTGTTTCCCGATCATGATATCAAAGATGAAAAGGGCGTCATTTGGAATGCCCAGATCCAGACGATGGACCTGGGTTCCCCATGCCAATTGAGCAAACCCTTCCAGAAAAAAATCCAATCCAATGGTCACCATAAACAAGGTGATCATGGGTTGATTTATCAAAGGGCGTAAAATGAATTTTTCGACCAAAAAAGCCAGTATGACCATGACGCCCATCGTCATTAAAAGGCAGACCCAAAAGTTGATTCCCATCTCCAGAAAACTGACAAAAGTGAGTGCTGCAAAAAGCGCCATTGATCCTTGTGCAAAATTAAAAACTCCCGAAGCCTTGAAAATGAGTACGAGTCCAAGGGCAACCAAAGAGTACATCACACCCGACAATAACCCGCTGATTAATACTTCTAAAAAAAATGTCATAAAAATTCCTTTTAACTATGGGTTCACTCCTAAATATGCCTCGATAACATCCTTATCTTCGCAAACCGCTTTTGGCGTTCCAATCGCAATCTTCATGCCGTAATTGAGAACAACAACCCGGTCGGAAATATCCATCACCACACCCATGTCGTGTTCAATAAGGATGATGGTGGTTCCCAATTCATCATTTACATCTAAAATAAACCGGCACATATCCTCCTTTTCTTCCATATTCATACCGGCCATGGGTTCATCCAAAAGTAACAGTCTGGGTTCGGCTGCCAAAGCCCTTCCGAGTTCGACGCGCTTTTGCAAACCATAAGGAAGTCTGCCGACCGGAGTCTTCCGAATCGGTTGAATATGAAGGAAATCGAGAATTTCTTCTACTTTTTGGCGGTGGTAAATTTCTTCTTTTTTGGCTCTACCGATATAAAGTGCCTGCTCTAAAAAGTTAGCCTTCATTTTCAGGTTACGTCCGGTCATGATATTATCAATAACAGTCATACCCGGAAACAACGCTATATTCTGGAAGGTTCGGGCTATTCCCTGTTCTGCGGAATGATGGGCATTCATCTTATGTCGGGTTTCGCCAAAAAAAGTAATTTGACCTTTTTGTGGGTGGTAGACACCATTGATAACATTGAGCATAGAGCTTTTTCCTGCACCGTTGGGACCGATGATGGCCAAAAGTTCATGTTCTTTTACGTTAAAACTGACGTCTTCAAGAGCCGCCACGCCGCCAAACGACAAACTGACGTTTTTGACTTGAAGAATGGGTGCCCCGATTTTTTGGGATCTGGTTCGAGCATAGACATCTATCGGACTGCTAAGGCCCTGAAAAACAGTTTCGTTATACTTGATGGCGGTATTCATTTTTCCTCCCTTACTGCATCTGATCCGAATAGTGCTGCCTTCCAGATTTTCAAGTTTGCTGCTATGATTCCTGTTCGCCCATCTTCGAATTTCACTTTTGCTTCAAATCTGCAAATATCTTTATTTGAGTAAAGTGCTTCAATTAAAACCGGGTATTTTTCATTGATAAATTTACGCCTGACTTTTCGTGTCCGGGTCAGTTCGCCGTCATCGGCATCCAGTTCTTTATGAAGGAGAAGAAAACGTTTGACCTGGGAATGGCGCAGCTTCTCGTCCAGGGCCAGATCCTTGTTCATTTTTTCGATGGATTCTCTGATTAATTGGTAAACCGCTTCATGGCCTGCCAGACTGGCATATCCCGAATAAGAAAGGTTGAGTCGTTCAGCCCAGTCACCGACCGCATTCATGTCGATACAGATAAAAGCCGTTGCGAAATCCCGATCATTGCCAAAGGCAACAACTTCCTTAATGTGGGGGAAAAATTTTAACTTGTTTTCAATGTATTTCGGGGCGAACAGTTCTCCACTGGAAAATTTGCCGACGTCCTTAATCCTGTCTATGATTTTAAGGTGGCCCCGGGCATCGAAAAAACCTGCATCCCCTGTATATACCCATCCGTCAGGTGTTTTTGTGTCAGCGGTTGATTCAGGATTTTTATAGTATGAATGAAAAACACCCGGGCTGCGATACATGACCTCACCTTTTTTTGTGATTTTTACCTCCACCTCGGGTGCCGGGATTCCCACAGTGTCGGAATAAATTTCGCCGTCGGGTTGAATACAGACAAAAACAAAGGCTTCTGTTTGGCCGTAAAGCTGTTTGATGTTGATTCCAAGGGATCGATAAAAATCGAACAAATCCGGCCCGATGGCTTCACCGGCTGTATAGGCCAGACGTACATTGCTTATCCCTAAAGCGTTTTTCAATGGCGCATAAATAAGGATATCTCCGACAGCATAGAGCCATCGGGCCAACAAAGAGACGGACTCCTTGTTTAGGATCCTGGCCCCGGTTTTTTTTGCAACCCCCATAAAAAAATGAAATACTTTTTTTTGAACCCAAAATGCATCTTCCATTCGTATCATTATTCGGGTCAACAAATTTTCCCAGATCGGAGGGGGGCCGAAATAATAGCTCGGCCCGATTTCACGCCTGTCAGCCTCAATGGTTTCAGTATTTTCAGGACAATTGACGCAAAACCCAGCAACATAGGACTGAGCAAATGAAAATAAATAGTCTCCAACCCAGGCCATGGGCAAGTAGGCAATCAGTTCATCTTTTTGTGATAACTTCTCAAGTTCAATCGTGTTTCTGGCCGTAATAATAATATTATTGTAGGTCATCACCACGCCTTTGGGTTTTCCAGTTGTTCCTGACGTGAACAGGAAAACCCCCACATCTTCACCAGATCCTTTATCAACCTCCTGCAAGAAGAAATCGGGGTGTTCCCGGTCGTATCTTCTGCCTAAGGCCATCATGGATTCAAAGTCATTTAAAAAGGGCTGGTTGTATTGAAACATTCCTCTGGGATCTTCATAAACCACATGGCGAATTAAAGGACATTTATCCCATATTTCCAGTATCTTATCGACTTGTTCCTGATCTTCAACAACGATAAAACTGACGTCGGAATCAATTAATATACCGATTATTTCATTGGCGGTAGAGTCCTGATATAAGGGCACCGGAATTCCTCCCAGACATTGTGCTGCCGCCATGGACCAATATAATCTGGCTCGATTGTTTCCAATGATGCCCAATTTATCATTTCTCTTAAACCCTTTTGCTGCAAGGGCACAGGCCAGTATTTTAATTTCCTTGGCCATTTCACTCCAAGTCCAGGTTTGCCAGATACCCAAATCTTTTTCCCGCATGCAGGTTCTGTCTTTTCTTTCGTGGGCATTATAAAGCAATATTTTGGGTAACGTATCCATGGTATCATAGTATCGAGTACCTGCTGGATTTGAAGCTTCAGACATTTAACCCCCTCTGATTTTAATTTATCAAAAAAAAAGCTTTACTTTCTGACTTAAGTTTAGCAATTGACGTGCCAATACATAACAGTCTGAAATTACTTATATTTTTATTTTTTAATACCTGGAGTGAGTTCGCTATACAGGACATGTGTCCGGTAATGAGGACTGGCTTTATAGAGGAATTGTTCACCTATTTATAAATAGGGTCATTTTGAAATAAAAACAGATAAAATACGCTTGTTTTTGAAAATTGAAACACGATTCTAAAATCGCTTTATAGCGGGGAGATCAACTATAGTTTGATCTTGGGTCTGATACAAATTTAAGTGAAAAAATTTGCCGAAGCATTATCTGTAGATGATTTTTGCAGGGCCATTATTCACTTGGTTTGTAATCCTATCCGATTCATTTTTTCATATAACCATGATCGGCTGATCCCTAACTTCCTCGCAGCTTTTGCTTTATTGCCGCCCACATTTTCCAATGCGGCAATGATCATGTCCCGTTCATGGTCATCCCGGCTGTTGACCAATAGCTTGGGCCCAGATGCCAAGTTTTCGTTTGAAAGTTCCTTTTTGTTTTGCTCTTTGAGATAAGGCGGAAGGTCACCAACATCTATTTTTTCAGATCTTGCCAGATTAACAACACGTTCTACAACATTTTCCAGCTCCCGGACGTTGCCCGGCCAGTGGTGCGCATCAAGTATCTCACAAACAGTCTTGGAAACGCTGCGGATACTTGTTCCGAAAATACGATTGTATTTTTCCAGAAAGAAATGAAACAGCAACTGGATGTCACCGGCTCTTTTTCGAAGTGGCGGTACGATCAAGCGGATCACATTAAGCCGGTAATATAAATCCGAACGGAATAGTCCTTTACTGACCAATCGTTCCAGATTCTGGTTGGTGGCTGCGATAATCCGCAGATTTACATGTATGGTTTTATCGGAACCCAGGGGTTCGAAACTTCTTTCCTGGAGAACCCGCAAGAGTTTGCTTTGCAGGTTTAAGGACATATCTCCGATTTCATCTAAAAATAAGGTCCCCCCATCTGCCAGCGCAACTTTACCTTTTCTTCCGTTTTTTTGTGCGCCGGTAAACGCGCCGGGTACATATCCGAAGAATTCTGATTCCAGCAGGTTGTCCGGAATTGCAGCACAATTGACTTTAACAATCCTTCCTTTGCTGCAGAAACTGGTCTCATGAATAGCCTGGGCAATGAGTTCCTTGCCGGTTCCGCTTTCCCCGGTAACCAGGATATTGGACGGTCTTTTGGCCACAATTGCTGCTTCTTCCTTGATCTGCAAGAATTCCGGATCTGATGTGACAATTCGGTCAAATCCGAATCGCCCGTCCTGGTTGTCACTTGTTTTGCTTTGGTATAGTGCCCTGTTATGATCCAGATCTTCCAGCTTTTTTGCAAGATCGCGAACCTGGTCAAGATGCCGGAATAAAATTTTCCCCACAGCTCCTATGACAATTCCTTCCCGGATAATCGGCATGCTGGATACAACATAGGGAATGCCGCCGATAAACTGCAACTGGTTGATTTGAGCCACGCCGGTTCGAGCAACCACATGAACCTGTGTGTTTTCAATAACCTTGTTTACCGGTCGGCCGATCATTTTTTTATGAGAAATCCGGAAAAATTTTTCAGCAGCACCATTCACCATTAAGATGGTTCCTTTTGCATCCACCACAACTATTCCGTCATAGGCAATTTCCATGATCGAATCCAGGGTCTTGTAGAGTTTCGTCACACTCTCCAGTTTTGAGGCAACCTGATCAATATCCGTGGTATCCTGGAAAACGATCACCGCGCCATTGATCTGGGAATCATTGATAATGGGTGTTACATTGCACAGCAAGGCTGAGCGATCAATGGTCTGCTTGATGTCTATAAATACATTGCCTTTTGTGAGTACGTCATCCAGATGTAAATCTTTAAACAGGATGTCCACCGGTTTCCCCTTGACTCCGGAAGACCTGACAGAAAGCATCTTCTCAGCAGCTGCATTCACGGCCGTGATAAAACCGTCGGCATCTATAACGATCAACCCATTGTGCATGGTGTCGAGAATCGCCCGCAACCGGCTGTTGAGCAATTCCTCCTGCTGGAACATTGCCATGATCCATCTTGCTTTAGTGAAAATGCCGGTCGCCTTCCCGTTTTTATCGATGAGGATTGCAGATCCGGCCTGGCTTTCACGAACATTTTTAGCGGCATCTTCATAGGACATGTCCTGTTGCAAGGTGACAACGTCATCTTTTCTAAATAATTCTTTAATAAGGGTGTTGGGATGCAAACCGGCAGACACGGCATCAAAAATATTGGCTTTGGCCATAATTCCCAGCAGCTGACCCTCCTTGTTGGTCACGGGAAGAACATCCAGCTTGATCGAACGCATTAGTTGGGCGGCCTTTTGCAGATCATCCTCAGGGGAAAGCGTTACAAATGATTTGCGCATAATATTTTCAAGCGACATTATTTTCATTGCATCTCCTTTTTAATCTGCCTGTCTGGTTTTGGCAGAGAGTGAACTATTTATCGATCCTATATAGTCTCATGATGAAGAATGATAATCAAGTGTCCTTTTTAAAAGACAGGTGTCCTGCCCCAATTGCATATTTAAAATTGAATTAAAATCATAATCACTGCAATTTCAGTGACTTACTTTTCTGGCACATCAATTGCTAACATAAGTGCATGAACATGCAGATAGTTTTGGTCGTCACTAAATCAGGCCCGACAACCCTGCGGTTGAATCAAAAGTATCAAACAATCTAAGTTAATTAGGAAAGGAAGATGAGATATGGAAATAAGGGATCACGTAGCCATTGTCACCGGCGGTGCTTCGGGTTTGGGTGAAGCGTGCGTCCGAGGGTTTGTAAAAGAGGGAGCCAAAGTCGCCATACTGGATTTTGATGAGGACAGAGGACAAAAAATCGTTTCTGAGCTGGGCCCTTCAACTATTTTCTGCAAAATAGACGTGATAGATGAAAATCATGTTGCAGCTGCGATTCATCAAACCATGGTGAGTTTTGGTGCCATACACTTTGCCGTTAATTGTGCCGGCGTTGTCAACCCTGCCAAAGTTCTCAACAGGGGCTGTCCTATGTCAATGAGCGGGTTTTTTAAAGTCGTCAATATCAATCTCATGGGCACGATGAATATCATTCGGCTGGCTGCTGAAAAAATGGTTTTAAACGTGCCCAATGGTGATGGTGAAAAAGGGGTTGTTATCAATACAGCCTCGGTGGCTGCTTATGAAGGTCAAATAGGGCAGGCCGCTTATGCGGCGTCAAAAGCCGGAGTAGTGGGGTTAACGCTCCCCATTGCACGGGAGTTTAGTGAGTATGGGATCCGCGTGATGACAATTGCACCGGGCCTGTTCGAAACACCCATGCTGTCCGGATTACCTGAAAATGCAAAAACTTCGCTGGTAAAAATGATTCCCTTCCCCAAACGGTTGGGCCGTCCATCAGAGTTTGCGCGGCTTGCCATGCATGTCATCGGCAATCCCCAGTTAAACGGCGAGACCATAAGATTGGATGCCGCCATACGCATGGCTGCTCGCTAAGCAGCTGGTTAAAAGGAAAGGATGAAAAGGATGAATTTTAACACGATTATCTGCGAAAAAAATGAGGGCATAGGGATCATTACATTAAACAAGCCCCAAAGCATGAACGCTCTGGATAGTGAACTGGTAAAAGAACTGCACCATGCCTTTGATGAATTGGCTGATGACCAGGCCCTTACGGCGGTCATTATCTGCGGCAGTGAAAAGGTCTTTGCCGCAGGTGGGGATATCAGGGAAATCTGTCGGATAACCACGCCGGTTGAGGCACATCGGTTTATCACCCGGGTACATGCACTGTTTAATACCATTGAAGGCTTTTTGGTACCGGTTATTGCCGCCATCAGCGGGTTGGCACTCGGGGGTGGGTGTGAATTGGCCCTGGCGTGCGATATCCGTATCGCCTCTGAAACCGCTATTTTCGGACAACCTGAAATTAATATCGGTGTCATTCCGGGGGGAGGCGGAACTCAGCGTCTCCCAAGACTTGTCGGTGTCGGGAAAGCAAAAGAGCTATTGTATACCGGTGAATCCATTGATGCGAAGGAAGCCCTTCGTATCGGACTAGTGAATAAGGTCGTGCCCACGGCTTCTTTGATGGATGCGGCCGGAGCAATGGCGGCCAAATGCTCCTTAAAACCGGCATTTGCCTTGAAGATGACAAAAATGGCTGTCAACGACGGCATGAATATGGATCTTTATTCAGCTCTTAAATATGAAACCCGGTGTTTTGAATGGCTTTTTGCCACACATGATCAAAAAGAGGGAATGGCTGCATTTATTGAAAAGCGAATACCAAAATTTATTTGTAAATAGCAGATCGATTAGTGGATTTACGCTGAAAATTGTATAGGAGAATAATTATGAGAAAAGTTGCCGTTGTCGGTATGGGACATACCCAATTTGTTTCCGATTCACCCAGAACCCAGCTTGAGCTGTTGTCCGAAGCCTCCATGGATGCCATCATTCGTTCGAATTTGAAATCCAAAGATATCCAGGCTATCTTCTGCGGGAATGTTCTGGGTGATTTTTCCGAGGGCCAGGGAATGATTCAGTCCTATCTTGCGGATAATATCGGTTGTTTCAATGTTCCGGCCAGCCGCTTTGAAGGGGCTTGTGCTTCAGCAACCATGGCTATCCGGGATGCATTTATGTGGGTGGCTTCCGGTGCCTATGATATTGTCCTGGCTGGTGGTGTTGAAAAAGCCACAGCCATGGGGACTGCCTTGGCAACACGAACCTTTGCCATGTTTCATGACGCCCGATATGAGTATCCCTCAGGATTCACGTTTCCTTCCTTTTTTGCAATGCTTACCCATCTATATGCCTCACGGTACGGCATCCCATTGGAGAAGCTCAAGGAACAGATGGCTATGGTTTCTGTGCAATCCCACGAATACGGCATTCTCAATCCCCATGCCCAGTTTCAAAAAAAGATCACCATTGATAAGGTGCTCAATGGTTTTATGGTGACAACACCACTGCAATTGCTCGACTGCTGTCCTTTTTCCGATGGTGCTGCAGCGCTTGTCCTGGCATCGGAAGAGGTCGCCAAAAAACTCACGGATAAACCGGTTTATATTGCCGGTGTGGGCCAGGCATCATCCGGAATGCTCAGCTCGCAATACAAGTACCTGCCGCGGTTGAAAGCCCGGGAGGTATCGGTGAAACAAGCCTATAAAATGGCCGGTGTCGGTCCTGATGATATTGATGTGTGCGAACTTCATGATTGCTTCAGCATCGCCAGCATCATTGCCGCCGAAAGTCTGGGATTTGCTGATTTCGGCAAAGGTGGCGAACTATGGGAAAAAAAGGAAACAGATCTTGCCGGCAGGATTCCCATAAATATTTCAGGTGGTCTGAAATCCAAAGGCCACCCCATTGGTGCCACAGGCGCATCCCAGGTCTATGAAATCGTCAGCCAATTAAGAGGAGATCTTGTGAGCCAGGGAAGACAAGTTGAAGGTGCCAAGGTTGGACTTGTGGACACGCTGGGCGGTGACGGCGTTATCGTTAATCTGGTTCTAAAATCAGAGTAAACAATAAACGGAGATGGATCAATTATGGAACAGATACTCAATTTTCAAACCTATAGCAATGCATTAAAAAAAAATAAGTTGCTGGGGCTCAGATGTGCGGGTTGCAGCACCATTACCTGTCCACCGAAAATGACCTGCCAGGCGTGTGCCAAAACAGATCTTTCAGTGGTCGAGATGAGCGGCACAGGAAAGATAGTCACCTTTACCACAACCTATGTTGCTCCTATGGGCAGGGAGGTGGAAGCACCCTATGTCATCGTCATGGTCGAACTTGATGAAGGTCCCTGGATTGCAGGAAATCTTTCGGGCATCGATCCTGTTGAGGCTGATATGCGTTTGATCGACAGACGGGTAAGACTCGGCCACAAGGTATTTCCAGGTGACCGATATTCAAGTGGAGAGGCGGCAAGGCCCTTGTTTTCACTTTTGCATTGAACGAACCTGCAGTTTTCAGGCAAACAGCGAGATGTTCGGCATCATAGGTTAGGATTACGACAGTCGAATATTAAATAGTTTTAATATATAAAAAAAGGAAAAAGAATGTACTTTGAGCTGACAAAAGAACAAAAGATGATTCGAGATGAGGTTCGGAACTTTGCACGAAAGGAAATCGCGCCCAGGGCCGAAGAGATGGAAAGAACCGGGGAATATCCTTATGATCTCATGGAGAAGATGGCTGATCTGGGGTTGATGGGCATTCCGTTCCCGGAAGCGTACGGCGGCATGGATGGGGACTGGGTAAGCACCCATCTGGTGATTGAGGAAATATCCCGGGCTGACATCACCCTGGGTGCAATGCTGGACGTTACCACCAGCATTGCAGCCCAGGAACTATTTGTTTTCGGTACTGAAGAACAGAAGCAAAAATGGCTTATTCCTTTAGTGGAAGGGGTCAAAATTGGTGCGTTCGGTCTTACTGAACCGGATTCAGGTTCAGATGCAGGTTCCCTGTCCACAACTGCTGAACGGATTGGTGGCAACTGGGTCCTTAACGGCACCAAACAATTTATCACCAATATCGGACTGGACAACGCATCCCTGGTTCTTGTGGCAGCCAATACCCGGCTTGATAGCGGCAAGGAGGTGATTGCCACCTTTATCGTCCCAAAAGAGGCACCAGGATTTAAACTGGGTGAACGGTATCGAAAAAATGCCTGGCACGCCTCGGCTACCCATGAAGTGATTCTTTCCAATTGCACCATCCCGGCGGATAATCTTTTGGGAAATCCGGAGCGTGGTTTTTCACAGCATTTGAGTGTGCTGGAAACCGGTCGTATCAGTATTGCCGCTGTGGCAGTGGGGCTGGCCCAGGCCTGTCTGGACGAATCCTTGCGCCATGCCAGAGGAAGAAAGCAATTCGGCCGACCCATCTTTGATTTTCAGTCCATCCAGTTCAAGCTGGCAGACATGGCTGTGTCCATAGAGCTTGCCAGGAACCAATATCTTAAAGCCGCCTGGATGAAGGATAAGGGTATTCCCCATGCTTTTGAGGCCACTGCAGCTAAACTATATGCTACGGAAATGTTGGAAAAAGTAGCCAGTGACGCGGTTCAGATTCACGGTGGTTACGGATACATGGAAGAATATCCGGTATCACGGTATTATCAAGGGGCCAAATTATTACAGATTGTAGAAGGCACGTCTGAAATTCTGCGCATGATTATTGGAAGAATGCTGGCCAAAGGATCACTATAACCCATGTATGCACGACTACAGGGCAAGGGGGATTTCGTTAAATCTCAAGCAGTCGTCCTGACTGCTTGAGAAGTGTAAATGGCTTTCAAAATTTATAGAACTGCCTCATGGAATATCTTCGCATGACACTTTTGGCAGGATTTTTGAAAAAATGAGCCCCAATTAATTCCAAAATAGTTTTAAGCGTTGGATTGAATCTGTGACAGAACAGATAAAAGGCCAGGGCATCGCAATAGATAGCAAAACACTGAGACGGTCCCATGATCGGTCAAATGATAAAAAAGCGTGCGTTGGCCCTGGAGTAATGGTTTGCGGTACTTGACACCAATACCCGCATTTGCTATTGTCATGTAGTATATAAAATTGCCTGTATTATCACTAAAACATATTTCAATGCTAAAAAAGGGGAAAAAATGGGACATAAGGTCAACATTTCCTATTGCTGTATTATGGTGGTCATCCATTTGATGATGTTTTCCAGTCAGGTATTGGGCGATGATGGGGAAAAAAAGGTGCCCAAACAATTTGTCCCTATTCTTTCATATCGGGTAGGGACCTTCTCTGCAGCGGGCAGCGGACTTGCCAGCGGAATGATCGATTTTATGCAGCTGAGAAACCTACAGGGCGGAGTTAATGGGATCATGTATGAATGGGAAGAATATGAGACCGGTTATAATGTTGAACGGGCAGTGGACTACTATGAACAATTCAAATCAAAAAAACCCGCTTATGTTCACCCGTTCAGTACAGGGGTCGCCTATGCCCTGATTGAAAAAGCAACCCGGGACAGGATTCCTGTCCTTTCAGTTGGTTATGGCAGGACAGATTGTTCAGACGGGCGGGTTTTCCCCTATTTTTTTAATATCCCCACCAATTACTGGTCCCAGTCAACAGGCAAAATCAAATTCATTGCCGGGAAAATGGGCGGTATGGAGAAGCTCAAGGGGTTAAAAATCGCCAACCTGCATCTGGACCTGGCCTTTGGAAAAGAAACCGAAACCATACTGGATGACATGTCCAGAACCTATGGGTTTGTTGTTAAACACTATTCTGTGGCCTGGCCGGGGATTGACCAGAAAGCACAATGGGACGACATCACCACCCGGTTTAAGGCGGACTGGGTTATCAACCGGAACTTTGGTATTTCCTGCACCGTTCCTCTTAAGGAGGCGGCAAGGCACGGGTTCCCCATTGATCGCATCATTGGTTTCTGGTGGTGCGGGTCTGAAGAGACAGTGCTGCCGGTAGAATCGGCTGCAAAAGGCTATTATGCTACCAATTTTCATGGCGTTGGGAAAAATTTTCCTTTAATCCGGCAAATTATCGATACTGTCTATGGCTCCATGAAAGGAAGTATTTCTTTGACCCGGGTCGGGACAGTGTTTTATAACCGGGGAATTATTTGGGCAATTATATCGGAAGAAGCCCTTCGAACTGCTCATAAAAAATTCGGTGTCCAGGTGGTGACAGGTGAGCAGATGCAGTGGGCCCTGGAACACCTGAATATTACGGAAGAACGAATTGATGAAATCGGGGCAAAAGGTCTTCTGCCCGCCATCAAAACCACGCCGGCCGACCATGAAGGCGGCGGCTGGGTGAGAGTTCAGCAATGGGATGGCAAAGAATGGGTCTCCGTCAGTGGCTGGATTTCACCATTAAAGGACTATGTGAGAAAGAAAGTTGAAGCATCTGCAGAAACCTTTGCCAAAGAAAAAAAGATTATTTTAAGATCAGCAGAGTAATCTAAATTAAGCCAATGGATTTCAAAAAAGGCAGTTGTTATATATCTTGCCACGCCTGAAGGGTCTTTTTTCTATGAGAAAAATTTTGACAATCTGTTTATTGGTATTCCTGGTTTTTTTTGAGCGCAGCATCAGTGCAGAAGAAATCAATCTGGGGTATATTGATTTTCCCCCTTATGAATTTCGGGAAGACAACCAGGCAAAGGGGATTATGGTGAAGATTGTCACCACTCTTTTCAAACGTGCAGACGTTTCGTTAACCTTGAAATACCTGCCGTTCAAGCGCGCTTACATTTTAACCAAACAAGGTGAAATAGATGGTTTGTTCAGTTTTACCAAAACCAAAGAACGGTTGGAACTTTTCGATTTTACAGATCCCATTATCGACAATCCCATTGTTTTTTTTGTACGAAAAGACGCTGATATTCAATTCGAAACATTAGAAGATTTGAAAGGATTAACCATAGGGGTTATGCGTGGATACTCCTATGGGCCGGAATTTGATAATTCCCCCATATTTATAAGAGAAAAATCCGACAGCCATTTGTCAAATTTTAAAAAAATCCTTTCCGCACGAATTCACGTTTATCCGTGTGATAAGCTGGTTGGCCTTTACATTTTAAATAAAGAGAAGTTGACGTCTGAGTTTCGGACATTATCCAGGCCGCTAACGATTAAGTTCGGGCATATCGGTTTCACAAAAGGAAAACATGATAAGATCATTGGAAAGATCAACACAGAAATAAAAAAAATGCAACAGGATGGAGAAGTTAATAATATCATTTTCGATTGGTATTTTTCACATTGACCCCCCATACCTATTTGAACCATGTCAGAGCGTTAAAAGCCCGGGAATTGATGGAAAAAAAAGTGCCGATTATGGATGCGGCACATGCAACCGGATTTTTTGATCAGAGCCATCTGAACCGTATATTCAAAAAAATATATGGTATTACACCGGGACAATACTGCGAAGCTCTTAAATAAATTTCACATTATCTTCATAGTTTCTTCTTATTTGTGTGACAATTTGCTGATATGATTTTTTTTAATGGGTTTTATTTTGTTATTTTTTTTAAATTGATGATGATAAATGGAGCAGCATTCAGTGGAAATAAGAGAAACCGTAAAAAAAATCGTAACGATACTGGCAACAGGGTTTGCGATCCCATTGCTTTTTATTGAATTTATCCTCGCTCAGCCGCTTGCCCCAAGCCCTGTGGTGGATACAGGACAAAACAAGTGCTACGGAAATTCAGGGGAGATAGGCTTTCCTGATCCAACCGGTTCTTTTTACGGCCAGGATGCACAATACCAAGGGAATCCTCCCTCCTATCGAGACAATCGTGATGGAACCATTACTGATCTTGTAACCGGTTTAATGTGGTCCAAAGCGGTTGATGCCAAAAAAGTCAGCCTGGCTGCAGCGGAAAGCATTGCAGAAAACATGACTCTTGGCGGCTATACCGACTGGAGAGTTCCCAATATCAAGGAATTGTATTCTTTGATGAATTTTAACGGGAACACAGGGTTTAACAAAAGAAATCTTACGGCAGGGGTTCCTACCAATGCCATACCCTATATCAATACGGATTATTTTGATTTTAAATATGGAAACATTGCTGCCGGGGAAAGATATATCGATGCCCAATGGCTATCGAGTACACAATATGTCAGTACCACCATGGGCAACGCAAAAACGCTTTTTGGCGTCAACTTTGCAGATGGCAGGATCAAAGGGTACGGCTATAAAAAACCCGGAAGATCAAGGGAAAAATTTTTTTATGCCCGATATGTTAGAGGCGCATCATATGGGAAAAATGAGTTTCACGACAATAAAGACGGCACAATCACAGACCAGGCAACCGGAATGATGTGGATGCAGTCTGACAGTCAACGGGCCATGAACTGGGCTGATGCGTTAACCTATGCACAGAAGTTAACCTGTGCAGGATACAGCGACTGGCGGCTTCCCAATGCCAAGGAGTTGCAGTATATAGTAGATTATACCCGTTCACCTTCCACAAGCCGTTCCCCCTGCCTTGACCCGGTCTTCAATACAACCGCCATTGTTAATGAGGCGGGGCAGACGGATTATCCGTTTTTCTGGACGTCCACCACTCACCTGGACGGTCCGAGAGAAGGGGCTAATGCCGTTTATATTTCTTTTGGGCGAGCCATTGGGCAAATGAACGGTGTCACCATGGATGTCCATGGTGCCGGTGCCCAGAGAAGTGATCCAAAAACCGGAAGCCCGGCCCTGGGTCATGGTCCCCAGGGTGATGCCAGAAGAGTATTAAATTATGTCAGGTGTGTTCGGGGGGGATCTGTTCCCATTAAAAAAAAAGCCCGAAAAGGCCCCCCGCCGAAAAACGGCCGTCCATAATCGTTTGGTTTTAATTGCCTTGCAAGGACCTTTGATGATATGACACAGATAAGTTGGCAAAACAAACCAGATGAAAAAGGTGCAGGGATGGTGTCAAAAAAGCGGAAATTGATTATTATATCAAAAGAAGAGGCTGTTTTCCGGATGGATAAAAATGGCGTCTGGCATAACGAGCATGGAAAGTTTGAACATCCTAAAATTATAAAATATTTCAATTCATCCATCCGAAAAGACAGCACCGGGTATTATGTCAGCCAGAAAACAGATGAATATGAAGAAAAAGTATATTTCCCCTACGAAGACACGGTTCTTTTTGTCAGTGATGTCATCGTGCAGGAAGAGAAAGATATCACACTTGCATTAAATAACAATGATACGATAAAACTTGATGCAGGCAAGCTGTATAACAGGGAAGACAACCTTTATCTTCAAACCCCTGAACACAGGATCAAGTTTACATCACGGGCGCTGTTAAAAATTTCAAAGTTTATGGAAGAAAAAAACGGGCAGCTTTTCTTAATCATCAAGGGCAATACCTATCCGGTTCAATCGGCATAGCAGCAGTGATGCTTTTTCTATGGTCATCAAAGACAAAATGATCTGGTGGCAAATATCAATACAGATGCGGATCCAAAAGAAGATTAGTAATATCAGAACTCTCATCAAGGCAATTTAAAATTTCGTCAAAATGGTATTGAAGCGGATTTGAGGGGTTGATCACATTCTTCATTAAAATCGTTCGCCCCTTGATGGCAGATAAAAGATTTCTCAAGTCAGAAGCTATAGTGTATGTTATTGTATCCTCAATAAATTCAGGATTTTTTTCTTCAATACAATCCATGATTTTCTCCTTTTTTATAAAATAAAGACTTGAAATTTTAAAACCAAGAATATCTATATATCAAATATGAATAGATGAAAGCAATCGGGGTAAACCCTGAGTTTTGCATTTTTTTGCATTTTTTTTTTCAACCTGCAATATTATCCAAGTCAAATAGAGTCGGTCACACCTCAATACGCCCATTGAACCTTAAAAAACAGGGGTGCTGCAATTTTTATGGATAAGCGATATTCAATTCCATCAGAAAACGGATTATATTGATTAATTCAAACAGATTCTGTTAGGGTCTATAGAGGTTAACTGTTATTTGATTAAAGAAAGAGAGAAAAATGAAAACAACAGGGCAGCAATTTTCCGAAACCCTTAAGGAGATCGGCATCCGGTATGTTTTTGGCGTGCCCAGCGGCAGCATGATCGATTATATGGAGGCGATCCGTAAAACCGATGGGATTGATTTCATCCTTGTCAGCCATGAAGCTGCTGCCGGGTTTATGGCATCGGTCTGCGGCAGGCTGAATAGGATCCCGGGGGCCTGTTTTGCCACATTCGGCCCGGGGGCCACCAATCTTTCAACCGGTGTGGGGGCAGCATTGCTTGACCGGTCCCCGCTTCTGGCATTTACAGATGAACTGCCCGAAGAAAAACGGCATCGAACCGTCCAGATGAATATTGACCTTCAGGCATTGTTTAAGCCCATCACCAAATGGACAACCCGATTAGAGGCCGGACGGGTTAAAAAGACACTTTTAGCGGCTGCCAAAATTGCCGGTACCGGATTGCCGGGCCCGGTGCATATTGGTGTCCCTTCAAATATCAGCAGCCTTAAAATCCGGGAAGAACAAACCGTGTTAAAACCGAGTCCAGGGATCAAACCCGCACCTGCCGCTGTTATGGAAACTATGCGCCAGGCCGTTTTGAAGGCAAAAAAGCCTTTGGTTGTTATAGGGTTAACAGCTGTGCAATCGCAACTGAAACCATTGATACTTGAGGTGGTTGAAAAATTTGGCCTGCCGGTTGTGCTGACCCCAATGGCAAAGGGCATGGTGCCGGAAGATCATCCTTTATATGTTGGCGTCTTGAACCATGCTCTGGCAAATATGGTGGCTCAGACCCACCAGCAGGCAGATCTGATCATCGGTATCGGGTATGATCCGGTTGAAGTCAATTATGAAGACTGGATACCAAAGGCTCCCATTGTCCATATCAGTATTGTCCCCGCAGACCTGGATACATATAACTGTAAACTTGCCGCTGATGTTGTCGGAGATATGCAGGTCTCCCTTCAATCATTTCTGGTATTTCCCCGGTTGAACCATGCCTGGGATCTGGAAGCGCTGTTAAAGCGAAAACAAAAAATGTTTGCAGCGTTGAAAGCCCCTGATATGTCATTTGGTCCCCTGGCCGTTTTGGAAGGATTGAGAGACATCCTTCCAAAGGATGGTATCCTGACCTGTGATGTAGGGGCCCATCTGCATCTGATCGGGCAGAAATGGCCCACGCCTGAACCCGGGTGCCTGTTGATGACAAACGGATGGTCGTCAATGGGGTTTGCTATTCCAGCGGCCATTGCAGCAAAACTATGCTGCCCGGATAAAAAAGTGGCCTGTGTAATGGGAGACGGCGGGTTTCTGATGGCGGCAGGAGAAATGGCAACCGCTCAACGGCTGGGGTTGCACATCATTTTTATCCTCTTATCGGATAATGAACTTGCGTTGATCCGGATTAAACAAACCCGGAAAAATTACCCGTCCTATTATGGCACAAGACTTTTTGAAAAAGACTATCCGGATTCAGATCATTTCCTTGGTGTGCCGGTTTTAAATGCCTCGGATCAAGCTGCCTATAAAGCGGCCTTGCAAAAAGCAGTTTTCCTTACCGGGCCGGTGATTATCAAGGCTTCAGTCACCAGCTCGGAATATGATGACCTGGTCCTTCAAAAAAACAGATAATGGCGATTATTTAATATTTTCCAGCAGAATTTCGTAGGCAGTATTCAGTTCAACAAACTTTTCATGGGAACCGCCAGTATCGGGGTGAACCTGTCTTGCAAGTCTGCGGTACAATTTTGTCAGGTGTTTTTTTGTCATTGCGCCAAACTCTGTTTTTGTAATGTTGAAAATTTTACAGGCATTTTGCGTGGTAATGGATTTTTGAGGTTTGGGCCTGAAAACTCGATGCCTGGACATGAAGGCCCTGGCAAAATCATCCAGCAGGGTTGTGTCGGCATACGGATGATCAAAAAACAGGAAAACATACCGGATCATATAGTCATCAAGCTGAGTCTTTTTGTTGAAAAGTTCTAAATTGAGCCGGCAGATTTCTTTGAGAAAATAGTCGTCCACCTTTTCCTGATCCAGGGCGTGGGGCATTTTTTTTGCCAGCATGCTTGAAAAAAAACGTTGAAGATCAAAAACCGTATACACATAAGTTTTTAATTCCCGGGCATTTAAAGCAAATTCCTGCTTAAGAAAGTGCTGCTCAATTTCATCCCTGGATTGATGAACATGGTCCTTGAAAAGTACGACAGGCATATTTTCAACCGCTCCCTGGTCCATGGTTCCGAATTTTAAATAATGGGCTCTTCTTTTGTCAAAACTGTGGACCCTGCCAGATATCTGCTCTTTTTCAAGGTCACTGAGTTTTTTGCTGGACCTGTTGGACGATCGGTTCCTGAAAGTGTCAATAGCTCTTTTTATATCCGGCCTGATCCAGGGCCAGAAAAGGGTTTCAAGCTCGTCGGAATCATACCTTGCATTGGCTTGGGACAGGGCATCTTGAATTGTTTCATCAAAATAAAAGGCATTGTGGCCTGCATATTTGATGAACTTCGACGGGTCAGAACCCAGATCAAACAGGTCCCTGAACGTCAATTGATCGCCAAGGGTATAAGATTCCCGTAAAATATATTGTGAACCTTTTTTATTTTTTTTATATGCAATATACATGATTAAAATGATACGGTATAATCAGGTGTGTGTATAGGTAAAAATAAAGTTGCAGATTTTATAATTTGCAGGTTTTATCCGGATTCTGTTTATCATAAACAAAAACAAGCGTAAAAAAACAGGGAAAGCAACATGTTTAAAAGATTTTTGCCAAAAGAGAATCGTTTTTTTACCCTTTTCAAACAGCATGCGGATTGTGTTGTTGAGGGGATTGATTTGTTCGAACAATTGTTAAATGACTATTCAAAAAGACAGGAACTGACTGCGCGTATTAAAAAAACCGAGAACAGGGCCGATGACATCGCCCACGAGATTTTTGCATTGTTAAACAGTGTTTTTGTAACCCCCTTTGACAGGGAAGATATACGGATGCTTGCCAACCATACGGATGATATTGTTGACATGCTGGAAAAAGCAGGAACGCGAATGGAGATTTACAATATGCCATTGCCGCCGGATGCGGTAAAAGAACAGATTGATATTTTGAAAAGAGCATTTGAAAAACTTGCCGCTGCCATTGGAATGCTGAGTGATTTGAAGCAAAAAGATGCCATTCTTAAAATCTGCATTGATGTGAACAGCATTGAAAATGAAGGCGACATGACGCTTCGCAGGGCGCTGCACGATCTTTTTGAAAATCCTTCTGATCCATTTCTTTTGATGAAGCAAAAAGAAATATATGAGCACCTGGAAGCGGCAATTGACCGTTGCGAAGATCTGGCCAATGTGATTGAAACCATCATGATAAAATACGCATAAGGACGAAGTGAATGGAGACAATGCTTTTTGCCGGGGTCATTATTTTTATCGCACTGGTGTTTGATTTTTTAAACGGGATGAACGATGCTGCCAACTCTATTGCCACAATTGTGTCTACCCGGGTATTGTCCCCGCGCATGGCTGTGGCCTGGGCTGCGTTTTTCAATCTGGTTGCAGCCTTTGGTTTTGGTGTCGGAGTGGCCAAAACCATTGGCAGGGGTGTGGTCAGCCCTGATATCCTTTCCCTCTGGTTTGTCCTGGCGGTGCTGGTGGGTGCTGTATTGTGGACCCATGTGTGTACGGTCATGGGACTTCCCATCAGCGTCTCCCATGCCCTTGTGGGAGGCATCATCGGTGCCGGTCTTGTAAAGGGCGGAGTCAAGGTATTGATCCTGCCCGGAATTATTAAAATCGGTATGTTTATTATTCTCTCACCCCTTGTGGGCATGGCATTGGGCATTTTCTTTTCCATTGTAACCGCATGGGTTTTCAGACGCTGGCCGCCTGGATCAGTAGATCGCTTTTTCCGTATCGGCCAGCTTATCTCTTCAGCCCTGTTCAGTCTTGGCCACGGAGCAAACGATGCCCAGAAAACCATGGGAATCATTGTCATGGTGCTTGTTTCTGGCGGCTGGCAGGAGGGCTTTTCCGTCCCGGTGTGGGTGATCTTCACCTGCCATCTGGCCATTGCCATGGGAACATTGCTCGGGGGCTGGCGGGTGGTGAAAACAATGGGCATGCGGGTAACAAAATTGATGCCGGTCGACGGATTCTGTGCAGAAATGGCTGCGGCTGCATCCATTATCGGGAATTCCTTTGCAGGGATTCCGGTTTCAACCACTCACACCATTACCGGTGGTATCATCGGCGTTGGATCGGTCCATCGCCTTTCAGCGGTCAGATGGGGTGTGGCCAAAACTATTGTTCTCGCATGGGTGTTAACCATCCCGGGATCTGCTGCAGTTTCCGGATCTGCCTATTTCTTGTTTGCCTTGATGGGTGCAGTTTGATTCCAGGCATCAACCCGGCCGGAAAATGGGTGGATGACAAGGAATTTTTTTTAAACAACATCATGAAAAACAGGTTTCAGGAGATTTTTTGATGAACGGGTTTCAGGGAAAAATAATCATTACAGTATTGCTATGGACTGTATCCTTTGGGGTTTCAATATCTGACTGTGCCCAGGCACAGCCGGAAAATGACAGGATCCAGTTGATACAGGCAATGAAAAAAGACCCTAAAGGCCCTTTCCAGGCCATTAAATGGTTCTGCCCGGATGGTAAAATTCTTCCTGCAAAGGAGCGGTGCCAGTCGCCGGGCGGTCGCCAGCACGGGGTCCCCAAAGAATGGGTCGGCAGGCTTGAACAGGACACACATATTTATCTGAATATGGTCCTTGCAGGGGTGCCCTATGAAAAAATATGGGATGTAAAAGACCGTCATTCCCGGATAAAACAGTATGCATTGATCCAGTATCTTTTGCTTGCGGACGACGGATGGATTTACCGCCATGCCAGATATTACAGGGGCGCCATCCAGGCTGAGGACGAGAGTGCCTGGGGCGAAGGGTTTTTAAAATGGCTGCTGCAGGATTCTGAAGCAGCAGCCGGACAGTTTTTTCTGGTTCGGGAGGCCTGCAGGGTTATTCCCCACCATGGCCCAAACCTGAATCGCCTGCAGACCATCCGGGCGGTTTCCGGAACCTTGTCCGATCAGATTCCCGGTTTTATGGACCTGCGGGTGAAAATTCACGGCCAGCCTGATTCCGGCGATCTTTTAAAGGTGAAAATATTTTGGGAGAAAAACAGGGCAGTCCTTGATGAAAAACAGGCAAACTTGTTCAAATCGCTTGTTGAAAACCTTGAAGCGGTTTATTCTTTTTCTGCTTCAGCCAGCCTGAAAAAACTGATGACTGCCAAAATTGCACAGATTCCGGAATTGTCCGACTCCATGAAGTCTCTAAGTAGGTCCATGGATCTGATCGATAAACCTGTGGAAGGTTTTTTTGTTTCGGCATCCAATCCTTATGAAGATATGGCGGACCTGCTCTTGACAATACGCACCCTGGTGCTGACGGCCCGGCCGGATATGCGGCTGCCGCTGATGGATTTGTCCCTGGAGATAGAGAGGGTTTTGTTTTCCTCAATTGGAAACTATCACACCCGTACCCTGGCACAACTGTTGGAAAAATGCCGTATCCTGGCAAAAGCTGCTGCAGGATGCGGATATATGGAAAAGTGGGAGTGGGCTGCGGCAGATGCCTATGGCCTGAAAAAGCCTGACGGCACATTGGCTTTCAGGCAATTCCAGATTATGGTTGAACAGGTCCGGCGTATCGTGGACTGGGGAACCTTGATGATACGATCCACATACCTGCCGCAGATAATCCTGTATTCACAATTTGAGCCCAAAGCCCATGGCCTTTTGGACGATCGAATCCGATCATCGGTTCTTCTGCCCCTGGGTGAGGCTGTTGGAAAGCTGACCCGGTTTGCCCAAGAAGCAGCCGGCGTGTCACACCAGCTGCCGGCCGGGGTTCAGCCCCAGAGTGTCAGGGGATTGAATCCCGGGCTTGCCCATGGCATCCTGGAGGTCATTCCGGAAAAACCAGGGACAGTGTCTGTGGATTCAAAAAAGGTGTATGCCTTCAAAACCATCCCGTCAGAGCTGAAGCCCGTGGCCGGCATGCTGACGGTTTCCGAAGGGAATCTTGTTTCCCATGTCCAGCTTCTGGCAAGGAACCTTGGTATCCCCAATGCAGTGATTTCTTCTGAAAACCTGGACAGCCTGCAGCCCTATTCAGGCCAGCTGATGTTTTATGCCGTATCCCAGAGGGGTTCGGTCGTTCTCAAGCAGGACAGCATGCTTACGAAAAAGGAGAGATCCCTGGTCTGGAGCACAAAAAGAAGTCAGGACCTTTTCAGGGTTCCGGTGGAAAAAATAGATCTGGCACAAAAGGTTCTGATCCCCTTGAGCCGGATCAGGGCAGATGATTCAGGCAGAATCTGCGGTCCAAAGGCTGCAAATCTCGGCCAGCTGAAGTTTTTATTCCCAGACCGGGTTGTGGAGGGGATCGTGATCCCCTTTGGTCTTTTCCGTGAACACATGGACCAGGTCATGCCCGGCCTTTCCATCACTTTCTGGCAGTTTTTGACAAAAGCCCTGTCAAATGAGTCACTCAGCGAGACTCAGCTGGTGGCAACCCTTTTGCAGCTTCAGTCTGCCATTCAAACCTTGCCGTTTTTACCCGGATTTGAAACCGCTTTGGCCAAAATGTTTGAAACCACGTTCAAGGATGCTCTGGGCAATGTCCCGGTATTTATCCGCAGCGATACCAACATGGAAGACATCCCGAATTTTACCGGGGCAGGCTTGAATCTTACCTTGTTTAATATTCAAGATAAGGAGAAGCTGTTTCAGGGAATCCGGGAGGTGTGGGCCTCTCCCTACAGTGAGAGAAGTTTTCTGTGGCGCCAGAAATACCTTGAAAACCCTGAAAATGTTTTCCCGTCCATTCTGTTGCTGCCATCGGTTAATGTTGACAAATCCGGAGTGGTGATCACCCACGGGATTGTTTCCAACTCACCTTTGGATATCACGGCAGCCTTTAACCGCGGCGCAGGCGGGGCTGTTGAAGGACAGGCGGCTGAAACCTACCTTTTGACAGAATCAGGGCCTGATATTTTGATGTATCCGGCAAGACAAACCGCTTGTACCCGGCTGCCTGCAACCGGGGGAATTGAAAAACAATTCCTGACCTTTGACCAGCCCATACTGACCCGGGAGGACAGGCGGCAGATCCGGGATCTTGTAAAAACCGTCCGCAGGGTTCTGCCGGGTACGCCCGGCATAGAAGGCCAGGGACCCTTTGATATAGAGCTTGGATTTATCAATGGTTCCATGCGGTTGTTCCAGGCCCGTCCGTTTGTTGAAAACAAGCGGGCCGGTTCTCTGAATTATCTGCTCGAACTGGATCAGGGCGGTTCTGGACCCGGAACAATTTCCATGGATCAGGCGCTTGAACCATGAAGACAAGGAGTAAAAGAGTGAAACATTTTATTTCATTTATCGTATTAATGGTGTTCTGGCTGGCTTTTCTTCCAGAGGGAGCACATGCATATCCTTTTGACGGATATGAGTATTCAGGCATCCGGCGCCTCAAACGCCTGGAGCTGATCATGGCCGAAAAAATACCCGGCCCACGGCTCTTGCCCGGTGCTGCCTTAAATCTTTCATCCATTGCCTTGCCTTCAGACATAAAAGAATTGAATCTTTCAGACACAGGCCCCCTGGTTGATTTAAGACTGCAGCAGAAGATAGAAGCCCTTTTCCCTAACAGGGATGAGAGTTATTCCCTTGCTATCCTGGATATTTCTCCTGGCCGTCCGGTAAGGCTTGCCTTAAGACAGGCGGATCGAAGGTTTGCCGTCGGAAGTGTGGGTAAGCTTGCCATTGCCGCGGGATTGTTCAATGAACTGCAACGCCTTTTCCCGGATACTGTGGAAAAGCGTCATGAGCTCTTGAAAAACAGAATGGTTGTTGCCGGACCCTGGATAGAAACCGATCATCATGACATACCGGTTTTCTTGCCGGATACCGGGGCCTTTGCCAGTCGTCCGGCAAAACAGGGGGATAGGTTTTCCCTTTATGAATGGGCAGATCACATGATTTCCGCCAGTGCCAATTCCGCTGCCAGCACCCTTTGGAAAGAGCTCATTCTCATGCGCCATTTCGGTAAGCTGTATCCGCCTTCCAGAGAGGAAGAGGACGTTTTTTTTTCAACCTTTCCAAAACAGCAGCTCTCTTTTCTGGCAGCAGCAGTTGTCAATGAACCCCTGCTTGCTATAGGTATTTCAAGGGAAGAATTTCATTTGGGAAGTTTTTTTACCAGCCAGGGCAAAAAAAAGATTTCCGGTGAAGGAGACAGCTTTGCTTCTCCTTTCGGGCTTCTAAAATATCTGGTGGCCATGGAACAGGGCAGAATTATTGATCCCTGGTCAAGTCTTGAGATCAAGCGGCTGATGTATACCACGGCAAAACGGATTCGCTATGCCTCTTCACCTTCTTTGTCAAAGGCAGCCGTCTATTTTAAGTCCGGCAGCCTTTATCGGTGCAAACCTGAGCCCGGCTTTACCTGTAAAAAATATATGGGCAATCAGGAAAACATAATGAATTCCGTGGTCATTGTTGAGCAATCGGATTCCAGGATCTATATGGTTACGCTGATGTCCAATGTTTTAAAGAAGAATTCAGCCTTGGACCACCAGACCCTGGCCACTGAGATCGAAGCATTAATGAAAACACAGCCCTGAGTCAGCGAAAACAACCCTGCATTCACTGACCGGAAGGCAGATGGGCCGGGGTTTTTTTTCTTGACCGCGAACTGATTTGAAACCGCCCTGTTTTTTCAAGGGCAAACCGTGCCATGTTTCTCACCCCCCTGACCGGACTGTTCAACAGTTTTGCCATATGAGGAATATAACGCTCATCTTCAATAAACGATAAAAGGTAAAGGGTTTTTTCCTTGAGAAAATCATCATGCCCCTGAAGGAGGGTGACATAGGATTCATATTCTTCAGGAATTTCCTCTCTCGGAGGATAGGACATCTCCTCCGGCCGAATGCTGCCGGTTTCAATAATCGGCATGAGTGTATTCTTCAGGTTTATCTCCAGCACATTATCCAGAAATTCCATAGCGTTCAGGCGCATTTCCCTGTCCTGGCTGCGGATTCCCTTATAGGCGCTATACATTTCAACGGGTGGGTATTTCAGTCCGAGAAGTCTGAACAGCCGTTCAAGACTTGCATCCATACGATTTTCAAGTGCGGTTGTCAACTGGGCCCTTGCCCGTGAAATGCCGGGACGTTTTTTTAAAGGTTCCAGTTGTTTTTGTGAATAGAGAATCATGAGCATATCCATATAATCCCCGGCCTCGTTCTTGATTCTTGGAACAATGCCGGCTTTGTCGAATACAAGGGTATTGGATTTGATTCTCAGTTTATTGAGCGCCCGGATCGTCTCATATCTCAGGCCAAGGTCCTGCTGCTTCAGGTGATGGGCAAGGATATCCACAGCTTTCTGGCTTCCTGAAGCAGCAATGACTTCCGGGAGGTGTTTGCGGATATTGTATGGCAGATAGGTATTTGAAAGGCAGCTGCTCAACAGATCAAGGGTCTGGGAGCCGTAATATGTCAGTGCCGTGATCGCAGCATCTCTCAAGGCAGGCTTTCTGTTTAAAAAAGGCAGCAGAACCTCTACAAAATCAGGGTCCTGGGTTTGCCCGGCTCCCTGAATGGCTGCAATAACCACTGCCTGATCCGTATCATCCATGAGAATGTAAAGATAGGGATACAAAGTGTGAATATCGGCAGTGCTGATGGCCTGGATGCAGATTTTTTTTGTGAACGCAACCTGTTCAGGGTCTGACAATGATTGAATATTAAGCAATGTTTTTTCAATGAAAAGGTCTGGCGTGAACATCTTTTTAAGAGATCTGTTCATGCGGGCTTCCCTTACCAGGCACAGCAATGCAGCTCCCCGGATGCGGTAGTCAGGATCTTCCAGAAAGGTTTTAAGGCTGTGGTGCCGTTCTTGTGAATGGTGAAACAGATACCGGATGGCCTCGGTCTTCAGGGAGATGCTGTCAGACAGGGTCAATGCCGTGGCCTGCTCAAGAACGGTTACTTTTTTTGAAAAATAAAGCTGTTTAAGGGCTTCCATACGGATTTGCGGATGGGAATGATCCAGGAGGCGAACAAAGCAGGGCGCAAGTTTTTCATTGTGAAATTCTGTAATCATTTGAAGTGTTTTTAATACTTCCATGTCATCAGATCCCTCCAGCACCCGGGTGATTTTTTTAATCGCTTCTTCATTGTCCATCAGAGGCCCAAGGGTTTGCGCTGCGGTTTCAGGATCGAGTTCAAACTTATCCTTAAAGGATCGTATGTATTCTTTTTTAACCCTGCGGATCAAAAGAAACCAGAGAAGAACCAGAAAGAGAATAACAATACTGATCTGGGAAGGGGAGATATTTGCCCCAAAAACAAGGAATACGAGGATAAGACCGCCGATCCCGCTTGCCGCACTGTCGACAAAGATATCAATAAAGGTTTTGGCCTGGTTTTTTATGTGAAGCGGGATGGGGAGAAATAAAAGCTCCATGCCGGATTTATTCAACGAATTCTTGAATCCTCCCTCGTTGAGCTTGATGATAACGGCTGACCAGAGTGCCGGATGGAAAAATGTGAATACCGCACCGGTCAGGACTGCTGCCGGAAGAAAGAACAGGGAATAGCCTACGCCGAGAAGTTCCATGATCTTGCGGGTGATAAAAAGTTGAACCAAAAGAGAAAGAATATTCAAATTGGACATCCAGAAGCCTAAGAATGCGGCCAGTTGATCCTTATCACTGATATTTGAAGATACAATGACATTGAACTGGTAGTCGACCAGTCTTGAAACAATCACAGAGATGCCGAGTATGGCAGCCAGGAAACTTAAATGTCTTGATTTGATAATTTGAGAAAAAGAGGTTTTCTGGTCAATGGAATCAATGGTTCTCAGGTCGGGCCGGGAGTCTGTTTTCGGTTGTCCGTGGGTCTTCCACAGTTTTTTCATGATCAGGATGCACAAAAAAAGGCAGACGATTGAAATGACGATAAGGTTGTTGCTTCCCCAGGAAGGCGCCAGAAGTTTGGTGATATACCCACCGATAATGCCCCCCAGAATAGCGCCCGAGCCAATGGGTCCAAACAGTCGTTTTGCCTCTCTGACATTAAAGAATAGTCCGGCTGACAGCCAGAATTGTGAAGCACAGATAAGTGCGAACAGACCGACCCACACAAAAAAAAGATAAAGGGAAACGCTTTTAAACCATTGAAAATGGATAAATATCCAGAAGATCATCAATAAAAAAATGGCTGCAGCCAGGGTTGCTTTCATCAGCCTGTCCAGGGGAATCTTTTTGAGAAGCATGGCATAAAGCGATGAAAAGGTTGCAGCAAAAAAAGCAGTGAGCATATAGGCAAACGGAAGCTGCCTTGCCCCGAACTGGTTGAGGAACAGGGCATTGCTGACCGGTTTGACAATCATCAGGGCCGTTATAAATAATAAAAGATAAACAAACATCCATATGGATCGATTGATTTCTCCTTCCCGGATATCAAAAAATTTATCCATGAAAGACAAGACCGGTTGTTGCCATCCAAAGTGTTTTTTTTGTAGCATCATTTTTTTAAAGGGTTCCAACAGTTCGAACGCCTTTCGAATGGAAGAAAAACGATCAGGCCTGCCTGGTTTTCATTGATATTGCATTCAGTTTGAGAACCGTTTCCAGTTCAGGAATAAGTTTCCTGAGAATGTCTTCTCCGTTCTTGTTGTCAATCAGGGCTACGGCAATGTATCGCCGCCATTCGGGACCCCATACCAGAACGGAATCAGAATGCCATGTCTTCCAGGTTCCCGATTTCCTGAAAAGGGTCGCCTCGGGGACAATTTTGCGGAGTACTTTGACAAATTTGTGTTCAATTCCCGGGTTAATGAGTATTTCAAGCATTTCCCGGCTTCTTTCCTTATTTATCAACTTACCCATGGCAAGCTGATAATAAAATCGGCAGACCTGGGAAGCTGTGGCAGCATGGCTCAACCCCTTAAGCGGATCAGGAATTCTTTTCCCGGTCTGGGCATATTTTTTGCCCACCCACAGACCGCCCCCATGATTTTCATCGTAAAATTCATAGTCTTTTAAGGTCAGGACCTGCTGGATTCTTTCCATGGTGACTTTTTCGATCATGCGGGTGGCTGCCCGATTATCGGATTTTCGTATCATGAGATTCAGATCTTTCATTATTTCGGGCGTCTGTTTGATGATCTTGTGTTCAAAACAGTGAAATGCGGTTAATAGAATCGCCAGCTTGGGAAGGCTTGCCGCATACATCATCACATTTCCGTTTATCCTTGCAAAAAGGACATTGGAGGGATCAGTCAGGTCTACAATGCCAATGGTCATCTTTTTGTTCTGGATCATTCGTCGCCAGGAAGGATGACTGAAAACAATGTCTTCAAGCTTTAGCTGAAGGGATTTATCCAGAAGTTCTATCAAAGGCAGTACTGTTTTGGGGTTTACATCCAGAGGCAGAGAAGGATTTGTTTTGGATAGATCGCTTCCTTCAAGGGGCAGGGTCAGAAAAAGAACCAAAAAAATGGTTATAATTTGTTTCATGATGGGTATTAATGTTTAACCTCATAGAGAGTTTTAATTGCTGTACATTCTATCAGAATCATTGTTTCAATGTCAATTGAGAACTTCCGGCGAGGATGGAGAGCATGAGCGCATAAATATGTAATTCTCCACCCATGGTCGGTCTTTCAAGTTATTTCTTATATGATAGTGTTTCTAATTTAACCAGATTGTATTTCCTGGTGCCAAGCCCCAGTTCCTGGGCATACTCAAGCTGATGCTCCCAGTCAACAGACGGGTAGAGTCCCTTGAATTTGTCTTCACCCGGATTCAGATTTGTTGTCAGGACAGTTCCGGGCAATGCCTTTTGCTGGTTGACAAGGTCGGCGCTGGCCTGGTCAATGGCAACAGGGTCAGTGGATGCAAGGACACCCACATTGCCGACAATAGGGGCTTCGCTGTAAGGCAGGCAATCGCATTTCGGGGCAATATCCGTAATAAAGTTGATGAAAAAAGACTTGTTTTTCTTGTTTTTAAGAACACCAAAGGCGTATTCCATCATTTTTTCTAAGAAAACCGGAACGGTCTGGTTCCAGTTGATATTCACAGATCCTGTGGGGCACCTGACAATGCATTCAGCGCATCCGATGCATTTTCCCTTGTCAATAAAGGCTTTTTTCTCCTCCAGATGTATGGCATTTGAAGGACAGTGTTTTGCACACTCAGCGCACCCGATACAGGTTTTTCTTTTTATTTTTGGACTTACATTGGAATGCTGGTCAAGTTTTCCTCTTCTTGAGGCACATCCCATGCCAAGGTTTTTCAATGTCCCGCCAAAGCCTGAAAGTTCATGGCCTTTAAAATGGGCAACAGACACCAGGGCGCTCGCATCAATCACTTCAGACCCGATATGGACCTGGTTGCAGTTTTTCTGGTTAACAGCAATTTTTGTTTCGCTTTTTCCCCTTAACCCGTCGGCAATAATGATCGGGGTGGCATCCATTGACGAATAGGAAAATCCGTTTTCAATGGCTGTGTGAATATGGGAGACGCTGTTCACACGGGTTCCCACATAAAGGGTGTTGGCATCGGTGAGAAAGGGAATGGCTTTTGTTTCCTTGATGGCCTGGATGATTTTTCTGATAAAGACCGGGCGGATATAAGCGGTATTGCCCTGTTCACCAAAATGGATTTTTACCGCGGTCAGGTCATTTTGAGTTAAAACAGTGTCAATGCCTGCTGTTTTAACAAGCCTTGACAGTTTTTCGGGAAGATTTTCCCTTGAGGTGGCCTCTAAATCCATGAAAAAAACAGTTGCAGTCATTGGTTTCTCCTGACAGGGGTTATTAATTTTAGTTGTGAGAAAAAAAGTATCAGGCTTTTTCAGGGGGTCACAACTGAATGTTAATTCGTATTAAATACGTTAATCAGTTTAGAATTGCAATATTCTTGAGGAAGATTAAGGGGAATAAAAAATCAAGGTATCTGTGGTGACTTGATAGTATCCATGGAGATTATTTTTTTGGTTTAAGTATTGACAGGATCAAGAAAAATGGATATAGTTCACAATATGAACCAAACAAACTTAAAAATAAATACCAACGTGACAGAGTACCAGCTCAATGAATTTCAAAATTTGATCAATATTCTGTTTCAGTGCTGCCAGGAAAGGCTTCAGCATCAGAGCAGGGAATTTGATCTTCCGGACGCTGAGCTTCGCTGTCTGATGTTTTTCAAAGATGAAAAATATCTGACTTCAAAAAGCATTTCACTGAAAATGAATGTTGGGAAAAGCAGGATGACAAAAATTATAACCGGCCTGCAGAAAAAGGATTTAATCAAGCGAATAAAGGATCCTGAGGATTCCCGGGTTTCATTGATCAGCCTGACGCCCTCAGGCAGAGAGAAGCTTCTTGATATCAAGGCGTTTCAAGATGACCTGCATCGCGTTGTCTTGTCCCAGGTAGATGAAACAGAAAGAAAGAAGCTTCTGACAAACCTTGACCTTTTAAAGGCGTGTATGGAATCGGGCAAACAATTTATGACGGGTAAAGAATAAACCGCAGCAAAATAAAAAAAATTTAATCATATGGTTCATAGTATGAACTAAATAATTTTAATCTTGGAGGTATAAAATGGAAGAACTGCAAAAACAGATTGATGAACTCAAGGCACAGATGGGCACCATGGATGCAAGGATTGCCAACAACAAACTTTCCATGATCGTCTTCAGCGGGGATCTGGATAAGGCTCTGGCCGCCTTTATCATTGGTACCGGCGCTGTGGCCATGGGAATGGAGGTCGTGATGTTTTTTACCTTCTGGGGAACAACCATGCTCAGGGCAAAAGACAAAAGCGCCAAGGGTAAGGACCCTGTCAGTAAAATGTTTGGTGCCATGCTGCCAAAAGGCGCATCCAAGCTCAAACTTTCCAGCATGAACATGGGGGGTGCCGGTACGGCCATGATGAAAAGTCTGATGACCAAGAAAAATGTTGCATCTTTGGATGAGATGATTGAGATGGCCGGAGAACTCGGGGTAAATATTTATGTGTGTGAAATGTCCATGGATCTTATGGGATTCAAATCCGAAGAAATGATAGATTACCCGGGCCTGACCTATTGCGGTGTTGCAAAATTTCTTGAAGAGGCAATCGACAGCAAGATTCAATTGTTTATTTAAGACAGGGTATCCAGATTTTAATATTTCCTGTCTGATGTGCCGGCAGGATTAAAAAAGGAGTTTAAAAATGAGTAATGACATCAAAGCAGATAAGATACTGGATTTAAAGGGACTTGCATGCCCAATGCCTATTGTTAAAATCAGCAAGGGCATAAAAGAGGTTGAAGTGGGTCAGGTGGTCCAGGCAATAACCACGGATCCGGGATCCATGACGGATTTTCCTGCATGGGCCAGAATCAATGGCCATGAGATTATTGAAACGATTCAGGATGAGAAACAAATAACATTTTATGTTAAACGCAACAAATAGTGGTTAATAAATAGTAATTAGGAGAAAAAACAGTGGATACCCTGAATTATATTATCCTCGTCCCCATGGTATACCTTTCTTTTGCTGTATTTACAGCAGGGATTGTTTTTAGAATCGTATCTATTTTAAGGAAGCCCGCGTTACCCATTCCCTTGAATGTGTATCCTCAAAAAAACCCCGCCTGGCTTCATGCATTAATAGATACCTTTCTGATGCCGGCGGTATTTAAGGCCAAGCCGGTGATGTGGTTCTTTTTAATTGTTTTT
The DNA here is from genome assembly GCA_018821715.1 of Pseudomonadota bacterium. Taxonomy (GTDB): domain Bacteria; phylum Desulfobacterota; class Desulfobacteria; order Desulfobacterales; family Desulfobacteraceae; genus Desulfobacula. Next base: position 8,944 of record JAHJLN010000160.1, on the reverse strand, counting down.
CATGCCTGCATTGTTCTGCTTGTCATCGGGCATATTGAACTTATTCGACCCTTTGCCATCTTCCAGATTATTGAGCATGACGTGTTTTTAGGCCGCGGGTTTGTCGGGGTAACACTGTTTGTATCGCTGAATTATTTTCTTTTCAGGCGCTTTTCATCCGAGGCAAGGAATTTATCCGTGCCGGAAGATTATTTTCTGTTGATCCTCCTTTTGTTCACGGTGATACTGGGAAGCGAACTTGACTGGGCCAGAACCTGGTTTGGATACGGTGAGATGGGGGCAGGTGAATACCAGGGTTATTTGACAAGCCTGCTGGTATTGAAACCGGATATTTCCGAAGTCACCTATTCCGGGCATTCATTCATGCTGGTGTTCCATGTGTTTTTTGCCAACCTGTTCCTCATGTTTTTTCCGTTCAGCAAAATGATGCATGCCATCTTCACCATACCCTTAAATAAAATCAGGAGAGGATAAAATGGAAGACAATTTACGTGAAAAGCTTCTGACGGCATTTGAAGGGAAGCTGACAAAAACAATTGAGATGTATCTTGAAACCTGTGCCAGATGCGGGATATGTACAACATCCTGTCATGTTTTCAGGTCCATGCCCCGGCCTGAATATTCACCTGCAGCAAGGGCGGAAGTGGTTCGCAAGCTGTATAAAAAATACTTCAAGCTTCAAGGAAAGCTTCTGCCCTCCTGGGGTGAAGCAAAAGTGCTGGATGATACAGCTTTAGATGATCTGAATAAGGCTGCCTATTCCTGTACGGGTTGCAGACGGTGTATGATCCATTGCCCTTTCGGCATCGATACCCAGCAAATCATGTCCATTGCAAAGCTGATGCTTGTTGTGGCACAGGCTGAGCCGGAAATTCTTTCCATGCTTGCCGATGTTTCCATTTCAAAGGGTGAGTCCATTGATCTGATAAAACAAGGGTTTATTGATGGACTCAAGCGGCTGGAGGCGGATGTTGTCGGAAAATGGAAGCTTGAGGCCGGGCAGATTCCCATCCCCACAGAGGTCCAGGGGGCGGATGTCCTTTATGTTGCATTGGCCGGCGCCCATTCAATCATACCGGCTGCAGCGGTTTTCAATGCGGCAAAGGAAAACTGGACCTTAAGTTTTTTTGAAGCGGTAAATTTCGGGGCATTTGTGGGAGATCCTGCCAAGACCAAATTGATCATGGATCGCATCATCAATGAAGCAAACCGTCTCAATGTAAAAGAGGTCTGTATCTGCGAATGCGGAACCGCCTTCAGGGTATTAAAACAGATGTCGGGCAAACAGTCTTTTACGGTCTCATCTATAACTCAGGTCCATGCAAGATATATCCGGGAAAAACGAATAACCCTGGCTAAAAACACATTTAAAGGCATTGTCACCTATCATGACCCCTGCCAGATTGCCAGGAACGGCGGGGTTATGGATGAGCCAAGATATATTTTAAAACATCTGACAGATCATTTTGTAGACATGTCAAAAAAACCTGAAGCCAACTTTTGCTGCGGCGGCGGCGGCGGACTTGTTGCCTTGGGTGAAGACACCCATGAATTTAGAATGAAATCAGCAAAAGTCAAGGCGGACCAGGTAAAGGCAACCCATGCATCCCTGCTTGTAACAGCCTGTGAAAACTGTCATTCTCAGCTCAATGATTTGAATACTTATTACAAGATGGGTGTTGAGGTTAAGTTTTTATCCTCGCTGGTTGCAGATGCATTGGTCAGAGGTATTGAAAACAAGGCATGATTTGATAAAATTAATTGAATAAAAAAAGCTGTCTTTGGGATAAACTCCTCAAGACAGCTTTTAATGATCGATAAATTAGATCCGATTGCTTATGTCAGGGTTTGCAAAAGCCTGTAAAGGGTTCGCCTGGCAAGGATATCTCCTGATATCACACCGATCACTTTATCGTCTTCAACAATTGGCATGGCAGATATTTCATGGTTTTCCAGCTTCCGGATGCAGTCAATAATGGTGGCATCCGGGCTGTTGGTAATGACATCTGCCGTCATCACCTTGGTCAATGGAGAATCCATGGGCAGTTTTGATGCCATGGCTTTGGTAATGTCCCAGTTGGTCACTATGCCGATGAGCTTGCCTTTTTCAGAGACAACATTGACAATGGGAACATGGGCATCCACCAGTAAGCGGGCGGCATCGGTCACGCTTTTATCCACACTGATGGTGGGCGCATCTTCCATGATATCCCTGGCGGTTCTTGATTTTTCCATTGCCGCAATCCGTTGAACACTGATTTTTTCAGCAATTTCACAGGGAAGGCTGTCGGCATCCTTGCAAAGGCCGTCAATGAGTTCTTCCATATTGCGCCGGATAACGGTTTCAAGTTTTTCAACAGCGGTTTTCCTGCGGATTTCGGCAAGCGTTGCAAAGTCATCCCGGTTTTTTTCAAGCCATCCTTCAATGGCAGTGGGATTTCCCAAAATATCTTTGGGGATCAAAAGGTGATCCGGTGTGGGAACAATCCGTTCATGGGCTGCATAAATGACTCCACCGGAGTTCACCAGATAATCTGTGGCAATAAGCACCCCTTTGTCCCGGTAGACATGACGTTCCATTCTTCTACGTTCCGCTTTCCTTGCAGGGTTGGGTGAATAGGTATTTGCCCCTTCAACAATAATCTGCCATTTCCCCATCCGGTCTGTGGTCATGGACGGATTTGTGCCGGCATCCACATCCAGATAATTGAATACAGGGGATGCCGGAACCAGGCAGAAAGCCGACTCTGTCAGCAGATTATTGGAAGAATTTGAAAAAACCATGTGTTTTAACCGGGGGGTTGCTTCATGCATGATGTGATCATGAAAATACTTTCGGGTGACGGCGCCAAATTCCTTCCACATGTCAAAAAGTTCTTTCCAGGGCAGCCCCTCCTTATTTAAAAGATAGCCGTGTTCATCACTGATGCCTTTGATAATAGGACTATTGTCCGGATCATAATCATGAAAAATTCTTGCCACATGCGCCCCCACAGCTCCGAACCCCTGGATGAGAATATCCAGGTCCATGGGTTTTGGAATCACCATATTTTTAAACTGGGGCAGTTGCTTTAGCTTGGGCAGATGTTCAAGCAACGCCTTTGTGGCCACAACAATGCCATTGGCGGCACCGCCCAGTTCATCAATCCTGTTGCCGCCCATGTCGGCCGGTTTTGAAACAACATTGTTCAATCCGTTTTCAATGGCAAAGGTTTTCATGTCCGCATCATTGGTCCCGACATCCGGACCCGGGATATATATTTCCTTGTATCGGTTGAGAAGCTGCCCAAATCCTTTGATGATTTCATGCCGGTCTTTTTCACAAAGATTTTCAGGTTTGACAATACCGGATTTTCCACCGCCGAAGGGAAGATCGGCAGCCGCATTCTTAAGGGTCATGCCCCGGGCCAGGTTATGGATAATATCCGGGGTGATGTCCGGCAGCATCCTTGTCCCGCCCATGGACGGCTGTCCCATGGCAAGGTTGTCCACCACCAGAAATCCGCCGATCTGTACAGGGCTGTCTTCATTCCACATGCAGGAGACCAGCCGCGGCCCAAGGCGGTCCACTTTAATCCCAAGACGTTGAAGACGGTCAACATCCAGGGGGCCGAATTCAAGAAATCTTAAAGGCCCATCCTTGATCAGGCGGTTTTTCCAGACACTTTTGGGCAGGACATCCTGCAGAAACTGGTGCATTCTTGACGGAATCATTTTTAATATCCTTTATTCCTGGTATTAATGTAAGTTTGTGGCTGCGATCACGCCAATGCCGGACCGTATCAAGGCCTGGGCCGTCAGGTTAACCGAATGATGCTTGTCAAGGTAGTTATCCATCAAGGTGTCCATCAGGTTACCGGCCAGGATATCTTTTTTAGCCATGAAATAATCGAAAATATCAGACGGATGTTCTCTTGTGGCTTCAATTTCCGGTTCTCCGCCTTCATGTTTGGCTGAAATATTGGGAACCTCTTTGGCGATTTGAACCAGTTCGTCTCTCCTGTTGTAAGGCTGTAGAACAATGGATTTATAGGTTTCCGTGATATGGTGTTCAAAACGGACCTGTTTTTCAAGGCCCAATTGTTTTCTGAGCATATTGGCCTGGCGGATGGTTTCATTGTTTACGGAATTGGAAAGGTTGAAGCCCACAAGGGAAGTGGTGCCGTCCTTTCGTGAGAAGAGTTTGGCTGTCATGAGGGTCCACAGGATAAAATAAGGGTTGTCATTGCCCACAAATACGGAAATCTTAAATTCAATATCCACGCCGAGACGGTGCATCATGTATCCTAAAAGAATGGTGCCGGAATTCACATTCAAGACCTGTTTGATGCCATAGGTGGTATAATAGGTCAGATATTCTTCAGCCCATTTCATGGGGTAGTGATTGGGTTGTCCGATGCCGCCGAAAAAACCGGAAAGCGTTGCAGGGCCGCCGGCAAGGTGAACATTGCTGCCGTCGGTTCCCCGGGTATCAAGGGATTCAACATAGGTGGCGCCGATGATCTGCATGGCAAGGGCCGTGGCCAGGATATCCCCGTTATCTTCAACCTGTTCAGCCATGTTCCTGACACGGATAATCCGGCCGGGCAAAAGTTCTTTTTTATCAATGGCCTGTCTTGCCTGGGCCATCAGCCAGGGGAAAAACTGCATGGCACTGACTTCAAGGGTCACGGCATTGGAAAAATCAACAGCAGATACATCCGCGTCTTTTCCCAGGACGGTTTTGCAATAGTCATCCATGGAAATAAACGCTTTGTTGTCCCTTTGTTCCATCAGCCATTCAAGGTCGGCGACATAAGGGGAATTCATGTCTTTAAGCCGCTGCATCAGGGTTTCAGGATTTCGGGCCAGTTCTGCTTTTTTATTAATCGCTGCTGCGCCGCCAAATTTTTCAATCAACTCACAAAGCGCTTTAACCTGAACATTGTCAGGATTTGTGAGGAGTTCATTAACGATGTCAAGATCTTTTGTTTTAATTTTCAGCATTGAATTAAGGTCTGTCATGGTATTTCCTTTCCCTTATAAAGTAGTATGGTTTGCTGTGAATTATTATTTTTTCATCTGTTCCATGAAGAGGTCTTTTTCACCATCCATCATATGATAACAGTGCTGGTCTTCGGGAAACCTGCCTTCCCGGACGTCGGCACAATAGGCTTTCATGGCCGTCGTGATGATGGCGGCAACATCACAGTATTTTTTAACAAATTTCGGGGTGAAGGCCTGGAATTGACCGATAAGGTCACTGACAATCAGCAGCTGGCCGTCGCACTCTTTTCCTGCGCCGATTGAGAAAACCGGAATGGTTAAAGTTTGCGTAATGTATTGGGCCACTTCCGGGGGAACCGCTTCCACCAGGAGCAATTGAGCACCGGCAGCCTGGACAGCCAGGGCATCCTCAACCACCAGGGCGGCATCCTTGGCCGTTCTGCCCTGGGCCTTGTGCCCGCCAAGCGCGCCGGAACTCTGGGGGGTAAGGCCGATATGGCCGATGACAACGATGCCTGCCTCCACAATGGCTTTGATTCTTGAGGCGACCCTTGTGCCGCCTTCAAGCTTGATGGCATCCACGTCGGCTTCTTTAAGGAAGCGGCCGGCATTTCTCACTGCATCTTCATCAGATGCCTGGTAACTCATAAAGGGCATGTCGCCGACAATAAATGTATTGGGGGCCCCGCGTCTGACTGCATCACAATGAACAATGCATTGATCCATGGTGACCGGGACCGTGCCTTTATATCCATATACACACATGCCAAGGGAATCGCCCACAAGAATCATATCAAGCCCTGCGTTTTCAGCAAACTGGGCTGTAGGGAAATCATAGGATGTCAGCCAGGTGACTTTTTCTTTTTTTTCCTTCATTTTGTAGAAATCATGGATTGCCTTTTTCTTTGCCATTTTTTTCTCCTTTTTTATGAATTATTCCTAAGGGGTATTTATACTTGTGCTGCATCAATGGGCCATCCTTGGTCAAGCTTGACTTCTGAATAGACAAGAAAGGTTTCAATTTTTCCCATACCCGGAATGGTGGCAAGTTTTTCCTTGATAAGGTTGCCAAGATCCCCAAGATCCGGGGCAACTACATGCAGAAGATAATCAAACCGCCCGGTGATATGGTAACAGGCACGGACATTGGGGATTTTATTGATTTCATCTTCCAGTACCTGGATATCCTTGACCCGATGGCGGTCAAGGGAAATACAGGCAAACCCCTGGGCTTTTAACCCCAGTTTTTCAGGATCCACAACTGCTCGGTATCCTTTGATAATCCCTTTGTCTTCAAGTTTTTTGACGCGGTCCAGCATGGTGGAAGGTGCAAGTCCGGTCTCTTTGGCAAGTTCACTGTTCTTTTTTCGCCCGTCCTGTTGCAACGCTTTTAAGGTGTGCATGTCAATGTGGTCCATGGCGCCTCCAAAATTAAATTTGCCGGTTGATAAAAAATATAAAATCCAATTCGATAATTTATTATTTATACCGAATAAAATCGCAAAGTCAAGCATTAAAAATTAACAAGTTATTGAATTTGCACAAAAAGCACCGAATTTTATTCGGTTGAAAAACTGCAAGCATTGGTGTCTGGCACCAGGCAATGAATTTGACTGTTCAGATAAATTAGGATAGATGCAGTACAATATGAGAGCTGAATTTAAAATAACCAAATTTTGAAAAAAAATAAAGAGATTTAATGAAAAACCAGTGCCTTGAACCGGCTGTTGTTCTGATAAAAAAGATTTATGCGCTTTACGATACGGCAATCAAACACTTTGATGGTGTCTGTGAAAAAAAATGTTCGTCCTGCTGTACCTGTAATGTGACCCTGACAAGCCTTGAGGCCGGGTTTTTAATTGCCGCTTTAACCCAGCAGGAGAAAGAAAAACTTCTCACAAGGCTGAAACAATATTTCCCCCAAAAAAGATATATTCCAAAGATGACCTCAAATATGTTTGCAAGACTGTGTATGGAAGATGGTGATGTCCCCGACGAACACAATGATCCTTCCTGGGGAGAATGCCCCCTGCTTGTGGATGACATGTGCAGTATCTATGATGCTCGCCCTTTTGGTTGCAGGGCACTCATGTCACAGATCAATTGCAGACAAAAGGGGTATGCACAAATTCCGCCCATTGTGTTGACCATCAACACCCTTTTTTTGCAAACCATAGAGCAGATGGATCATCAAGGCATTTTTGGAAATTTATCAGATATGTTGACCCTGTTTTTAATGAACAAACCGTTCAAGACTGTTTTAGATCAGGTTAAAAAAAAACAGGATGCAAGGTTCCTTTTCAATGAAAAAATTGTTGTGCTCATGATCCCGCCCGAGCATAGAGAAAAGGTCAGGCCGCTGCTGGGGAAGCTTGCGAATCTTTCATAGTCAGGGAGTATTAGTGCCTTTGAGAGGCTTTATCAATATCCACTATTTTTTTGCCTTCGCTATACTCCCGTGTTTCATATTTTGTGATATTCATCAGTTTTTTTGTTAAACTGCCTATCCTGTGAACCTGTTCCTTGATTTTATCGACCTTCTCATATAATGGATTCTCTTTTTCAATATTCATCAGGAAAATTTCAGTGTATCCTGCAATGATCATTGCAGGCTGGCTCAGTTCATGACATACGGCACCGGCCATTTCTATAACACCTTTTAATTTTTCTTTCTGCTTTATGGTTTCTTGAGCCTGTTTGCGTTCACTGATATCCTGAAGATTGATGACACTGCCGATCACTTTATCGTCTTTATCTCTATAAGTGGACCCGCTGATGCTGACAGGAATGATGTTACCCTCCTTGTCAAATCTGGCAGTCTCAATTCCGGAGAAAAATTTGCCTGCCACTACCATATCAATCATCATTTTAGTTTCCGGCCAATTTTCTTTGGGTACAAAATCATCCATCTTTTTAAAGATGCGTTCTGACAGGGACCATTTAAAAACACGGGAAAAGGCAGGATTGAAATAAAGAACCCGGCCAATCTTATCGTATACGATGATCGGATCTGCGGTTGCTTCCATTGCCGAGCGGTATCTTTCTTCACTTTCAAGCAGCATGTTTTCAATTATTTTTTTTTGCGTCACATCCCGGTAAATCACAATGCTTCCCATCGGTGTTCCGTGATCATCCTGGTAAGCCGAGGTACTCAGCTGGATATCCAGAATTTTTTTATCTTTGGTATAGCGTTTGGTTTCCAGGGAAATGATTTTCTCACCGTTTAACAGACGTTCTATGCTTTTCTGAGTTTCCGGTATATGCTTTTGAGGGATAAAATCAATTTTTTTATTTAAAAGATCTTTCAAGTCCCATCCAAAAACTTGTGTGAAAGCAGGATTTAAGTAGGTTACCTTACCTTCCATATCATAAAAGACAATGGGATCAGGCACTGCATTTGTGGCAAGAAAATATTTGTCTTTATATGTCTGCAATGCCTTTTGAGCTTTTTGACATTCAGTTTTCCATTCCGCAAGCTCGCGGGTCAATTGCTGTATGGATTTATTGTGGCTTTTCACATCATCTCCCCAAATATAAATCGTCGAACAAATCTTGGACAGTTTTTTAAAAAGATTTCATGGCAGTCTTGTCATAATCCTATAAAACATGTGTTTTTGTCAAGCTTTGGTCTGCGAATACAGGGTAATCGCATGTAAAAAAAACAAAATTGACTGTGGATCATTTTATCTTTATCAACAAGACCCGGCCACTTCAGGGTGAGAGGGGTTCCGCTAAATCATAAGCAGTCGTCCTGACTGCTTATGAAGCGGAAACGGCCGCCGCCTTCAGTCCTGAAACGGTCAGCCATTTACGCCGCTACACCCCCCTCACCCTGAAGCCGCCTAATCTTCATTGATTCTATAATCAATAGAATATTTTTTCAAAAAAATAGAGGATCACCGGCACCATAATAAGCTGCATAAACTGATAGATGTCATCATTATTGCCATTTGTGGGG
>JAHJLN010000159.1 GCA_018821715.1 Pseudomonadota bacterium | reverse complement strand
TGAACCGTTAAAAGAATCGTTTTTTGCATATTCATGCGGTTTTGTTTTATGTTAAACAGGAACCAAACCGGTTAACAGGTCATCCGGTTTGGCAGACCTTAATTTCTTGCCCCGGCATAACCGATTTTGATAAGCGCCTCTTCCATCTCACCCAGGATATCAGGGTCATCAATGGTGGCAGGCATGTTCCATGTTTCATTGTCTGCAATTTTTTGAATGGTCCCCCTCAGGATTTTTCCGGACCGGGTTTTCGGCAGTCGTTGAACTACGGTGGCTGTCTTGAATGCGGCCACAGGGCCGATGCGTTCACGAACACTGACCACCACTTCTTTTATAATGTCTTCATGGCTTTTTTGAGTCCCGGCTTTTAATACAAGAAAACCGACTGGAAGCTGCCCTTTCAGCTGATCTGCCACTCCGAGTACAGCACATTCAGCCACATCCGGATGATCGGCCAGCACCTCTTCCATGGCGCCTGTGGACAGGCGGTGCCCGGCCACATTGATGATATCGTCGGTCCTTGCCATGACATAAACATATCCTTGTTCATCTATATACCCGGCATCGGAAGTGGTAAAATATCCCGGGAAGTCTTCAAGGTAGGCAGAGACAAACCGGTTGTCATTCTGCCAGAGTGTGGGCAGGGTACCCGGTGGCAGCGGCAGTTTTGCGGCCAGGGTGCCGATATCGCCCACGGCCACAGGTTCGCAGTTTTTGTCAAGCACCTGAAGGTTCCAGCCGGGAACCGCTTTTGTGGGAGACCCATATTTTACGGGCAGAATTTCAATGCCCATGCAGTTTGCGGCAATGGCCCATCCGGTTTCCGTCTGCCACCAGTGATCGATTACCGGGACATTCAGATTGTTTTCCGCCCATTTGAGCGTATCCGGATCAGACCGTTCTCCGGCCAGGAAAAGGGCTTTAAAGCATGACAGGTCATAGTCTTTCAACAGCCCGCCTTTGGGGTCATCCCGCTTGATGGCCCTGAAGGCCGTGGGTGCTGTAAAAAGGGTTTTAACCTTATGCTGGGAAATCACCCGCCAGAAGGCGCCGGCATCCGGGGTGCCGACAGGTTTGCCTTCGAACAGAACCGTGGTGCAGCCCTTGAGCAGGGGGGCATATACAATATATGAGTGTCCCACAACCCATCCCACATCGGAAGCAGCCCAGAACACATCTCCCTGATCCACGCCGTAAACGGCTTTCATGCTCCATTTGAGGGCGACCATGTGTCCGCCGTTATCCCGGACAACCCCTTTGGGCTGCCCGGTGGTGCCTGAGGTATAGAGGATGTACAAGGGATCAGTGGCTTCAACCGGCACACAGTCCTGGGGCGTGGCCATGCTCATGGCCGCGTTCCAGTCCACATCCCTTTTGGGGTCCATGTCGGCTTTTTGCGTCCATCTCTGCAGGATAATGGATTTAGACGGTTTGTGAGTGGACATCCTGATGGCTTCGTCCAAAAGGGGTTTATAGGGAATGACCTTTTTTACTTCAATGCCGCAGGATGCAGACACAATGACCTTTGGTTTGGCATCATCAATTCTGGTGGCCAGTTCCTTGGATGCAAACCCGCCGAACACCACCGAGTGAATGGCCCCGATTCTCGCGCATGCCAGCATGGCAACGGCAGCCTCCGGGATCATGGGCATATAAATGACAACCCGGTCCCCTTTTTCTACGCCGTTATGGTTCAGGACCCCGGCAAATCTGGCCACTTCATCTCTTAAGTCATTATAGGTGTATTGTCTGATGGTGTCTGTGACAGGGCTGTCATATATCAGGGCCAGTTGATCTCCAAGCCCGTTGTTGATGTGGAAATCCAGTGCATTGTAGCAGGTGTTGGTAATTCCGCCGTTAAACCATTTGTAAAACGGTTTGTTTAAATCATCCAGAACTTTGTCGCATGGTTTATACCAATAACAGTCATCTGCTGCTTTTGCCCAGTATGCTTCGGGATTTTTGATGGATTCTGTGTGTTCTTCCTGAAGTGAAGTTGCCATAAAGTGCGTCCCTTTTAATCATTAAGTTATTTGTCAGCCGGTATCAAATACCCGGCTTTGTCCCCTGTTGGGTGCCTCAACCGTTTTTCCACGGCACTGCCATGGAAAATTTTCTTTAGAAGGGATTTGTAAAAAAGACCTTACCGAATCCCTTCACAGTGTGATGTTGCAATAGATATACCAAATGATTTATTTGGGCTTTATTGAGCCTGAACTTAAGCCAGGACCGGATGAATATCATTTTTTAATTGAATCGGCATTTGTTTTGTCTTTACAAAAAAAGTTGTAGAAAATCTGCTTCATCCTGACCGGCATCGGGTGACGAAAGCCTTATCCCCACCGGCAACAACTTTTTTTGTGGATACAACTTTTTTTGTATATGGAATAAGGGGACACCATTGTGGCTAACTCAATTTTAATTATGTCTTGACAGCCCAGTATACTTTGACTATTGAAATCTGCATGCGAATACCCAAAGGAAAAACATCCCTGCTGTTTAAAACCCTGCCGGTGCGAATGATTGTACCCGTGGCGTTCACCATTCTTCTTTTTATTTTAACGATTTTTGTTTTGATCATTCCGCTGATAGAAAAAAACATGATGGACGGGAAACGGGAGGCCATCATGCATTTAACCGAGAGTGCCTGGAGTACGCTGGATCTTTTTTATTCAAAAGCCCAAACTGGGCTGATATCTCAGGAGGTCGCCAGACAACAGGCCATAAGTTATTTGCAGCAGATCAGATACGGTCCTGAACTGGAAGATTATTTCTGGGTCAACGATATGACGGCCCATATGATCATGCACCCCTACCGAAGAGATCTTGAAGGAAAGGGGATGCTGGAATTCAGGGATCCGGCCGGAAAACAGATGTTTGTGGAAATGGTCAATATTGTGAAAAAACAGGGTTCCGGCTATGTGGATTATCTTTGGCAATGGAAAGGAAATGCAGATAAAATCGTACCCAAAATTTCTTATGTCAAGGGGTTTGCCCCCTGGGGCTGGGTGATTGGAACCGGTATCTATGTCGAGGATGTGAGACAGGAAATTTTAGCCATCACCCATAAGCTGATTTTAACCTGTTCAGGTATTATGGCGCTTTTCATCGGGTTGTCAGGGGTGATCATCTGGCAGGGTGCACAGGTTGAAAAGGAGCGCAAAAAGGCAATGGAGCAGACCAGGCTGAGGGAAAAACAGCTGCTCCAGGCAGATAAAATGACCTCTCTGGGTATCCTTGTGGCAGGTGTTGCCCATGAAATCAATAATCCTGCCGCCTCGTTAATGCTCAATGCACCCAATCTGAAAAAAGCCTGGAATGCATTTGCCCCGGTATTAGATGAGCATTTTGCAGGGATAGAGGATGCCCGTGTCTGCAATATGCCTTACAGGGAGATCAGCTCCCGGATCGACATGATGCTGACCGCCATTGAAGACAGTTCCGCCCGGATCAAAAAAATCATAACCGACCTGAGAGATTTTTCGCGGCCTGCAGGAGCAGACATGGAAAAACAGGTGGATGTAAACCAGGTGGTCAGAAAATCTTTGGACCTGATTGGTTCCATATTGAAAAAATCCACCCATCACCTGTCTTTTGATCTGGAAGAGGGGTTGCCGAAAATTACAGGGAATTCACAAAAGCTGCAGCAGGTGATGATCAATCTGCTGGTCAATGCCTGCCAGGCCCTTGAAAATCCGGAACAGGCCATTCATGTGAAGACCTCCAAGGCAAAGGGATCGCATTTTATTGCCATAGAGGTGACGGACACGGGCCCTGGCGTTTCCCGGGAAGATTTGAGAAAATTGAAAGATCCGTTTTTTACGACCAAACGGGATAACGGGGGAACCGGTCTTGGCCTTTCCATTTCAGAAAAAATTGTATATGATCACATGGGCATAATGGAATTTATGTCAGATATCGGCAAGGGGTTAACCGTAAAAATACTGCTGCCGTTCCCGCACCAGGGGGAAAAAGGGTAACTGCATGGAATATAAAAAATGATGAGCAGCAAACAGACCAAGGACCGTCTCATTTTTATCGTGGATGATGAGCCCCATATTCTTATGGCAGTGGAAACCTGTCTTAAGATGGCGGGCATGAACCATATCATCACCATCAGTGATTCAAGGGATGTGATCCGGCAGATGGAACGCGAGCTTCCCTGCCTGATGATACTTGATCTGAACATGCCCCACATCAATGGGGAGCGGTTGTTAAAAATTGTCAGAAAAACCTACCCCAAAATTCCCGTGATCGTTCTCACCGGTGCCATTGACGTGGATACGGCAGTAAAATGCATGAAAATCGGTGCCCTGGACTATGTGGTCAAGCCTGTGGAAGAAGACCGACTTATCGCATCGGTCAGGCAGGCACTGGACTATGTGAATCTGGAAAATACATTTCAGGACTCTCCTGTGAGCGATCTTTTTTCCCAGATTAAAAATCCCAAGGCCTTTTCGCATATTATTACCCAGGACAAAAAGATGCATTCCATCTTTCACTATATTGAAGCCATTGCCCCGTCTTCCAAACCTGTGCTTGTCCTGGGGGAAACCGGGGTGGGAAAAGAGCTCATCGGATCATCCATTCATTTTTTGAGCAAAAGAAAAGGAAAGCTGGTAAAGGTCAATGTGGCAGGCCTTGATGACAATGTGTTTTCCGATACCCTGTTCGGCCATGTTCCGGGTGCATTCACCGGAGCAGACAAGGCAAGGTCGGGGCTCATCGAACAGGCTGCCGGCGGTACCCTGTTTCTTGATGAAATCGGAGACCTGGCCCTGACCTCCCAGATCAAACTGCTTCGACTGCTCCAGGAAAGAGAATACCTTCCCCTGGGGTCCGACAGGGTCAAACACTCTGATGCCAGGATTATCGCCTCCACAAATCTGGACCTGTGGGCTCTTGAAAAAAAAGGCAGTTTCAGAAAAGATCTGATCTATCGGCTTTCCACCCACACCCTGACGCTGCCCCCGCTTCGGGAGCGTCTGCTGGACCTGCCCCTGCTGCTGGACCGGTTCGTCTGCCAGGCAGCACTTGAACTGGACAAACCCATTCCCGATATTCCAAAGACCTTGATCGAGCAGATGGAGAGCTATCCATTTAAAGGCAATATCCGGGAGTTAAAATCCATGGTACATGATGCGGTCTCCCGGTATCAGGAGGGACCGATCACGGCAAATCTGTTTAAAAGCCTGGTCGCGTTCGGACCGGATTCAGAAACAGAGATGGAAGGACTGACCGGGGATTTGAAAAAAGCACTTCCCACGCTCAAGGAAGCGTCCCGGGAGCTTGTGGAAAAAGCCATGAAACAGACCGGCGGCAACCAGTCTGCCGCAGCTGCCATCCTCGGCATATCCCAGCAGGCCCTGAGCAAAAGACTGCAAAAATTAAAACTGGAAGATTAACCCCTGTGGCCCACAAAAAAAGTTGTACTCACAACAAAGGTTGTAGACATCACCTTCACAGCCTCATTTTCCCATCGACCGTTAAAACACGAGACGGTTTCCACAATTTTTGTTGTAGGGCAGTAGGGTTCTGATTCAATCCATTTGATTGAAAAACATCATAAAATCAAATAGATATAAATAAGTTTATTCTCCGGCACAATGATTGCTGTTAAAGATGAATGAAGTGCAATCATAAAATTACGGAGAATCCACGATGCATCAGATCAAACATATCGGCTGGCGGGTAACCATGGCAGGATTGGGCATCAATCTGGCGCTGGGTATCCTGTATTCCTGGAGTATCTTTAAGATGGCCATCAAAGACTCCATCACTTCAGGCAACGGCATTTTTAACTGGCACCTGTCCGCCCTGAACGACCCCTATGCCGTGTGCTGCCTTGTTTTCGCCTTTACCATGATTTTTGCCGGCCGTGTCCAGGATCGGTTGAGTCCAAGAATTACGGCTGTTATCGGCGGGATTCTCACAGGGATGGGATTGATTCTCATTTCATTTTCCAATGCCTGGATCAGCTGGATCATCGGGTTCGGCCTTTTCATGGGCATGGGGCTGGGATTTGGTTATGCATCTGCGATTCCGCCTGCCATTAAATGGTTTCCACCGGCCAGAACCGGCATGATCGCCGGTATCGTGGTGGCCGGCTTCGGCCTGGCATCGGCATATATTGCGCCATTGTCCGTCTTTTTAATCGAGCGTGTGGGTCTTTCCCAGTCCATGCTGATATTCGGTATCGCATTTCTGGTTATCATCTGTGCCCTGGCACAATGTCTGACCAATCCACCGGAAGGGTATGTATTTGAAAATGCTTTTCAACCCAGCGGTTTTGTTTCCCCGGGTTTAATTGATTTTTCGCCAGGCGAAATGCTGCGCACGCCGGCCTTTTATCAAGTATGGGTCATTTTCTGTATTGCATCCGGTGCCGGTCTCATGATCATTGGCAGCGTTGCCGGTATGGCAAAGCAGGGAATGGGATCCACGGTATGGACAGTGGTGGCGTTGATAGCCGTGGGAAATGCTTTTGGGCGCGTGGTTGCCGGTCTCCTCTCTGACCGGATAGGGTGGGCCAATACTCTGTTTATCATGCTGATGTTCCAGTCAGTGGTGATCTTTTCCCTTTTGTTTATTCCATCCACCCAGGTCTTTCTTCTGGTTCTGGCGGCCACGGTGATCGGTTTTAATTACGGCACAAGCCTTTCCTTGTTTCCGTGTGCCACCAGGGACTATTTCGGCATGAAAAATTTTGGTGTGAATTACGGCCTGGTGTTCAGTGCCTGGGGAGTGGGAGGGTTTATTTTCCCAAGGGTTTCCCAGATGATCGTTGCCTATGCCGACAGCCCTGAAATTGCCTATATCCTTGCATCAGGCCTTTTGCTGAACGGCGCCGTCATTGCCTTGATGACCAGATCGCCTGTCATTGAAACCAGAAAGCAACCAGACGTTATCATTGCGCCCGTGCCTGAAAATATCCGGGCTTATGCCATGCAGGAACTCAAAAGCATCAAGTAAGACACATAACCCCCCCCAAAGTTAAAAAAAAGGAGAGAACATGGCGGAATTTAAGTTTCATGCATCAGATGAGCACCGCAGCAATGCCTGGGTAAAAACCATTGAGGAATACAAGGACCTCTATGACCAGTCCATTCAACACCCTGACGAATTCTGGGCCCGGATGGCAGACCAGTTTTTTTGGAAAAAAAAATGGGATACGGTCCGGGACTATAATTTCAGCGTTTCCAAAGGTCCGATCCATATTGAATGGTTCACAGGCGGCAAAACCAATATCGCCTATAATTGCCTTGACCGGCACTTAAAAGACCGCGGTGATCAGACCGCCTTGATATGGGAAGGGAACAATGTGGGTGAAGACCTTGAAATTTCCTATGCCCGGCTCCATGAAAAGGTGTGCCGATTCGCCAATGCCCTGAAATCCAAAGGTGTTCAAAAAGGGGACCGGATAGCCATTTACATGCCCATGATTCCTGAACTTGCCGTTACCATGCTGGCCTGTGCCCGTATCGGCGCCATCCACAGCATTGTGTTCGGCGGGTTCTCTGCTGATGCGCTTTCTGATCGCATTCTGGACAGCCATTGTAAAGTGCTGGTGACCACCGACGGGGTCATGCGGGGTCCAAAATCGGTTCCGTTAAAAGGCAATGCCGACAAGGCGCTGGATCTGTGCGAGAAAAAAGGGCATACCGTTGAGTGCTGCTTTGTGGTAAGCCGCACAGGGTCGGATATTAAAATGAGAAACGGAAGAGATGTATGGTGGCACGACGAAATCCAGCAGCAAAACCGCGACTGCCCTGTGGAATGGATGGATGCAGAAGATCCCCTGTTCATCCTCTATACCTCGGGCTCAACCGGAAAACCCAAAGGGGTTCAGCACAATGTGGGCGGTTACATGGTCTATACCGGCATCACCTTTCGGTATGTTTTTGATTACCATGACAAGGATATCTATTGGTGTACGGCAGATATCGGGTGGGTAACCGGCCACAGCTACATTGTCTACGGTCCCCTGTCCCAGGGGGCAACCAGCATCATGTTTGAAGGGGTGCCCAACTATCCTGATCCGGGACGGTTCTGGGCCACGGTGGATAAATGGAAGGTGAACCAGTTCTATACCGCACCGACTGCCATCAGGGCATTGATGGCCCAGGGAGAAGAGTGGGTTGAAAAATATGATCTTTCCTCTTTAAGGCTTCTGGGATCTGTTGGAGAACCCATCAATCCCGAGGCCTGGAAATGGTATTTCAAGTATGTGGGCAAAGAGCGGTGCCCCATTGTGGATACCTGGTGGCAGACGGAAACCGGCGGCATCATGATCGCACCGCTTCCCTATGCCATTGACCAGAAACCCGGATCTGCCACCCTGCCGTTTTTCTCAGTAAAGCCGGTGCTGCTGAGTGAAACCGGACAAGTCCTTAACGGGGCATGCGATGGGATTTTAGCATTAGAAGAACCCTGGCCCGGCCAGATGAGAACGGTTTACAACAACCATGACAGATTTGAAAAAGTCTACTTCCAGATGTTTGACGGATACTACTTTGCCGGTGACGGCTGCCGCAGGGATGAAGACGGATACTACTGGATCACCGGCCGCGTGGATGATGTGATCAATGTATCCGGCCACAGGCTGGGAACAGCAGAAGTGGAAAGTGCGCTGGTCAGTCATGAGGACGTGGCGGAAGCTGCGGTCATCGGGTTTCCACATGACATTAAAGGCCAGGGCATTTATGCATTTGTCACGCTGAGGGTCAGTGCCGTGCCCGGCGATGGACTGTTAAGTCAGTTGAAACAGCACGTCCGAAAAGAGATCGGACCCATTGCAACCCCTGATATTATCCATTTCGCACCCTCCCTGCCCAAAACCCGGTCAGGGAAAATTATGCGCCGAATTTTAAGGAAAATTGCAACAGATGAGTTTGACAGCCTGGGCGATATTTCCACACTGGCAGACCCGGATGTGGTGGACAGCCTGATTGAAGGGCACAGGGTATTGACCAGCAATTAGTGTTGTTTATAACAGGAAAGCTGATATTTATCAGCCTTCCTGTATCCCGGTATGAAGAGGCAATTACCCTAAAATTCCGGGGAGCTGCCGTGCGGCTGTCAACTATCAAGTCAAAAGATCTGTTCTGGCGGCCATGATAAAGTCATTGATATGCAGGCCCCTGACCTTATGGGTCCAGAAGGTGACACAGACTTTTCCCCATTCCGTCAGAATTGCCGGGTGATGGTCATGTTCTTCGGCCAGGGCCCCCACTTTGCTGGTGAATGCCAGGGCCTGGGAAAAGTTTTTAAATTTAAATGTCCGCTGCAGTTTTTTTATCCCCTGGGACTCCAGGATTTCCCAATCCGGGATCTGGGGTTTCAAACGCTCTGTTTCCCGGGTGCTCATCAAAGGGGCGCCTTGTCGGCATGGCTCGCAGATGCGATGATAAAGATCATTCATGGGTGTCTCCTTTACGGGTTAAAAATTGATACCAGAAATTTAATTCGCCAAGGGCAGTGGAGTGGATAAGATATGAAACCCTGTTCGCAATGGCCTGGTGACGGATTTCTGTGATAAGGGTTAAAAGGTTGGAACCGTCATGATGTAAATCAGAGAACGGTGAAATATACCCCCACATGTGGTCCACTGCATTCAACAGCCTTTTGATACCCGGGGGTGTTCTGAGAATAGAGACCAGAACACCACAAAGCATTTCAAACCCCACAAGGTTTTTGGAAATCAGGGGGCCTGTTGCGCTATAGAATTCAGGGTCTCTGGCCATGACGGAATACTTGTGGAAGGCCCACAATTCCAAGGTGTTTTTTGGCAGGGGAATCCGGCCTGGTTTTTTATTGGTGTATTTGGTTTTGAGCAGGGCATACTGGTCATGGGGGCTGTTAATAAAAGATTCGGGCCATATCATCTCCCCTGGTTCTGGAATGACCGGGGTTTTATGATTGAATCCCCTGAGGTCCATTTCTTCAACCAGAAGGTCATGTCGGATACCCAGTGTTTTCAGATGACCTTTCCACCGGAGGGTTTCCGGGTGATGGGAATACCCTTTTTTATGGTTGTGCAGGATGGATAAAATTCCGTGAAGCTCTCTGTGTTCTGCCACAAGGCTTTTATCATTTAAAAATCCTGTATCAATATCCCATATTCGCATATGCCCAATCCCATTGCAGTTTTTATAAACATAAGTCTGAATTTTTTTTTCACAAGACAGGGCTTGGCTTTTCGGACGGGTTTTGAAATGCTGATTTTTATTGACAGAAACAGGGTCTCTCCCTTATCCTTGTTTTGTATCTAAAAAAGAAAAAAGTTTCCAGGATCAATATGATATGGTCAATATCTGTAATTACAGTAAGGGTGGGATGTATCTTGAAACCAATAAGGAACTTGGTACCTCCTATAACAGTGGTCAGTATGGCTATGGAATTGAATATAGGAACCCTGTGGCGTATTGATTGCAGATTTAAATCAATAATTGATCCTCATATCTGTGGAAAAACAACAGACAGATGGTCAGTCCTGGCTATGAGTCCGACTTTTTTGAAATTTGATACTGAATTGAAATTTTAGTTTTGTTTTCCAGCTTAAGGGATGCCGGGTTCAATGACAGGCTGGCTGTTATGGTGGCCGATTCAGTCAGGTTGTCCAATGGCAGCTGTTCTGTAAAAATAGTAGAGATGTCTCTGAGTAAAAGTTCCCCACCGGTTATCCGAATGGTTTTGGGAATGACCTTTGCCTCTGTCATGATAAACCCTTTGGGCAATTTACCCGTCCAGTTCGGCTGGATGGCAACCTGCTTTTCAATCAGGGTATCCAAAGTGATATCAAGTTCTGACGGATCTATTTTCTTCAGACTGATCCCCGGCGGCAGCAGTATGTTTTCCTTTGTAACGGCCATGGTGTTAATGCCGACAACAGCCTGGGACAGGTTCAGTTTGATATTGATCTGATCAGGCTTTATGGCGTTGATCAAGGGTCTTGCACCACTGATCAATAATTTGATCTTTGAAGCAGAAGAAGAGATGATTTCCATTCTTTTATCTGGGTTCATGAATTCCACAGGAACTTCAAAATCAGCCAGGGTCTCCAATCCTTTTGAAAAGCTGAACCATATGCCGGTAATACACAAAAGACTGATCAATGCAGCAGCAGCAAGTTCCATGGTCTGATGCCGGAATCCCTTCCGGGTTGAATCCTCTCCTGCATGTTTTTGGAGAATTTTTGTAAGGGCATCTTTATCGCGTGTTGTCTGGGTTTGTTTTCCCTTGAACAAGGTAACCTTGCCCCGTTCTTCCGAAACAACGACAACCATGGCATCCGTAAGTTCTGTCAACCCTGCTGCCGCCCTGTGACGGGTGCCGAAAAAAGACGGCAGGTCTTTGCTTTTGGACAGGGGCAGGATCACGCCTGCCCTTGTTATTTGATCGCCCTGTATGATGGCAGCGCCGTCATGCAGGGGATTGCCCGGCCAGAAAATACCCACCAGCAGTTCCCGGGACAGGTTGCTGTTCAGGGGAATGCCTCCTTGAACAACACTGTCTATGCCATGGTTTAACGGCAGGACGATCAATGCCCCGATTTTTTCTTCGGCAAGCTTATAAACAGTTTCTACAATGGTATTAAAGGGGGTATGGTATTGATACCGGGGGATTCCCCATAAAAATGATTTCAGGTTTTTGGTCTGCAGTACATTGGAGATGTCATTCCTGAAAACAATGATGATGATTAAGGCTGCCACAGTAATCACACCCTGCATGGCCCAGTTTGTGACGATCAGGCCAAAAGAGACTGCTGCCTGACGGACCGCCCAGAGGACACAGATTGCCAGAAAAACCCGAATAACATTGGTTCCCCGGAAAAGTACATACAGCCGGAATAATATATAGCTGTTGAACCCGATATCCAGTGCATCCTGCCAGCGAAGCCCTGAGAATAAATAAGAAATCGGTTCCATCGTCAATCAGTCAACCATGCTGAATCGCAGGGTTTGCAACAGGGCGTTCTCTGCATCGCGTATTTCGACGCGCCAGGGTCCCTTGTCTGCATCGCGGATTTGTATCCGGCTGAAGGATGACCATTTCGGGGGAGAAAGGGTGAGCTGCATGGTGAAAATCAGTTTGTCCATTTTATACCATTTATGAAAAATAACCGTTTTTTCAACAACCGGGTCAAAAGTTGAAAAACAAAAAACTTCCCCTAAAGAAATTGAAAAGATGATTGCCGGATTAACCGGCAGAAAGTTTTCAATGGATTCACACATGACCGCTTGAACCATCTTTGTTTTAGCGCCGGGCTGGTCTGAAGCAGCAGCAGCGGTTATCCATACAAACAACACGGCACCCGCTATAAGGGTGTGGATGAATGTATTTAAGATTTTTGGTTTCATGTTCGTCACTATAGCGAATTCTCCATTTTTTTCAAGATAAACCATGAGAATTTTCAGGCGTACCCTTTTGTCCGATGCACCTGTGCCGGACAGCGGGCGGTTTTTTTATGGGAAAATGGGATTACCCCATTAAGCCCCCCTGCAGCCCCAGGCCGTAAGCAACACTGGTAAAGGCATCAGCACTCCTGATCTTGTCTTTTGGGACCCGCTTTTCAAATAATTCCCGGATCAGGGGAATAAAGGAAGATCCGCCGGTTAAAAAGACCACATCGATCTTATTTGAAGACAGGTTCGCGGTTTTCAGGGTTGAGTCTATACAGTCGCTGATGGCAATCACCTTTTCCTGGATCATATTTTCAAATTCTTCCCGGGATAAAAGCTCATCAATACAGATATCATAATCAATAAAAAAGATACGGGATTCATCATTATCGGACAAGCTGCATTTGGTTTTTTCAATGGACTGGAACAGCAGATATCCGTAATTGGCGTGAATCAGGTTCTCCAGGTTCCCCAGGCTGTTTTCATAGGCAAGGGCTGCGGCAATAGGTTCCAGTTGAAAGGAAATGTTCTTGAACCCGGCAAGTTGGGCTGCCCTGAGCAGTCGCTCCTGGGCTATCCGGTCCCTGTCACCGTCTTCGGAAAAAATGACGGGACGTCCTAAAACCAGATCAGATACCTCTTGTCCGATAATTTCCTGGCCCCGCTGTTTCATGACTTTCAGGAAGATGCTGATCAATTCCCCCGGGTTCATTGGTTTGCATATGGTTTAACGGGGCAACTACCCCTGATTCAAAGCAAGGTACTCTACATGAGAATCAAGGCCTTGTAAAGAAACATGTCAAAAGGTTTTTTTGGCTCACGCACTTCGTTCAAGGGCAATAATTGCAGCACCTAGGGCGCCGATGATATCCGGATTTTCAGGGGTGTTGACTTTTTTAATGTTCATGCTTTCTGCAACCGCTCTTACAACCCCTTTGTTGCGCGCCACACCGCCGGACATGGAAACCACAAGGCCGTCAATGCTTTTGCTCACCCGTTTCACAAGGGAATGGGTTCTTGCGGCAATGGCCCGGTGAAGGCCTTTGGCGATCTCTTTCTGCTCAGTGCCGCCGGCAATCAATGAGACCACTTCACTTTCAGCAAATACCGTGCACATGCTGCTGAGCACAAGGTTGCTGGTTGCTCCCGAGTCCAGGTCTCCCAATTGGTCAATATCCACTTCAAGGGCCCTTGCCATGGCTTCCAGAAACCTGCCGGTTCCTGCAGCGCATTTGTCATTCATGGCAAAATCCACCACATTCCCTTCCACATCCAGGCATATGGCTTTGCTGTCCTGCCCGCCGATGTCAATAAGAATACGGGTCTCGGGAATGACCTGCTTTATCCCCTTTGCATGGCAGGTGATTTCAGTGACGGCGCCGTCTCTTTCTTTAACCCGTGCCCTGCCGTATCCGGTGGAAATAATGGATCGGATATCCTTCTCCATGAGTCCTGATGCAGAAAGAACGTTCTTTTTCACACGGGCAATGGCTTCAATATTTTTTGCCCCGGTCAGGATGACCGAGGAGGATACAATTCTTTTTTGTTCATCAATCAGCACGGCATCACAGGAAAGGCTGCCGATATCAATACCCAGAAAATACATTTCATTTTCTCCTTAACAACGGTTTTTTTTAAGAAAGCATTTCTATAAAGGCTTCAATCCTGGTTTCTATCTGGCCCTTGGCAAGATTCCGTGAATCCACACAATCAATTTCAAGGTTCAGTACCGGCACATTGATGTCTTTAAGTCCTTTTGAAATCAGTCCTCTTGCCCCGGTCCCCTGGCGGCATCCCCAGTGACAGGGATTAATGGCCCCGTGGATCCCGTATTCCATGGCAAGGTCCTGCATGGTTTTGATTCGCGTGGCCGTACTCATGCTAAAGGGAATTGAAATCATTCTTTTTGCAATGCTTTCAAAGGGGTGGTCCGGGTCCATGGGTTCCCAGGTGACATTATTGAGTTCATCCACGACAATTTTGGCGCCCAGATCATCGAGCATCTCATTAATGGGAAACGGGTACTGAATTCTGTTCTGTATCCACATGAGTCTTATTTTTTCATTTGATCCATGGTGTTGAAAGGTTTTTATCCTGTGGGTTAATTCATCTTTAAATGCCTGGCAGACCTCAACCCCTTGGCGGGTTCCCATCAAAAGGGAGATTACCGTGCCAAAGTCCTTTAAAAGATTATTGTCAACAGGAGAAGGCGTTGTTTTGGCCAGATCATAAATGTCTTTTAAAAGTCTGGTGGACTGGTTGAAACAGTCGAGGGCAATACCCAGTTTTTGCTTTGACAACGGTTTTTTAGTATGAACAGACACAAAACGGGTCATCTCTTCAATCTGGCCTGCCAGAAAGTTTATGGCATCTTTTGAATCATTCTGGGGGATATTTAAAATAAAAAAATCTTTTTTATACTGGTGTGCAAAATTTTCCACAATGGCGAGTCCTGCGGTACAGGGGCTGCTGGTTCCGATGATAAAATCAGGTTCCGGCATGGCATTTTTCATCACAGCGCCCATGACCGCCCGGTGATAAGCGCATGAGTCTGTTGCAAAGCCGGAATCTTCGGCTTCTTCAAGGAAATACCCTGCCGTCTGGGTGGAGGCGAGCATGGCACCGACAAATTCAACAAAGCAAGAGGTGACCCCCATGGCACTGAGAAGATCAAAGGGGGCAGTAACGCCGCACCAGGCAATGGTTTCATCTTTGGAATACAGTTTTTTCCCCAGCTTTGACAGTTCCAGTACATATTTTTTTCTGGCATTGATGCCGCCGGGATCCTGGTCAAGTTTTTGGGTTATACCGGTTACAGTATTATCAAAATAGTCATACATCATCTTACACCCCCAACATTTCTGTAAATGCTTCTATTCGTGTCTGCTGTTGTCCCAATGACCCCATGGTGCAGTCCCCTTCCAGCATGAGGAAGGGGAGGGATGCTTCCTGGAGGGCTTTGCGGATCATGGGTATTCTGGCAAGATAGGGATCGCAGAATTTCAAGGTAAACCCGATCACCCCTTTTGCATTTGTTTCTTTTGCCTGTTGAACAATTTTTTGTGCAATGCTGCCTGGCACTGTTGTCTCCATGGTTCTTGCACAGGGTGTCTGACTGAGAAATGAGCCGGCCAGGGATCTGAAGATCGTTTCGTCTTTCTTAACGTCTATGGGAGAGATAAACCGGGAGCTGGTGCAAAAATCACTGGCCGCTACATGCAGGTTCCATTCTTCAAACAGATTATACACATTTGGATCAAACAAAAGATTCCCAAAGATAAACACCGGTATTCTGCCTTTCTGGGCCGGACCTATCGGATGGAGATGATCTTTTGCCGCGGCGGCTGCCGTGTCAATTGAATCGGTTGCCGCGGTATTGATGATGTGCTGCAATCTTGATGCATAGCCGGGGAAATACTCTTTGGACATTGTTTTCTCGATTTTTTTGGCCATAGCTGCAAGATGATTCCAATTGTCGATTTTTTCTTTGATTTTTTCCAGGGAAAAGGGTTTGTGGTTCCACTCAAAAAGCGTTTTTGCCAGACGGTCATACTCCTTGGAAAGAAAGTCGATACTCAGGCTGCTTATGCCTGAAGGAAGGTCCAAAAGAAGGATTTCATCCTGTGGCCTTGCTGCATGCCAGGCATCGGAAAGCCTGCGCATGGCATCACAGGAATTGATGAAAATCATGCCTTCAAGATCGGGCAGATCATCTGCAAGGGCCCGATCCAGCACTTTTTTGACATGGGGACAAAGGTTGTCGTGGAGCAGATGCCCTGCCTGGTCAGGGGCTTTTGATTCAGGGAAAACTCTGAAAGGAGAAAACCCGGCAGCTTCAATTAACGGGACTGGCGTGTAGGCACAGGTGAACCCGATTTTTTTAGTCATGTTAACTCCTCCTTGCCGCAATTTGAAAGAATGGTTCGAAGTACGGATTTTGTGGTTTCAATATCTTTTTGGGGGATGGTGCCAAAGATTTTTTCAAGGGTGCTGGATACGACTTTTGTGGCCAGGGTTTCGGCATCAATCCCTTCTTTGGTCAACACAATTCTGTTTGCCCGCCGGTCATTGGGATCCGGTTCCCGTGTTACCAGCCCGTCTCTTTCCATACGGTCTAGGATTCCTGTCATGGTGGACGGTTCAAGTCCCGCTCTCTTGCCAAGCTCGTTTGCTTTCAAGCCGTTTTCAGTCCACAAGGAGAGCAGAACCCCAAGATAAGCCGGTTTTATGGTGCTGATGCCAACAGCTGTAAATTCTTTTTTCAGATGGGAAGTCACGGTAAGGGTTGCCCTGGAGATTAAATAGTACGGACAGTCGGGTGGAAGCGGAATAGTCATTTTTTACCTCGCATAGATATTATATTCATACCGATTATACGTATGCGTAATATATTGTCAAGAACTAAATCGCAAAAATGCAAACAGCATATTTTAACAGGGAATCTGGCTTGGCCATGTGTTCCACAAATATCAAGGAAAGGTTAACGTCTGATGGACATATCGCTAACCTTGGATTAAATGCGTCATCCACGCAGAGATTTTATGAAAGGTTTCTTCTCTGTTCACTTCATTAAAGTTTTCATGGTAATTTTGCGGATGGAATAGATAGGTCAGCAAAGTTGGATCAATTTTTTTTAACAGGCGTTCCGATTCAGTGGCATCTGCCACTTGGTCGTCTCCTGCCACAACGGCAAAAATCGGATGCGACCAGTTCTGGATATGGGCGTTTACAAGATCTTGAGCAGTGAACACTTCGCTGCCGAAACGAAGGGATGCTTTGGATGCCCTGAGTCCAGCCGTCTCATCCTGGCGGTGACGGCTGGTGATGGTTTCATCATGGGTCAATGCATCGGTGATATCCTGGCTGGGAATGGGCAGGTTCGGTAATATCCTGCTCAAAATCTTTATCATTGGAATAACAAAGGGATTGGCCTTAATTGCATTCTGATAGTAAGGAGAAGAAAAGATATATCCGCTGATCCGGGTATCATTTTTAGTTGACCGAAGACCGATAAGTGTTCCGATCAAGGCGCCGATGGAATGTCCCAGATAAAACACCGGCAGGCCCGGATAATGATGTTGCGCCCATTCTAAAAACAATCTTGTATCTTCTATCAATTGTTCAAACGAATCAATACGAACTTTTCTTTGTTTATGGCCGCGCAGATCATAGGCCACGGTTGCGATATCGCATTGTTTGAAAAATAGAGCCGGGGTGACATAATCGCCGGCATGGGCCAGTCCGCCATGGACGGCTAATAAAACAGCCTTAGGGAAAGCAGGCTCCCAGATATGGATGTCCAGTTTCAATCCATCCGTTGTCTTTAAAGCATCCAACCGTGTTTCTGAAAATTTCATACTGCACACCATAAAATAACCATATTATTATTCCAATCCGTCTTTGAATTGATCAATTTACCCCTTGTCATATCCTTGTGTCAACATCGAGTTCATTTTTTTAAAATAAATATTTTTTCAAGAAAAGCTTTATTTTTAATTGAAAAATATTGTATGTTTGAAGGGAAATATAAATTTTTGTGGCAATCAAATCATAAGCGATCGAAATCGCATCTTAAGTTGAAGTTATACGAAACGGGTGTAAAAATAATGTTGTCTATAAATGGATTAAACCCCAGCCAAAAGCCTTTTCAAAAATCAGGGTCACTTTTGATTTTGCCGATAATGGTTTTGTTGGCAATTGTTTTATCAAGCAGTGTTTTTACAACACTTGCGATGGGCAAAGAAAAGTCAGTGGTAAAAGTCGGCGTATACGAAAATCGCCCCAGGATTTTTACTAACCCTGATGGCAATGTTGCAGGGTTCTGGCCGGATCTATTGGCATATATTGCGAAAAAAGAGAACTGGGAGATACGATATGTCCCTGGAACCTGGAATGAAGGCCTCGACAGATTAGTGAACAATACAATAGATATCATGCCGGATGTGGCATTGACTCAAGAGCGAAACAAACGCTATGCGTTTTCTGAACAAACTGTTCTGATGAGCTGGTCACGGCTGTATGTCAAGGAACAAGACACAGGCATTAATGCCATTACAGATCTGGAGAACAAGACAATTGCCGTCCTTGCAGGAAGTGTTAATTTTACAGGAGCTGACGGAATAAAAGAAATTGTTGACAAATTTAATATACATTGCAGTTTTTTAGAATTTGACAGCTATGACAAGGTGTTTGAAGCAGTAGATAACAATCTGGCCCATGCCGGAGTCACAAACAATAATTTTGGTGATAAAAACCAGAAGCGATTTAATGTTAAGAAGACAGCCGTGTATGATTCCAGTGGCAAGCTTGTCGGGGTGTTGGGCATTGCACGTGATATCACGGACAGGAAAAAGGCGGAGCAAGAAAAAATAAAGAGTCAAATCCTGGCCGGAGAACATAAGAAACTGGCATTGGTCGGACAGATTGCAGGAAAAATGGCCCATGATTTTAATAACGTTCTGGGCATTATCATGGGAAATACAGAACTGGCGCTTGTGGACTGTAAGGATCTGCAAATAAGAAAAATCCTTGACCTGATCTTGGAACAGACCTTGCGGGGGAGAAATCTTACAAAAAACCTGGTTGCTTTTGCCAAAGATCAGGAGCCTAAACAAGAGTTTTTCAGAATCAATGAGAAAATCAATCTGGTTTTGACGCTGTTAAAAAAAGATTTGGAAGGAATTGAACTGATACAGGAAGATAAACCAGGCATACCGCCACTGCTTGCCGATCCCGGAATGATTGAACATGCACTTGTAAATCTGATACAAAATTCAATGCATGCCGTAAGCTTGACCAAATATCCAAAAATTATTCTCAGGACCCATTGCCTTGATAACAAAATCCTTTTTGAAATTGAGGATAATGGATGTGGAATCCTGGAAGAACACTTAGAAAAAATCTATGAACCGTCTTTCACACTCAAAGGAACAAAGGATGTGAAGGGTTTGTATGAAAACAGTATTAAGGGAACAGGCTATGGCATGGCCAATGTAAAAAAATATATTGAGCTGCACAAGGGAAATATTTTAATTGCATCAACATTTGGTTCTGGCACGACAGTCACCATCAGCCTGCCGGTGATTCATAAAGAATTAACACCAAAAGAAAAAACACAAATTCAGCAAACAACAATCCATGTTGGAAAATATATTCTTCTTGTGGAGGATGTCTATGATCATGTCCGAAAGACAGACAAAGATATCCCGATATTATTTATCTCAGGAAATATTGATTTTTTAGAGTCTATAAAAGAGCTGAAACAAAAAGATGCCAGGATTGATCATCTTCCCAAACCCTGCCGGAATAAGGAGTATGTATACAGTATAAATCGATTAATAGGAAACCAGTTGACGGGTATGGACACTAAAGACACTGCCGGCAGCATCCACGCATAGCTTTTGGCGCTTTTGCCGTCATTTTTGAAAATCAATTTGCCTTCTGCCAAAATATATATTAGTATATTTTCCGTTTCAATCATCTAAAACAGAAGCCGGTATTGGATTTTCAAGGTATTCGAAATAATTAAAATATTCCTGCGGTTTCGTGGTTTTGTAAGAATCAAGTCTATTCCAATATTAAAAGAGATTTTCCATGGCGGACAAACCGACTTATGAAGAATTAGAAAAAAGAATTCAGAAATTAGAGCAAGAAGTGACGGATCACAAAAAAACTGGGTGTGCTGTCAGGGAAAGTGAGGAAAAATACCGCTCCATGATGGAAGCCATGAAAGATCCTGTCTATATTTGTTCACAGGATTATCGGGTGGAATACATGAATCCGGCCATGGTCGAAAGAACCGGTTATGATGCCATAGGAGAGAATTGTTTTAACGTCCTGCACCGCCTGGAAAAAAAATGCCCCTGGTGTCTGCACCATAGGGTACAGCAAGGGGAATGTTGTGATCAAGAAATTATCAGCCCTAAAGATCTTCGTTCCTACCATGTTTCCCAATCTCCAATTGTTCACGATGACGGGTCGATTTCAAAAATGACGATTTACAAGGATATCACTGATTTTAAAAAAATTGAATCTCAACTTCGACAGGCCCAGAAGATAGAAGCCATTGGGGCTCTGGCAGGGGGGATAGCCCATGATTTTAATAATATTTTATTCCCCATTGTCGGATTTGCAGAAATGATGGCGGAAGATCTGCCTGCAAACAGTGATTTGCATAAAAACATTGACGAAATATTGGCTGGGGCAAAACGGGCAAAAGATCTTATCAAACAGATTTTAACCTTTTGCAGGCAGTCTGAACATGATGTCAAGGCATTGAGACCGCATCTGATCATAAAAGAGGTGATCAAACTTGCAAGATCCACCATTCCTGCATCCATTGAAATCAAACAGTTTATAGATCCTAAAACCCGGCCGATCCTGGCTGACCCCACACAGATATACCAGGTGGCCATGAATTTGATCACCAATGCTTACCAGGCCATAACAGAATCGGTCGGCGTTCTTACCATCCGGCTTCAAAACAGTGAAGATATCGATATTTCCGGACAAAAAAAGATACCCCCTGGCAAGGGTCCTTATGTTTTACTGTCAATAGGGGATACAGGGGGCGGGATTGATAAAATTGCATTGGAAAAAATATTTGATCCTTACTTTACAACCAAATCAAAGGGGAAAGGCACAGGACTTGGCCTGTCCGTGGTACACGGCATTGTCAGAAAATATGGCGGCCAGATAAATGTAAGCAGTTCTTTGGGCCGGGGGAGCACATTTGATGTATATCTTCCGGCTGCTAAGGAAGCGATGGCATCCAGGTTGCACCAGGAGATGAAACCGTTACCAACAGGAAATGAACGGATTCTGCTGGTGGATGATGAAAAACAGGTGTTGCTTGTCGAACAGATGATTCTTGAAAGATTGGGATATAAAGTTGGGGTTAGCGACAACAGCAGTGATGCAATAAAAGCCATTAAAGCCGACCCGGATGGCTTTGATTTGATTATTTCAGACTTGACCATGCCGACCATGACCGGGGATCAATTTGCTGTAGAAATCATGAAGATTAAATCGACGTTACCCATTATTATCTGCACGGGTTTTAGTGAAAGAATATCATATGAAAATCTAAAATCAATCGGAGTGAAGGCATTGCTGATGAAACCCATCATTAAATCAAAATTGGCTGCAACAGTGCGAAAAGTGCTGGATGAGACAAAAAAGGATATAGGCAAG
>JAHJLN010000158.1 GCA_018821715.1 Pseudomonadota bacterium | reverse complement strand
TAAACCACTTATTTTACCCTTGATTTTGTTGTTTTCAATTGGTTGCTGCCTGTCTTTTCTTTTTAATAAAAAAACGATTTTCCCATTATTTATCTGTTTGATTTTTCTTTCCGGGTATCTTTCCATTCAGATTAAATTATATCCCAAAATGCCGGATTATCACATCGCCAATTTTCTGGATTCAACAAAATCCATTATTACCGCTAAGGTTGTTTCATTTGCAACCCACTATGACAAAAAAGTTAGATTAACACTTCTTTGTCAGACAATTGAGAAAAAACATGGAATTAAAAAAAATATCACAGGCAAAATCAATCTAAATATTTATGGCAAATCAAAAGAAATTCCTGAGTTTGGCGATGTGATCCTGTTTGAATCATCTGTTAAATCCATCCGCAACTTTAAGAATCCAGGGGCATTTGATTATGAGAGATTTTTAAGGTTGAAAGGAATATATGGTACAGCCTATAGTGACATAAGCAACATCAAGATCCTTACACCTGAGAATGGATACAGCTTTTTTACACGATTCATCCGAAAAATAGAGAAGCTCAGGACAAATTACTATTATTTTATATTAAATCATACCAGATACTCAACTGCTGGGAAAGTTATGGTTTCCCTTGTTACCGGGAAAAAAGAAACCATTTCCCCGGACATCAGGGATCTATTTTCCAAAACCGGAATCAGTCACCTTTTAGCCATTTCAGGTCTTCATCTGTCTATTTTCAGTCTTCTTTTTTTTTATGTTTTCTATTGGTTTTTATCCAGGGTGCCAGCCCTTTTAATTTCAGGAAGCTCCAGGAAAATCGCAGGTATATTAACCCTTGTTCCATTGATGGGGTACACTGTTTTTTCAGGATTTTCACCCTCCACCCAGCGCGCTTTTTTAATGACCGTGGTTTTATTGGGTTCATTTATTTTAGAAAGAGAAAAAGATATTCTTTCAAGCCTTTCAATTGCAGGCATTTTAATACTTATGGTTGATTCTTCAGCAGTTTTTTCCATATCATTTCAATTATCCTTTATTGCCGTTGTCTTTATTGTTTGCGGTGTTTCCCTGGTAAATAACTATTTATTTGGTTTTAAAAAAAAATGGCTGGCCAAATTGGGTTTGATGATAGGGGTCACCTTTTTTGCCGGCTTGGGAACCTTGCCTTTAACAGCGCATTATTTTAATATTGTATCCCATGTCCAACTGATATCAAATTTAATCGCTATCCCTGTTCTTGGATTTGTCGTGCTGCCCTTAGGGCTTATTGCGCTTTCTTGTTTTTCGTTTTTCCCTGTTTTTGCAGCTGTTATTCTTCAGGTATGCAGTCAGCTTATTTTGTTTTTAACACGTTTTTCTGAGTTTCTTGTTTCAATTCCTTATTCATGGTCAAGGACCGCCACATTGCAATGGATTACAATAGCAGCAATTTATTTTGTTTTTATTTCATTTTTTTTATTATTTAAAGACAAAAGAAAACCATCAGCTGCTTTCTTTATTATTGCTTTGCTGTCTCTCATATTTAATTTTTCAAATGATTGGTTGAAAAAAACAGCCAATACAAATTTAACCATCACCATTATTGATGTAGGGCAGGGCAGCAGCGCTCTTATTCAAACACCTGCCGGCAACAATATTTTAGTGGACGGCGGCGGCTTTTCTGACGGGTCTTCTTTTGATACAGGAAGGTTTATCATTGCTCCTTTTTTATGGCAAAAAAGAATTCAATCGCTGGACTATGTTATTTTAACCCACCCTGAGTCCGATCATTTGAATGGTCTTGTTTTTATTCTTCAAAATTTTAATGTTCATACGTTAATTAAAAACTTGGACTATAAAAATTCAATGTCGTATACAACCCTGATTAAAACATGTAAAAAGAAAAATATCCGGATATGG
This sequence comes from Pseudomonadota bacterium, assembly GCA_018821715.1. Taxonomy (GTDB): domain Bacteria; phylum Desulfobacterota; class Desulfobacteria; order Desulfobacterales; family Desulfobacteraceae; genus Desulfobacula. The sequence goes on along the minus strand of JAHJLN010000158.1, from coordinate 7,014 downwards.
ACGCCTTTTTACAAAACAGAATCATTGGCGCTTGGCAAAGTTGAATTGATTTTTTTTAATTTGTTTAACAATACCCTTTCAAATGGGTTTAACAATAACTCTCTTGTTTTCAAGGTGATATACAACGAGTTTTCAATGCTCTTTCCAGGGGATATTTTAATGGAAAGGGAAAAAAGTTTAAGTGTTCATCATCGGCATGCTCTTCATTCGGACATTCTTTTGTCGCCCCATCATGGAAGTTCTACTTCAAACACTAAATTTTTCCTTGATAAAGTACAACCCAAGAGTGTAATAATATCTTGTGCCCGGCAAAACAAGTATGGTTTCCCTCATGAAAAAGTTTTAAAAAGATATGCAAGAATGGGAATAAATATTTTTAGAACCGATGAGGACGGGGCAACGTTCATATCAAGTGATGGTAAAGATCATATAATAAAAACCTATAAAGGTGGGTAACCGTGTACTATATATATTTCCCCTATGTTGTAATCCTGGCCTCGTTGATGCTCTATGAATGTCGCACTAAAATCCAACCCGGATGGTGGGCGCTTATGGTCCTGTTTGCCCCTGTTACAACCCCCTATTTTATTTTTAAAACCCGCAGGGAATCCGGCATTGTCCTTTTCATGGTTTTTCTAACCACCTTTTCCGCTGTAGTTGCAGGGGAATTTTTTTTATATTCAAATTATATGGAAAAAAACAAGTATTCGGATCTGTCGCCTGTGACAAGGCAAATGATTCGTCTCAGCGAAGAATTAAAGACAAGCACTATAAAGCTTGACAATGCTTTGGTGAAACTGGAAAATCTGAGTAAGGTTGAATCCAGGGTTCATGAAATTAAAAAAACCATTGAATTTATCGATCAACTGAGAATCATCATGGTTGAAAATCAGGATGCCATTGATCGACTTGTAAAATATACATCTGATTACAAGAGTTTTTTTTCCGGAAAAGATCTTGCGTGGGTGTTTAATGTTCAAAATTTTTATCATAACAGGAATGTTATCCAGCACTATAAAAGCCTTGAAAAATATTTATATGGCTTTGAAGAGTTGCTGAAATATACCTATGTAAATTTTTATAATATTACAGAGCATAAAAATCCGGAACACCTTAAAAATTATGATGAATACTATATAAGATATCGCCGGGCTGTTGACACTCATAACAGGTTTAATGTCAAACGAATTGATTTTCAAAACTCGTTTTTAGAACAATTTCCTGATACCAAACCTTATCTTCCGGGTGAACGTCAGACTGAAACTTTCAGGTTATGGGAATAATGCTTTTTACCTGGATTCTGGAGAAACGGGATAATCACCTTGTTTTTATTGCCGCCTGAAACATCATAGGTGATACTCACAATGGGCACATTTATTTTTGATTCAAGTTTTTGGGCCATAGCCTCTGTAATAAGCCCCGGGCAGCAGAAAGCCGGATTGGTCTGGACCAGCAGCTTTAAATCCGGGTATTCATTAATGATATGGTGAATTTTTAAAATATTATCCATGGATTCGCCTGTATGTTCCTGCAGGATGCCGTATTGAGGAAGAATGTTTTCATAAGACTCCTTTACTTCAAATGCAGATTTACTTAAAATGGGTTCAAAATACTTATAGTATCTTTTTTCCATGGTCTGCATTGCCACAAGAAGGGTTCCATTTGAAATCAGGCTTACATATTTTCCTTCTTTGAACCATTTTTTAAAATATGAATTGGCAATGATTTTGACATATTTATAGTAGGGTGTTGTAATGACTTCACCCCCATTGTCTTCAATAAAATGAACCAGATCCTGGTTCATAATATCATTGTCTCTAACATAAAGATCTCCGAAAATACCGACCTTGGGTCGAGATTCTATCCGTGTTTCGATCCCTAAAAACATTTGCATGGCAATTTTTAATGCTTTTTCCTTGGATGCGCCGATTTCAAAAGCCAGGCACATGATTTTCAAGGCTTTTTGAAGTATCTGATCTGTTTCGCCTTTGCGGATTTCATAGGGTCGAATTTTGCAGCCAACGCTTCTTAGAAGTCCGCCGAACATATAGGCTAAATAGGCATTGATTGATGCTCTAAAAGAAAGATCAAACAGAGAAAGTTCGCCTTTATAGATTTCAGAGGTTTCAAACCCGTTACCATTTCTTTCAAGAATTTTTTTAATGTGATAGGGATACATCTTAATATTGCAGGCAATCTCCGAAGGATTTAACCATAAAATGCAATTTGACGGATCCAGATTATTTTTTTCTATGGTATGAATAAATCCTGCTGCCACAGCATTGAGCGGAATACATTGTCCTGTATTGGTCAAAATGCTTTTTTTCAAGGTTTCAGGGGTTTCTTCCATTAAAATGGCATTCAAGCCCTCATTTTTTATGGCTGAAACAATCAGATTGCCGGTAAAGGAATCCCAGTTCGGGTAAATGATGGTTTTGTTGTCTATCTTTGATCTGAATTTTGGATTAAGATGTGAAAGATCCCTGACTTTTTCTTTTGATGGTGAATTATGATGATTTGTAAATGCACGCACGGCTGCTTCAACTCTTGTTTCATAGCCGACACTGGAATCATGTTCATCCAATTCAAGGACAAGATAGGGCTTATTGCAACTTTCCATTATCTGTTTAAAATAGTCGATACCGAAAGAATCAGGTGCACACTTGAACGAGCTGATATAAACGGGATACAGATGGTCACAGGTTGCAGCGATATAGGCGGCTTTAAGAATTTGTGAGACATGTTTCCAGTGAATCTCTTTTAACAACGGGTCAATTTCTGAAAAATCCTGAGTTTCATCATCCAGCATATCCTGGAAAAAAGTTTTTACCCCCAGGGTTTCAAAAAGCTGGGGGATATTATTGTTCATTGTTTTGGATAAAATCGTGTAAGGCCTTCCCAAAAGGACAACATTGATATCAGACCCTTTGGATTTATATTCCTGATAAATGGCTTTTGTATTTATTTGACAGGTTTTTTTAAACTCCACTGCACTATCATAGGCAGAGGAGATATCAAAAAATGAAAATAAAAAATCAGGGGAAATTTTTTTCAAAGATTTATATAATTCCAGCTTGGTATGGAAATTCGTATAAAGATATTTGATAATCGGCGATATGATTTTTTTTGTATCAAACCCTGGCAGACAGGATATGATCGAAGGGGTAAATTGAGTATAATAGCAATGCTGCCTGCGCCTGTCTTTTTTCTTAAGGTTTTCTTCAAAATAAAAGGGTAGAAAAATAAAGTCGGCTTTGTCCGTTAAATATTGAATATGGCCATGCAAGGATAGAACAGGGGCGCAAAATTCAGCGCCTGCTATCACTTTACCGGCTTTTACCGGTGCTTTAAGGTTTGAACTTGTAATCGTTTCAATGCCCAGCCTGGAAAAAAAGTGAACCCAGAAATCTTGATCTTCAAAAAGGTGAAGCGCATGGGGAATACCAATGGTGAACTTATGTTTAATGGTGGGCTTCGGGTTTTTGGGAACCGCTTGCTGCCGTAATTTCAACAGGTCATAGGCGCTTTTTTTAGAAACCCTTTTTTGGTTTTGATAATCTCTGCCACATAAAAACCCATACGCAAGGGGTTGATCACCCACATCCGCAATGGTCAGTTTGCAGTGGTTGGTACATAATTCACAGGTTTCCTGGCGAACGGGAATCTGTTGCTTCCACAAACTAAATCCTCTGAACTCGGAGACCTTGATTTGTTTTTCTTTTAATAGTAAGGCAACACCAAGCGCACCGGTCAGATGACAATATTTTGATACATGAATGGGTTGATTTAATTTTTGCTCAAATGCCGCGACAAGTGCCTTGTTTTTCGCTGTGGCACCTTGGAAAAGAACACAACGACCTATTTTGCCGATATTGGCTACTTTTGTCAGGTAGTTGTCTCTTACAGAATGTAAAACCGATGCCAGAATTTCATTCTTTTTATACCCCTGGGCAAAATAATAATTAATATCTCTTTCCATAAAAACAGTACATCTGTCACTGGCCACAGGCGAGCTGACACCCTCTGTACGATCGGAATATTCAGACAGGGGGCAATCTAATTTTAAGGCCTGCTCTTCTATGAAACTTCCGGTTCCGGCAGCACAGACAGTGTTCATGACAGAAGCGGTCACCATGCCGTCTTTGAGCAGGGTAAACTTGGCATCCTGTCCCCCGATTTCAATAATGGTGTCCACGTTCCTGTTTAAATTGACAGCTGCTGTCGCATGGGCGGTTATTTCATCGGGTTCAATATCCGCACCGATAATTTTACCGCTGATCCGTCGCCCCGATCCTGTCGTACCACACCCTTGAATGGTAATGTTGATCCCATATGTTTTAAAAAACTGATCATAGGCTTTGAAAATCTTTTGAACAGCCATTACAGGCCGTGATGCGGTTTTAGTGTAAAACCCTGCAACAGGTATCCCCTCCTGATTGATGAGAATGCTTTTGGTACTGGTTGAACCCACATCAAGTCCCAGGTATCCTTGTGTGGTAACAATATCTGCCGGGTTTTGATAAATATCAGCCTCAACCTCTTCAAAAACATAGGAGGAAAAGCAGTTGAAATCAGGATATGTTGAAAGTTTAAGTTCAAGTTCAGGATATAAAAGAATATTTTCTTTTTTTGAAGATACAAAAAATTCTTTTACAGACCAGAAATTATTTTTCTCAAATTGTTTTTTGCTGGTAATGTCATCTAAAAGACAGAGGGCGGCACCTGCTGCGCAATAAAAGTTTGAATATGAATCAATGATTAAGCTGTAACCCGTAATTTTTTCAAGATGGTTTTTAACAGACAGATTGGAAGAAACACCACCGCAAAATAAAATTTTTTCACCAATGTGACCATACTTAAAAAGAGTGTTGGAAATATTTTTTGCAAGACCATGACACAGGCCGTCACAGATTTGTTCAATGCCATACCCTTCCTGTTGGGCATGAATAAGATCTGTTTTGGCGAAAACAGCGCAACGGGTGGCAATATCCGGTATTTTTTTTGAATTTAAAAAGGCTTTTTGACTCAGTTCTTCTGATCCCCCCAACAGGTTTAACCTGCGTGCCTGTTGATCGAGAAAACTTCCCGTGCCGGCAGCACAGGAAGTGTTATGTTTTGCTCCAATATAGTTTTGATCCTTGTCAAACCTGCTTAAGGAAAATTTTTCACCACCGATATGTAAAATCGCATCAAATGTTTTATGAAAATGTTTGGCAGCTCTTACGATGGTCAATTGTTCATCATAAGACCTGCTCGCTTTGATAAAAGAAGGGGTAGAGTCGGTAACTGCAACATGGTGTATCTTTTTTATATCAATTTTTTCAAGTAAGTTTGTAAGACATTGTTTTACTTCACCATGATGACAAGAAGTGTTTTTTTGAACAATACTGCCTTTGCTGCTTAAAACTACCATGTGAATAGAAACAGAACCAACATCAAGCCCCAGAATTTGAGATGAAGATTTCATGATTATAATTTTTCCTTTACCTGTTTCCAGAATTCAAAAACCCCTTTAAACCATCCATCTATAAATCTTTGTTCGTGATCAACTGATCCTGCGTTTGAGTGATTTACAAAATCTGTTGACTGATAAATCTGTTCAAAATATTGATTCATTTTTGGATCAGAAATCAATTGATACGTGCCATCATATTGCAATACGTATAACAAGTCTTCATAATGCGCTGTTTTTGCCCATCGAAAGCCTTCTGCCTTGCCTTTTTTAAAATATTGTTTTTCCCAAACCAGTTTTTCGTGTTTCAATCGTTTGATAATTTCAGACATATCAAAATCTTCTGAAAATCGTTTTTGAAACTCCTCTTTTCTCTGGATAGCATCGGTTATTGCCTCTTGAAACATTTTTGAAAGGTTAAAAGAAGTCCGCCAATCTTTGAGCTTTTCATGAAGCAGGTCGGGAATGCTTAATGTAATTTTCTGAGCCATGGGTCTATCCTGTTATTAATAGTATTGGATATTCTTGATAGTTTTCTATACGTATAAAATTTTTATATACGTGTCAATAGAAAATTTACATAGGATTACATATCGTTACAAAATAAATAAACATACACACAGTTAGAATCTTGAAATTTCTATCCATAGAAGCTATAAACAACAATCATGTTAATTAAATTCATTGAGAAAATTGGCGAAACCGTCATAGAAATACTTGAGACCCTTGGCAGGATAGTGCTTTTCTTCTTGATCGGCAGTGTGAATATTTTTGTGTTGCCGTTTCAATGGGGCAAGATTATTGACCATACCTGGTTTGTTGGAACAAAATCCATTTTTGTTATTGCTTTAACAGGGTTGTTTACAGGAATGGTTCTGGGACTTCAAGGATATTATTCTTTGGTGAAATTCGGTTCGGAAGCAGCGCTTGGTTCCGCTGTTGCTTTGACCTTGATTCGTGAACTTGGACCTGTTTTTACGGCGATTATGATCACTGCAAGGGCAGGGTCTGCCATGACTGCTGAAATCGGAGTTATGCGCATATCAGAACAAATTGATGCGCTTAAAACCATGCATATAAATCCTGTCAGATTTATGTTCACCCCAAGAATTGTTGCTGCAATCATAAGCTTTCCATTGCTGACAGCACTCTTTGATGTTATTGGGATATTGGGGGGATATATTTCAGGCTCCGTCATGCTGGGCATCAATCGATATGTTTACATGGACACGGTTATCAAGAGCGTTGAATTAAGTGATATCAACGGGGGCTTTTACAAGGCCCTTGTTTTCAGCATTGTTGTAACAACCATTTGCTGTTATCGAGGGTATTACACCCACTTATACAGCGGGTTTGGTGCCAAAGGCGTCAGTTTATCAACAACAAATGCAGTGGTTCAATCCTGCATTTTCGTTTTGGTTTTTGATTATATTATTACCTTCTTTACGGTTTAAAAAAAATGGCTGTCCCACTTATACAATTTATAGAAGTTGCAAAAAGTTTTGGAACCCATCGTGTTTTAAAAGGAATCAATTTATCGATATACAAAGGCGAGATCATTG
>JAHJLN010000157.1 GCA_018821715.1 Pseudomonadota bacterium | reverse complement strand
TTGAATATTTACCCGGTTCAAAATTTTAAACCATTTATAAGTTGATCCTTTTTAACAATATTTCTAAACAGTTAAAAACCAATCCATCAAATTATAAAAAAAAGGAGTTCAAAATCATGAACTCTTTATCATCCCATTTCAATTGTGCCGTTCTTTTAATAGACTCTTTGGAGTTTGTTAAACAATAAAAAAGGTGTGTTTTCAGATAGTTAGAAAAAATTTTAAAAAAAATAGGTGCGTCTCATGTTGTGGCAAGATAATTGCTTATTACTTTTATACTAACATAATGTTAGTTTTTTCATCTTTTTATCCTTTTCTTAAAAAGGCTGCTTGTGCAAATTGCTAAGCAGCCTTTTTAAGTTTATATCACTTTATTTCAGCAATTTTACTTTTAGCAATGGGGCCGTACATTGAACTTCCATGCTCTACCACAATTTTCTCATACATTTTTTTACTCTCTGATGTATTATCAGCAGCTTCGTACAACATGGCCAACGCAAACAGGGCTTCATCCTTCAATAGGTCTGTTTGCCCCTTATCGATTTGAAGGAAATAGCGCTTCGCTTCTTCAACCTCGTTTCGGGCAAGACATACATGGCCCAATGAAGCCAATACAAAATTTTCCATCAGCGCTTGATTTTTAAATAACTCAAGGGATTCTTTATAATATTTATAGCTTTGATCAAATTTTGAAGCATCATAACATATTTTGGCAAATTTCATTTTAGCCTGCCTGCCTGCGGTTGTATTGGCATAATCCGTAAAAATAGCCTGGAAATCTTTTTCAATCGCAAGATAACCTTTATCCGGATCATTGGCTTGTGCATATTTGGTTAATGCCTGACTCACAAGTATAGCTGCAGTATTTTCCGATTTTTGAAAGCTGTACATAATCCCTGAAAAAACCACTGCCACCAAAACAACGGCACCCACAATCAGAATCAATTGTTTTTTGTATTCTTTTACATATGCCATTGCCTTTAAGAGATTTTCCTGAAAAGGGTCTAATTGTTCAAGTTCCTTTTTCCGTTCATTTGACACTTTATGATCTGCCATTCTTCCATTCCGCCTTAAAAATAATTAATTATTAAAAGTTACCACACCAGTGTTTTATAAATCCAACCGATATCACTATCAGCATGCTCAATTTTAATCCAGTTTCCCTTTCGGCCAAGAACCTTGAAAGGAACTCCCTTTTCAGCTGTAAACAACTTGCTGCCGTCTTTTGTTGGCTCAGAGCGCACGATACACTTATCTTTTTTTGTAATCACACTTTCTATACTGCCTAAAAGAGAATTATGGATCCAGGCCACATCGTTTTCAAAATCTTTTACTTTATACCAGTTCCCCTTCTTCTCAACAATGGTGAAAGGATGGTATTGTTCGACCTGCCACAGCACATCATGGTTTGTTCCAGGACCTGACCGCATATTGGCAATCCCGTCTTTCACACAAAGTCTTTCCTGGGCAAAAATTAAACCCGGTAAAATCAATAACACTGCCATAATGGCTGCAATACTTTTAACAACGATGATTATATTTATACGTTTCATAAAAAAGCCTCCGTACTGTTCTTTTAACCTAATCCGAATAACATTCCTGTCTGGTATACCAAAAAAGACATGCTCCATGCAACCATAGTTGTATATATCACATTAAATCCGGCCCACTGTGCAGACGTTTCTTTGAAAATGATTAAAACCGTTGCAAAACAAGGGACATACAATAAAACAAAAATCATCATTGAGAGCGCGGAAAGCGGTGTCATACCGGAATTTTTAAGTGCTTTTTCCAATGCCTGGCCCTCATTATTGCCAACACCATATAACACACCCATGGTACTGACAACAACCTCTTTGGCAACAAACCCGGTAACAAGTGCAACACTTGCCTGCCAACCGATTCCAATGGGTTTAAATATGGGCTCCAACCGTTTTCCAATTTTACCGATATAGGATTTTGAAACCCGTTCCTGTTCCTTTTGGTTCTTAGTATTGTTTACTTTGGATGCCAGTTGAAGGGCCAAGTCTTCTGCTTCCCGGCCATTGGCCAAAGCGATCCTCTGGGAATAATCGGATTTTATAACATTGATATTTTTATCATAATCCACAGAATAAGAAATGGTTCTTGGAAAATTTGAAAGGCCCCAAATTAGAATCGAGCCAATAAGAATAACCCCGCCCATTTTTTTTAAAAACATTTTACTTCTGTCCCACATATGGATCAAAAGGCTTTTGAGCATCGGCATTCTGTATGGCGGCAACTCCATTATAAAGGGGGCTTCTTCACCTTTAAACAAAACAGCCCTTAAGAGTCTACCCGACAGAATCGCAATGAGAATCCCTGTAAAATACAGGCCAAAAATAATGGTACCCGCCCTATCGGCAAAAAAGCTTCCCGCCAGTACAATATAAACCGGCAGCCTTGCAGAACAAGACATGAAGGGTGTCATCAGAATGGTTAGAATTCTGTCTTTTTTGCTCTCCAGGGTTCGGGTGGCCATAATTGCCGGCACATTACAGCCAAACCCCATCAGCATGGGGATAAAAGATTTACCGTGAAGGCCTGACGTATGCATCACTCTGTCCATTAAAAAAGCAGCTCTTGCCATATATCCTGTGTCCTCAAAAAGGGCGATGCAGAAAAAAAGGATAAGAATATTGGGAAGAAAGATAACAACACTTCCGATTCCTGCGATGACACCATCCAGAAAAAGATCTTTTAACAAAGATGCCGGCATGATTTTATCAAGGCTTTGAGACAGGAAAGCAACACCGGAAGTTAACCATTCCATGGGGTATGCACCAAGAGAAAACGTCAGTTGAAACATGGCCCAGATAAAAAAAATAAATACAGGTATTCCAAAAAATCTATCCGTGAGCACAAGATCAATATTTCGTGACATATCAATCCGTTTTCTGGCAAGGTTGGTCACTGCCTCTTTTACAATCCCTGCAATAACCCCATAACGGTCATCGGTCAGTACAATCTCAAAGTCATCCTCAAATAAGTCATAAATTCTTTTGCGGCATTCCCGGGCAGCCTGAAAAATATCTATTGATGCTTGAGAAGAAAGGTTTTCAAATTTTTCTTTAACAATCGTGTCGTCTTCAAGAATTTTAATTGCATTCCATCTAAGATCACCTTCTGTCTGAAGGTTACTTTTGAGAATCCGGGTTTCAACTTTTGAAATACACCCTTCGATCTCCTGACTGTATTTGATATTTCTGCTTTTTTTACCTTCATCAAACCGCTTAATTTCTTCAATTGCTTCTGCAACAAGCGTATTGATCCCCTTGTTTTTATTTCCAATCGTAAAAACCACGGGCAACCCCAGCAGCTCAGACAATTTTTGTTCATCGATCTTTATCCCATTTGCTTCTGCAACATCCGCCATGTTCAGCACAAACAAAGCAGGTCGTCCAAGTTCCAGGATTTGAATGGCTAAAAACAGGCTTCTTTCAAGATTGGCAGCATCAATAATATTTACAACAATATCCGGATTTTCATTTAAAATAAAATCCCTTGCCGTGATTTCTTCAATTGAAAACGGCGTAAGACTATAGGTACCCGGTAGATCAACAATGTTCAAATCATATTCTTTATATCTTAGCTTTCCCTCTTTTTTTTCAACAGTTACACCTGGCCAGTTTCCCACTTTCTGTCTGGCGCCTGTCAAGTTGTTGAATATGGTTGTTTTGCCGCAATTGGGGTTCCCCGCAAGGGCAATGGTGAATTTCTTGTTCATATTACCTTTTCTTGAATTTTACATTTTCAACAAGAATATTAGCCGCTTCCTCAACCCGGAGCGATATATGATATCCTTTGATAACAAGTTCAATAGGATCCTTTAAGGGAGCATATTTTTCAACATATATCGTTGACCCCCTGTTGATACCCATTTCGAGAAGTCTGCGCCTCAAAATGCTTTCTCCTGAAACCTTTCGTATAATTCCTTCCTGACCGGCTTTCATTTGACTGAGTGTCATGGGGGATAAAAATAAATCCTTAGCGTCTTTGTCTTTTTCATGGTCAAGTGTTTCTGAAGGATAAAAGGGTTGAACCATTATCTTTTCTGCCATACCCTTTCCTAAAACCAAACGGTTTTCTCCTGCGGCAATTACCACCTGGCCACCAAACCCGCTTGAAACAATTTCGATTAAATCCCCAATTTTAAGTCCCATTGAAGACAGTCGAAGCTGTATATTTTTTCCGGTTTCAAACTCTTTTACAATCAGATTTTCTCCTGGTTTTGCCTTATGAAGCGGAACCAGCAGATTGCGGCGTTCCATACACTTGGAACAAATGCCATATATTTCCATTTTATGCTGAAGCATAAGAAACCCATAGGCCTCTGCAACCCTGAGCTGCTGCTTTTCTATGGCCTCATCCTTGAATTCTAAGATGCTGCCGCATTTTGTGCAGACCATATGGTCATGATGCAATCCAAGGTGTCTGTGCTCATATTGGGTCTCTTTGATATCAAACTCTACTTTAATCGCAAATCCAAAACGGCACAAAAGCTCCATACTGTTAAATACAAACCCTTCTTCAAGCTGGACCCCGTCTTGTCTAAGCTGAACCATGATATCTTTAATGGTTACATGATGCTCAAGTTTTAAAAAAGCTTCCAAAACCTGAAACCTTAAGTTAAACTGATCCACACCCTGCTGTTGAAACAATTGTTTAAATTGTTTTTTTTCCTGCTCATGCTTACTGGTCATTGCTTTTTATCCCTTAAAAATAACATTTCAAGATATTATAGCCGGCTGTTTATGTCAAGCAGATGTCTGCCTAAAAACGTGTGTCATTATAAATATTGCTTGACCCTGCAAACAAGATCTGTTTTAGTTTTAGGCAGTTCAAAGCAGATTAGGGGTATTATTCCAAATAAACGGTTCCGGGGTTCTTAATGAAAGCACATTACAGCTTAAAACTTCTAATTTTCGTTTGCCTTTTTTCTTTATCCTGCATGATTATATCCAGACCTTTGACAGGAGAAGACCTGTCTTCAGACTATTTAAAAATCGGGATCTATGATAATCCGCCAAAACTTTTTATCGATAAGAACAATCAAGCAAAAGGCATTTTCCCGGGAATTATTGAAGCCATTGCCAAAAAAGAAGAGTGGAAGATAAAATTTATTCCTCTTTCATTTAAACAAGGGCTGGAAGATCTGGAAAAAGGGACCATTGACATCATGCAGGACGTCGCCTGGTCAGAAAAACGCAGTCACCTGTACGGATTTACCAATGAAACCGTTATGGTCAGCTGGGGACGCGTTTACAAAAAAAAAGGCCTGAATATCGACACCTTGATTGATTTAAGAGGCAAAAGAATTGCTTTCATGGATGGCGGAATATACAGTGAAGGTCCGGACGGGCTTAAAACGCTGATGAAAAAATTTGAACTTACAGCCACCTTTATCCCTGTTAATGGCTACAAACAGGTATTTGAGGCTATTGACCAGGATAAAGCCGATGCAGGGGTGGTGAACAGACTGTATGGAAAAACCAATAAACATAAATACGATATTGATAACACGCCTATATTGATTTCACCTATATCCATTCGTTTTGCCTTTAATAAATCCAATCCTGTCACCCCTCAATTAATCAATACCATCGATTCCCATCTGGTCCAATTTAAAAATGATGACCATTCCATTTACTATCAACTCATAGATGAATACATAGGCGAACCCAAAAAAAGAATCCCGAAATCCTTAAAGAATCTGCTGATTTTTCTTTTAATACTTTCCTGCTTCTTTGCTGCCTTAGGCATTCTGTTTAACAGGCAGGTGCAAAAAAAAACCGCCCAACTGAGGAAAAGAGACATAGAGCTTGAAGAAAGTGAAAAAAAATTCAGGACAATTTTTGAAGATCTTCAGGATGTCTATTTTGAGACAACACTTTCAGGGACATTCAAAACCGTCAGCCCGTCTGCTGAATTGATTTTAGGATTTCCAACACATGAACTTATTCATCAGCCGGTGGACAAGATCTATCATAATATTGATGATAGAAAGGCATTGATTGATCTGATGCTTAAAGATGGTAAAGTCAGAGATTATGAACTCTTGTGTAAAAAGAAAGACAATACGGTTTACTGGGTATCTCTTAATGCGGATTTAACCCGTGACGACAAAGGTAAACCCTTTGGTATCACAGGCATTCTCCGTGATATTACCCAACAAAAAAACACAGAGAAAAAATTAATTAAAAGAGAAGAAAGATTCAGGGAAATGGCAAGGCTTTTACCCTGTGGCATTGTGGAGACAGATAGTGATCTGAATGTCACTTACGCCAACCAGACGGGCCTTGATATGTTTGGTTACACTCAGGCTGACCTGGAAAACGGCCTCAACGGCAAAAACATCATCCATCCAAAAGACCGGCGTATGGCAGTTCAACATATCAAAAAGCATCTAAATGGGGAAACCACTTCTCCTGCTGAGTTTCGAATGAATAAAAAAGACGGGACCCCCATCATTGTCCTCTGGAATTCAAATCCAATTATCAACAAAAAAGAGGTGGCAGGGTTCAGAGGGAGTCTTGTTGATCTCACAGAATTAAAAAAACTTCAAAAAGAGGTAATAAGAACCCAAAAACTTGAATCTACAGGAATGCTGGCCGGAGGGATTGCCCATGATTTCAATAATATTCTGCTTGGGATATTTGGCAATATCGCTTTGGCAAAATGCGAACTGTCCTCCCGGGATAATGCCTACAAACTGCTTGAAGAAGCTGAAAAATCAATGTCCAGGGCAAAGGAGCTGACCACTCAGCTTCTAACCTTTGCTCAGGGTGGAGATCCCATTAAACAGGCCATAACCATAGATCAGGTCATCAGGGAGACGGCAACCTTTAACCTGACCGGCAGTAACATTAAGGTCAGCATGGAAAAACCAGAGGCTCTCTGGCAGGTCAGTGCCGACAAAGGGCAGATCAGTCAGGTCATATCCAATCTGGTAATTAATGCAAGACAGGCCATGCCTGAAGGCGGCAGCCTTAACATCAAACTGGAAAACACCGCAGTTTCTGAAAACGATTTCTCAAGTCTTAAGCTGGATCAATATGTTAAAATAACCATCACAGACCAGGGCACAGGGATACCTGAAAAGTATCTTGAAAAAATATTTGACCCTTATTTCACAACCAAACAGGATGGCAGTGGCCTTGGCCTTGCCATTGTCCATTCCATTATTCTCAAACATAGCGGATATATTTATGTTAACTCACTCTTGGGGAAAGGCACAACCTTTGTTATTTTTCTTCCTGCTGCTGATAGAGTGGAGACTGGTGAAGAAAAGCCGATGAATCTGTCAACAGTTCATAATGAAGATCAGTCCATAAAAATTCTGATAATGGACGATGATCCTCTGGTAAGAGATGTCTCCAAACGGATACTCAATAAACTTGGACACACGGTTGATATTTGTGAAGACGGCAGCCAGGCTATTGAAAAATACAAACAGGCCATGGCAGAAACCGCTTTCTATGATCTTGTGATAATGGATCTGACCATCCCGGGAGGAATGGGCGGCCAAAAAGCAATAAAAGAATTGCTAAAAATTGATCCAAGCGCTAAAGTCGTTGTTGCCAGCGGATATTCCAACGATCCTGTTTTGGCCAATTACAAGGGATACGGATTCAAGGCTGTGGTAACAAAGCCGTACACCTTTGAAAAAATACAACACGTCATTGACAAAGCAATGGGGTCTTAGTTACTTATCCTCCTTTTGCATAAATACTTTTATTAAAATATATCATCATGCTCAACACGCTTTCCCAATATCTTTTAAAAGATTTGACCATAAAAAACCACACCCTTCATAACAGAATGGTACTTGCTCCCATGGCAGGTCTTGGTCATATTGCCTTAAGACAGCTCATCTCTGAATTCGGCGGATTTGGCCTGCTGTTTACAGGAATGTGCAGTGCAAAAGCCGTCCCCCATGAAAATCCCAATACTTCCCTGGTGTTTAAATGGCGGCAGGAGGAGCTCAAACACCTTGTCTGCCAGCTTTTTGGATCTGATGCTGAAAGCATGTCAAGAGCGGCCGAACGAATTGAAAAAGAAGGCTTTTTCGGGGTTGATCTTAATTTCGGGTGTTCCGTGGCAGCGATCTGCAAAAAAGGATGTGGGGCTGCGCTTTTAAAAAACCCGGATCTTTGTTCCAAAATCGTAAAAAGTGTAAGCAAATCAGTCTCTATCCCTGTATTTGTAAAATTCAGGATTGGATGGGAGAATAATCCTCAATTCGCTGTTGATATGGCCAGGCGGTTTGAAGATGCCGGAGCCGATGCCCTTACGTTTCACCCAAGGGTCGCCCCGGACAGACGAAACCGCCCTCCCCAGTGGGAGATCATAAAACTTGTCCAGCAGGCTGTCAGCATCCCTGTCTTTGGCAATGGAAACCTTTTTCAGGCAGAAGATGGTGCCAGGATGATCGAACAAACCTCCTGCCAGGGACTGTCTGTCGGCAGGATGGCCGTTGCAAGGCCCTGGCTGTTTGCCCAGTGGACAAACGGTTTTTCTCCGGGAGAGGATATTTTTTTTACCACTGCCAGGAGGCTGACACAAATCCTTTTAGATTATTATGATGATCCTTTTGCCGTTAAGCTGTTTAAAAAGTTTTCACCCTATTTTTGCGCAAATTTTAAATTCGGCCATCACATGTTAAAAAAACTGGTCCGCGCCCAGACCATGGATGATATCAGAAACAACCTTGATTCAATATTTGAATCAACTCCTGAAACTCTTTTACGACCCAACCTTAATCTATTCTTATAATCTCCATCATTAAAGAATATTATTTTTAATTT
>JAHJLN010000156.1 GCA_018821715.1 Pseudomonadota bacterium | reverse complement strand
TTGGCTGGATTTTTGGGATATTATCGAGACTCTCTACAATTTCCTGTATCTTTCATAATGTTATCTCCTATTAAATCAGATCATGGTTTCGGTAAGCCAGAAATCATGCAGGTTGCAGAAACCTGTGGCATAGACTTTCCCTTTATACTTATCCGGTAACTCATAGCTTGATTCCGGTTTATCGGCCAAAGAAAAAGTTGCAGAACCTATATATGTTCCGTCTTCAAGGACAAGCGTATGCCTTACGATAAAATGCCCATCCGACATGGGATGTTTGGTGACAACATTAATTTTATCCTGGAGCACTGTCACCTCAGGGACATGGAGATGAGCCTTTTGTGCCCATATACCGGGGTTACTCTTGGTGTGGATAATATTCGTGTACATAGGTAAGTTTTCCGCAAAAGCCCTGGGAACGGAATTCAAAGCCATAATGGACGCAGCAGCAGCGGTTGATTTCAAAAAATTTCGCCGGTCATTCATGGGTATTCCTCCTTTTGGTCTTTGTTATATCTGGCTTCAACCTCCGATATCACCCGGAGATATTTCCCGCCAGTTTCGGTCAACATGGCTGCCGATGGTGCCGAACAGATCATCCAGTTCGTTTTTCATGGGCGACCACTCCGACGGGCACTCATTTTTCAGTTGATCTACACGCATCTGCGCGCTTGTCACCTCCTGCTCCAGCTGCCCGATAAGCGGCAGAATTCTTTCTTTCTGGGCGGAACCGTAGGAATCGGCAGTCTTCTTCATTACGTCAAGTTTTGCCTTCCAGGCGGATACTTCAGCTAACATTGCTTTGCAATAGTCATTTACTTTCATGATGTTATCTCCTCATTGTTTGCGATCGTTTTTTTCTTATATTCAGCCGTTGTTATCAATCAGAGCCTGCACGGCATCAGGGTTATAGGGTCTGGAAAGAAGGGTCTCGGATTTCAAAGCCGGAATCCGGCTTGTGAGATCTGTTTTGACTTCTTTTGCAAGTGCCATGGCAATCTGAATCGAGGAATAGGAATCATTACACTGGCCTGCATCCAGGAGATGTGGAATTCCGTTGATCTTGCCAAGCTCTTTATCGAAAAACCGGTACTTGCCGCAGGCACAGGTTAAAACAATGCTGTCTGAGGGTGTTTTTTCAACAAACTCGGTATAGTAATTTCTTCCGGGCGTTGCCCCGTCGCAGCCTGCCATCAGGAAAAAATACCGGATAGCCCCATTAAAACATGGAGCAGCAAGTCCTGTAAGGACGTCACATCCGGTTGCTTTCCGCAAACCCCCTGAATCGTACAACCCGTTCCCTTAAACGTCTGTTCACACTGATAACAGAACACAAGAAATTATCCTTTCGGCATCCGGTCAATGCTGTCTTTTAACTGGTTGATCTCGATCGCCAGACTCAGGCATTGTTTGCCTTCCATGCAAAGCTCTGCATCCCCCGGTTCCAGAAAGGTTTTCAATTCTTTTTGATCCCGCTTAAGGCCGACTTTCCAGCGATCATTCTTGACATCATAAACCACATCCAGATCGATTCCGCATGCTCCGATATCCGGATAAATTTCCCGGATCTTTTGACACAGTTTCTGTTTATTCATAATCCCCTCTTTTCAAATTATATCAGGACTTCCAAAGCCCATGGACATTACAGTATTCACGAGCGACAACCCCTTTGTTCAGGGATTTAAAAACGGTTTCCGGCAATTCCCCTGGGTTGAGATAGTGTCTGTAGGATTTTTCCTTGTCAAAGATTTCAATCCATTCAATGAAATGCTTTTCTTCCATGGGGTGAGGAGTACTTCCGACTTTGACTTTGATACTGCCATCCATCAGTTCAATAACCGGCACATGTTTTTCCTTACTTTGATCTGCGGTTTTCTCTTCAAAAAGCTTCATGCTTTCACCACAGCAGATAAGCTCGCCGTCGCCGCCATGAAGAACTTCGATAATGTTGCCGCAGGTATCACACTTATAAATCTGTTTTCTTTTTGCCATTGCTTGTACTCCTTTTGGTTGGTTATATCCTGGTTGTTATTTTTGGCAATTGCCTGCCCAGCCACCGGCTGATTTTACCATGGTGCCTTGCCGACTTCAGAAAGGTTAAACTGAATCGGCGAACTGCTCACCTGATTGATCGTCTGGGAGGCTCCTCCCTGAATATGGACATAGCTTCAGACAGACAAACAATTCTTAGTCTTGGTTAAATATCGGTTGTTCATCGGGGCATTCAACCTTAGTGACAGTGGTGCATATAGAGGGACTCTGCCTTTATACCGAATGTTTTTAGGATAACTATAATGAATAATTCATGAGTATGTCAATAAAAGAAAAACGCATAAAAAAGCATATATATCGCCTATCTGAAATAGGCGATGGTGCTCAGACATACTGATTCATCAGGCGAACAGCACTTAAGGAGGTGCAACAGCCTGTGATCTTAGTGAATTGCTACACTATAAGCCTTTTCCCACGGATCCTTGAGCGGAATATCGATCAGGAGAAGACCGTTTTCATAATTTGCATCTGTTTTCTCTATGTCAACCGGGCAGCAGAAATTGCCCGTGGAAACATATTCTACATCATTTTTTTCATCCCTCTTCATAACAAGCATAAGATAAGGCTTGTTTTTTAAAACACAACTCACATCTTTTTTCTTTTGGACACCGCCTATTTTGAATAGGCGATATGTATGCTTTTTTATGCCTTTCTAATTTATTGACGAAAGACTTAATCATTTATTATAGTATTTAAAAAAAACAGCTTAAATCGGTAATTCCCAAACGATAAAATGCTCCTCATTCCCGCTTTGGCAAAAATGGTTTGGCATAGCTTAGCTGAAAATTTATAATCAGTATAACAAGACGGGAGAAACATGAAATGGAACCATTTGTCAATTTTTCACTGAATGACAGCCCTGTCCGGTTTACCGACGGCGGAAAAATGTTTGTTATAGATGCAATATCCGCTCTTTCGGAAACTGACCGGGCAAAGATCATATGGGAAAATCTAAAGAAAGAAAAACCACAGATAAATGGATATATTGAATACCATCGTCTATCCGGGAACCTGAGTGTACCCATCACGGACAGTTCCGGCTGGAAAAAAATTCAGGTCCTGTTGTTCGATTATTTAATTGATATTGCGAACCAGTAAATTTTGCAGGTGGAGGACTTAAATGATGGATAGAATAAGCTCGCGGGAAAAATTTTATCAATTGCGCAAACAGGCTGAAACATTGATGATAAACACTGATTTTACCGACGAACCGCAAGTCATGGATGGCCCGCTTAAATTAATTCATGAACTTCAAACATTTCAGAGTGAACTGGAACTGCAAAATGGAGAACTGCACCGCTCACAGCAGGAACTGATGAAATCCAACATCCGCTATACCGAGCTTTATGATTTTGCACCCGTGGGATACCTTACCGTCAGCTTCAAAGGCGTGATCCTTAATGCCAATCTGACTTTCGCGGATATGCTATCGGTGGAAAGAAGTTCTCTTTTAGACCAGTCCTTGTCTGGCTATATCCTTTCTGAGGACCAGGATATTTATTATCAGCACAGAAGACGTCTTACCGATACAAAAACAAGACAAATCTGTGAACTGCGCATGAAAAAAACAAACGAGTCACCTTTTTATGTGCAATTGGAAAGTACCATCCTGTCATATCAGATCGGCAGACCGGAACAATACCGAACAGTGGTCATAGACATCAGCGAGCGCAAACAAGGGGAAAAAGAACGGGAAAATCTGCAGAAACAACTTTACCAGGCCCATAAAATGAAATCCATCACCACGGTTGCCGGGGGCGTGGCCCATGATTTCAATAATATCCTATACATCATTCTCGGAAATGTCGAGCTTCTCATGCAGAACATTCTGGAATCGAATCCTTTTTATCCCAAGCTTGACGTCATCAAAACAGCAGCTCTAAGGGCAGCCGGCATTGTGAAGATGCTCCTCAACTTCAGTTGCAGGACCGAACAGGTACAAAAACCGATAGAGGTTGCCTCAGTGCTGAATGAAACCTTTAAATTGTTACGGTCATTGATTCCGGCAACCATAGATATCCGCACACATCTTCCTGATACCGGGGCGATAATCCTGGCAGACCCGATCCAGTTCGGCCAGATTCTGATAAACCTGTGCACCAATGCCGCCCAGGCAATGGAAAAAACCGGTGGTATCATCGAAATCAAGATGGGAACTCAATTTTTAGAGCAAGGCGCGGTTGTTCACTATCCGGGTCTGAAAGCCGGAGATTATGTAACAATAACAGTGAGCGACAATGGTCCGGGTATTGTTCCTGAAATCATGGACCAGATATTTGATCCTTATTTTACAACCAGGGACGTTGGAAAAGGATCAGGTCTGGGATTGGCCGTTGTACACGGTGTCATCAAAAATCACAATGGGGCAATTGCCGTTACCGGACAACCAGGGAAAGGGGCCTGTTTCACAATGTTTTTTCCCATGATTGAGCAGAAGCCTGAAACACAAAAAGAATTCCTGTATGAATTTGTCCGTGGTACGGAGAAAATTCTTTTTGTGGATGATGAAGTAGACATTACCCAGGTGGCTGAAGAAGCCTTGAAGCTTTTTGGGTACCAGGTTGAAGCCCTGACTGATCCAAAAGATGCGTTGGCATTATTTATGTTGAATCCTGGTTATTTTGATGTGGTCGTAACCGATATGACCATGCCGAACATGACTGGGATAGAATTGGTTGAAGCATTGCGGAACATCCGGCCCGATATCCCGATTATTATCAGCACGGGCCACAGTTCTCTGATTGATGAGGATAGGGCACGACAGCTTGGAATTGCCGGGTATATTGAAAAACCGGTATCGGTATCGGATATTGCAAAAATGATCCGACAAATAATAGACAAACCGTAAATGAGCACACCAGCCTTTTGAAGGCAGGAGTGATTTGACAAGCAGGAGTAGCATGGAAGCGATTATTTTTAATACAATAATTTTTCAAGGTCACAGGAGGCACTATATGAATGGTTATTTGCCGAATAAAAATCTGGTCTTTTTCAATCCGGGAATACCCGGCGTGGTTTTCACCCATGCTGCAAATTATTATATAACCGTGGAACAGCTTCTAAGAATACAGGAACGCTTGGTGCAAAAAACAGCTAACCCGGTTATTTACATTGAAGATCACAGGGCAAAGAAAAGAATATCTCAGAGAATCAGATTGCATAAAGCGGTTTGAAATATAGGAAGGAGAATTGGTCTGGGACCGCCTGGGGATAGAATTATACATGAATATTCAGTCTGAAAAATTAAAAACATACCGCTGCTCTTTTTGTAACAAAGAAATATTTAAAGGATTTGTTTCAAGCCTTGCGCTTACATGTCCCCACTGCAATAAGTTTGTCAGGATTCCGGAAAAAATCCAAGATCCGCTTGTTGGTTCCTCTGATCAGCGGCACATAACCCAGGAAATTTTATGTTTCCATAAAATAAGGAGAATAAATTATGACGATTGAACGTATTCAATCTTCAGAAATCAGGAAAAAGGTAATGGCAGGAACAGCCCTGTTTGTCTGTGCGTATGACGATGATAATAAATTTGAAAAATATCATCTGGGAGGCGCTATTTCCTTGAGGGAGTTTAAATCAAAAACCAGTGATCTGGATAAGAACCAGGAGATTTTTTTCTACTGTGCCTGACCGGCTGAAGGCAGTTCTGCAGGTATGGCAGAACAGTATAAAAAGCTGGGGTTTGAAAATGTAAAGGTCCTCGGCGGCGGTTTTGAGGCTTGGAAAAATGCGGGATTCCCTGTTTTGAGCAGGTGATAAAGGTTATCCGGACGACCGGACACGGTTATAAAGGAGAGCATATAATGACATCCGATAAAGTCTGCCCGACCTGCAAGGGCAATAAAATCATTGCAGGCAATTGTGAATGCAATGCTGAATGGAGAAGCAATGACAAGGAAGAAGAGATTCAGGACTGCCAGTGTGAACCGGATACAGAGTGTCCGCAATGCCGGGGAAAAGGGTATATTGAATAACCCATCATGAATCATGGTATGGGGAATTTGGAAAAAATCCTCCTGTTCCGGTGACAACCGTTTCCATAGTCCCTGTCCCTGGTATTCCGGCCTGAGTTTCTTTTAATTCAGGGTCAACAGGAATGACCGAAGATTTGTTTTTTTATTCTTTAAGCCTGTTTTTTTCCGGATATTCTCGCGATGACGGGCTATGGTATGGACAGAGCTATCCAACATAGTTGAAATTTCCTTGTTGGTTTTCCCCAGTTTAATCAGATTGGCAACATGCATCTCAGTGGGGGTTAAATTGATCATCTGATCAGATAATTTCTTTGAAAATGGAGATATAAGATTATTCAACTCTGATTCCAGAATGTTTATCATTTCCTTGTCGTTTTCTCGTGAAAGGTTTTTTTTCAGGTTGTCAAGAATGGGGGAAATTAATAATTTATGGTTGGAAAAGATCTTATCTTCCATCTCATCTTTATCCTCCTGTCTTTTCATTAACAGCACTTTCAAGGCAGCATTCATATCTTCCAAATCAGCAGTCCTTCTCCTCACTTTCTCTTCAAGAATTGTTTTAATCCGTTTTTGTTTTTCTTCTAACTTCTTTCTTTCAGTGATGTCTGTTGTAATGCCTAAATGCACGAGAGTGCCGTCTATCCATGGAATCGTCGAGTCATTCTTTTCATACCATTTATTTCGATTTTGATTGTAAATCTGTGTTATATTGGGGGCTTTCGGCTTTCCATCCGCGACTGTCAATTTTTCATTTGCACAATATTCACAGGGACCATCCTGATTTTCATGGAATGACTTCCAGCAGACTTTGCCGATCAGGTCTTCATTATAATACTGTTTTAAGTGTTTGTTCATAAAAAGGATCTTATTTGATTTTAGATCGGTGATATAGATAGATAAATCAATATTGTTCAGGACAGTTTCCAGTTGAAGCCTGTTCCGTTCCAATAAAGTTTGACTCTGTTTGAGATCGGTACTGTCACGGGCATTGACAACAAACCCTTTGATCTTTTTGTCAGCACTTTTATAGGGTGAATACTCAACGTCCAGGTATCGACGTCCCATGGTTGGGAATTCAAACCACGTGCTGTAGCGGACATTATATCCGGCCATACAATTTTCAGCATTGGGTTTGATTGTTTCTCTGAAAAACGCTTTGTTGAAAATTTCAGATATCGAATGCCCGATGATCTCATCACGGGTTTTACCGTGAAAATTCAGGTAGGTGTCGTTAACGGCAAGATATCTAAAGTTGGTGTCGATCAGTGCCATCAGGTCGAATGAACTGGACACGATGCTTTTAAATTGCCGGAGTTTTTCTTCTGCCTGCCTGCGTTCGCAAATATCCATGACCACAGTCAGGTATTGCACTGGTTCTTCTTTTTCGTCCAAGACAACAGTGCTTTCCAACCGCACCTCAAGTATTTTCCCGTCTTTGTTATTCATGCGCAGTTCACAAATCTGTTTTGTTTTTGAGTCAAAAAGATCTCGCAAATGCCGGTAAAAAATATCCTGGTCTTTAAAAACAACATGAGCGGATAGCGGCTGGTCTATCAGCAGACGCCTCTGCGTTGACAGCATATCTGCAAAGGTCAGATTGGCATTTTGAACCATTCCTTTTAAGCTCAGGGAGATATAGCCCACAGGTGAAAAGTCATAAAGCTGTGTATATTTTATCTGAGATCTCATCAACTCCTGCTGAGAATAATTGAGTTCCTCATTCTGCAATTCCAGTTCAATCTGGTAGGTCGCAAGTTCATGAATTAATTTGAGCGGATCTTCAAAATCTGCAGCCGCCTTTATTAAACTCTGATCTTTTAATAATTCTTCAGCCTGGCTGCGCAATTGATTACGCTTTTTTTGTGAATTTTTTTTGTTCATACTCACCCTTATTTTTAAACAAAAAAGAACCGTTCCCGGTGCCGGGAGCTGGAACCTGTAAACGCCCCTTTTTCATAGCCGAACAATTCGCTTTCAATCAGGTTTGAGGGCTGGGCGGCACAGTTTATTTTTACAATGGCCCTATTTTTACGTTTGCTGAAGCTGTGAATGGCGTGAGCCACAAGTCCCTTGTCGGTCCCGGTCTCCTGGGGTGTAACACAAAATATCTTGTAGAAAGATGGATTGGCAGCGACCACCTTAAAGTTGGAATCAAGCACCATAAGCAGTTCACGAATGGAATTCAGGATGCTGTTGAAAATATCCAAAAATGCTTTTTGCACAGATCAGATCCTTTCTTAAAAACATGAGCACATAGGAAACCAAAAGAGTTTGCTCAATGCTGGAACACAAATTTAAACACCTAGTACAATAGATTGATCATTGCTTTTTGTCAAAGGAAGGTTTAAAAATCATTTGATGCTCCCAAGGAGACACGCCATATGAGAAAACGACAGAAGGAAGCGATTTTAATCTCGTTTCTTAAAGAAAAACAAAGATATGAAAAACTTGCAGATTATATGATCCATCTGATCAAAGATGATCCTTCAACCCCAAAAGAGAGCCTTCACACCATCCTCTACCGCATTAAAGACAAGGTCAGACTCATAGAGAAGATCAATGAAGAAAACAAACAGGTCAAGGGTGATGAGACGCTGATTACTCTGAAGAATTACCAGGAAAGAATCGGGGACCTTCTGGGAATCAGACTGATCTGCCTTCGCCTTTCCGATATTGACACTCTTAAAGCCTATCTTGGCCTTCTGGCGGATGAAAAAATCCTGCGGTTTATCCGGAAACCGGATCACAAGAGATCCTTTATCCTGCCGGTGGACCCGGGGGAGACGATTCCCGAAGATCTTAACCTTCGTTACAGCGGGTATTCGTCCATTCACTACCAGGTTGCACTGGGCCAAAATGCCGATGCCCCGGATGGCATAAAAGAACTCCAGATAGAGCTTCAATTGCGGACCATCCTGGAAGAAGCCTGGGGTGAAATCGATCACAAATACAGGTATGTATTCAGCAGAAGCGGGGATACGCTCCCTGATCATATCCATACCGGATTCTACAATCTAAGTGCTTATCTCCAGGCGGCGGCTCTCCAGGCAGAACACCTGTGCCGGCAGACAGAGGCACACAGGCTTTCAAAATTACCCAAAACAAAACAACCTGCCGTGGTAAAACCTGTTCAACCCGCCATATCGGATGCCTTTTTAACATTACTGGAAAAATCCTTTGGGTTTAAACCGACGGTTAGAACGCTCTTCTATATCCTTAAGCGTCTGGATGAATCAGGACATGAACAGCAGCCGCAAATTGCATTTAAAAAGATTTTTACGAAAAACAGGCTCAAGGAATTTAAAACGATTTTCCGTGAAATTCTCAATCGGGAAGCATTTGAAAAAAGCACAAAAAGAAACCTTGATGCCATAAATGCCGTCAATTTTGCATTATCGGATGAAGCCCAGGGCAGGAGAGTTGCCAAAGAAGGGTTACGATCGATTTTAAGATGGAAAAAAGAGCGGTCCGGTTAGAACCGTCTTTTTTTTAAAGTGTTCTCCTTTGCTTGTTTCATCAGGCACATAAGGCTATCATTTCAATCGTTTGGTTTTTCCTGGTTTTGCAATTTTTCCAATACTTGTAAATCAAAGGGCTTGCTTTTCTCTCCAAAATATATTGAGTGATGTGGAAAAGGTATTTCAATATTGTTTTTATCAAAGGCATATTTAACTCTTCGCAAGAACTCCCGACCCACTTCCCATTGCTTGCTTGGTTTTGTTTTGATCCGTCCTTTAATGACGATGGAAGAATCATCAAACTTGTCTACACCAAAAGTATCAAGGTCTTCAAGCATGCTTTTGCCAAACTTTTCATCCGCTCGCATTGTTTTACCAACTTCTTGCATGACTTCTATGACATGATCGGTATTTTCCTTATACGCAACACCTATATCAAAAACATAGGCAGACCATCCGTTTGTTAAATTACTTAATGTGGTTATTACCCCATTTGGAAAGATGTGTACCACACCCCCTAAGTCTCGAAGCACGGTCGTGCGAAAATTTATTTTTTCTACAAGACCACCTGTCCCATTGAGAATGGCAACATCCCCAACTCGGATTTGGTTTTCCAGAATGATAAAAAAACCGGAAATAATATCACGAACCAGGTTTTGGGCGCCAAAACCAATAGCAAGGCCGACAACACCGGCACTGGCAATAATTGGCCCAATGTCAATTCCAAATTCTCTTATAATGACTAAACCAAAGGTCAACCACAAAGCAATCAGACAAGCTTGTTTTATCAAACGAACAATAGTTTCAACACGTTTTTCAGATTCCGAGGGCGGTTCTCCCTCGTCCGCACTTTTTTTAATCAGATGTTTTTCGAGACGCTGAAGAAACTTTTGAATCAACTTCATCGCAATCAAGGCTAAAACAAGAAGCATAGAGATTCGCAGTCCGGTCTTAACAATGGTATCCCAAGTAAAATTACTTAGAAAGTCTTGAATGATATTCATTTAATTGATCCTTTCTATTTGTTGCCCAATACCGCTTTTCTTTAGGGCACGATTTTTCAAGAATGACGCTTCAAGACGCCGTTAAAACAACAGACCTTTAAAAATAATCAATCCCTGATCCACAGATGACTGTACCAGAAATATCCGGGCCGGCTCCTGTGCTTTGCCGTAAAATTGTACCGGCTGCGGCCTTTGGGGAGAGGCGTATCACTGACTGCTTCAACAATGCCGTTGTTGCGGTCTATCCATTTTAGTCTGATGGGGCCTTGACCGCTTAAATAACAGGTCAGGGTATCTTTTAGATAGTCACCATGGGAAATGTTCAACCGCAGGATGGGTTTGTCCACATTTTCCGGTAGTTCAGGATCATCCGGCTCTGAAGAGATAACCCGAAGGGGGCGGCTGTTCACCTTTGTCTTAAACTCACCCATTTGTGCATACCCGGCCGACATGGGGAACCTGGGCAAAGCCCCGAAATCACTCCCGGACCACACTGGACCCGACTGCTGCCCGAAACCGATGAGTTCCTGATCAAGGATGATTCTTTTGAGTTCATTATTATATTCCCCATACGGATAGGCAAACAACCTTGAATCCTGGCCAATCTCAGCCTTGATTCTTTCAAAGGAAGCAAGGATATCCCGGGTCACGCGGTCCTGCCATTTTATTTTTGATTCCCCCTTGTTGTGCAAACGCAGATAAGAATGGGTATGGCTGTGTCCTGCAAAAGTCACCCCCTTCTTTGTCATCTCCCTCATCTGCTCCCAGGTCAAATAATCGGCAAAACCGTTGTCCACCCCTTCTGTCGTCACAAATACAGTGAAGGGCCAGCCATATTTTTGAAGCTGCGGAAATACTCTTTCATAAACTGACCGATAGGCGTCGTCAATGGTGATGGCCACGCATTTTACAGGAAGCTCTTTTTTTTCCAGAAGATGGGATACAATCCTGCTAAGCGGCCACACAATAAAATTGTTTTTGTCCAGATATGCCAGATGATTGTCAAATAGTTCCAGTGTTACACTGGTGGACGGTGGTGTGTCGCTGCCGAAATGATGGTATTGAAGGATTACCGCATGATCTGCGGCAGCAGCAAAACAAGCGGCATACAAAAAAATCACTGAAACCAGAAGACAACCGGTTGTCCTGCATCTGTTGCAGGGTTTCATAATGCACCCATCAGTTCTCTGTTATCCGTAATCATGTCCTGAATTTCACGAATATAGTCGTTATCTCTTTCCGAATACGCCATAAGGGTTTTTGCAAGAGAATAACCGTCAGGTTTTTTCTCCTGCTTCCGGAATTGAGATCTTGTGTGGCGGAAATTTTTATATGCATCGTGGGTATTCAGGTTATGGATATAGCTGCAAACGGATTCTAACGGAGATTGAAATACGGCAACCTCATATGCCTTGTCAGGGCTGCGATCCTCGGGTACAATACCACAGCCTGGATCAGAGCAATGCTCACCAAACAGATTGTTCCCTTCCTTTGCAAACCGGGAATCCCCCCAGGCTGATTCCATTGCAGCCTGAATAAGGGCCAGTTCCCGGGGTACAATATCCACCCGTCGCAGCAGAGACTGCCATTGCTCCTGTCCATAGGGTTCTGAAAATTCAACGTCATAGTCTGCTGCGAGTTGTTTAAGCCATCGCCGATCCAGCCACCCGGGGGGCCGGCTGTCGTCAGTGAACTGCTGATAAAGGTTAACCAGCCGTGACCGCTGGTGTCGGATTCTATCGTTTTCAGCCTTTATCAAGGGACTCATAAACTCAAAAAAAAGCGTTTTTCTTTCTATAGTTCCCTGAACAGTTCCAAAATCAGGAAGTTTACCGGCCTGACGCTCACATCCTGAAAACATTAACACGATTATCAGAACCATAAATGCAATTGCCGGTTTATAAACATACGGCCATATCTTCGTCATATTGGCAGCGTCCTTTTTTTAAATTGGTAGCTTTTTAAACTTCAAAATCAACTATTCGAGAAGCAACAGGATCTGTATAGGTAATTTTTGTCTCATAGGATTTTACATTGATATAGGCGGTGGCAATATATTTTTTAAAGGTCCATTCCAAATTCAATTCCGTATCCCTGGATTTGAACAAGTTGAATTCTCCATTAAATGCAGGATAACTGTTGCGAAATTCCATGAGTTTTAAAAGACGTTGAACCACCGGCTTTTTAATATCTTCCCGAATTTCTTCTATCGTATAATTGTGACGGTTGATATTTCTGCCCAGCTTTGTTTTTTCCAACAAATCAATATCATTCTCTCCAGCCAGCAGACCGACATAATAGACCTGGGGGATTCCGGGCGAAAAAAACTGGATGGTTCTGGCGGCAATATATGCGTCATCATTACACCCCAAGGCTGAATAATAGGTACAATTAACCTGATAAATATCCAGATTCTGATAGTCCGGCCCGGAATAGGTTTTTTTTATATTGGAGCCTTTTTCATACAATTTTTCAATGGTCTGATCAATTTCATTCTGATTTAACAAACCGTCTACATCCACCACACCGATTCCGTCGTGGGTATCCAGGGTTGTGATCTGTTTTCTGGGACATTTTTTCAGCCAGGACTTCAGCGTCCTGGTTTTCCCCGCATACATGGCATGAAGAACCAGCATGGGAAGGGCAAAATCATAGCACCAGTACCCCTTTGCCGCCAGTTTTAACTGATATGAATAATGCTCATGCACTTCCGGCAGGATCTGGGTGTCAAAGGCTGCGGCATAATCGTTGAACCACTCCAAAAGTTCCCAGATCTTTGGTTCCAGAAAAAAACAATTGGTACCCAGTTCCACGGTGATATACGCAATGGCATCCAGCCGGATCATTTTAGGGCGATTTCTTGCCAATCGGATCAGAAACTTACGCATGATTTCCCGGGTTTTGGGCGAATTATAATCCAGATCAATTTGTTCATGATCAAAGGTACACCATATTTTTTCCAGGGTACCATTGGGCCGTTCCAATGTCTGGTAGGGCGGTCGGGGTTTCCGGGTGTATACTTTTTCCAGGTCCTCGTCCTTTATCCAGCCGTTGGGAGCAAGTTTATCAAAACTCAGGAACATATCTGCATATTCACTGTCAGGTCCTTTTGCAATATAGTCCTGGAAAAAAACAGACTGCCGGGAGATGTGATTGACCATAAAATCAATGATCAGATCAAAATCCTGGCCGATCTTTTCCACATCCTCCCATGTGCCGAATGCAGGGTCCACTTCATCATAGGTCAACGGAGCAAATCCTCTGTCTGAAGAGGACGGATAAAAAGGAAGCAGGTGAACGCCGCCAACGGCTTTGAAAAAATATTTACGCAAGACATAATGCAGCTCCGGCAGGTTGGCACCGAAACTGTCAGGATATGTAATCAATTGAATTTTATTTTTAATTGCCATGGGTCACCATTTCCTTTGCTTTTTGGATAAATTGATAATGAAGGATACCCTCCATCATGCCGCCGGCATAAGATTTTTTTGCAAAATAGATCTGTTTTGCAGATCTTAAGCTCTCAAGTTCAGGACTGTAATTTCCCACCACAACCCCCAGGGGTTCTCCTTTGAGCATTTCTGCATCATTGCCTGAATCACCGCACACCAGAATATTTTTTAAAGGCAGTCCCCATTTATAGCTCAGGTACCGGATGGCTTTTCCCTTTGAGGCCCTGTACGGTAAGATATCCAAGTGCTGATCCTGGGAATAGATCAGGGTGTACTTAAATCTGTTTTGGGTCAATACATGGTGAATCCTGGCCAGCCTGTCCTTCCCCGGTGCCATGGTATAACTGATTTTATACGCTGTTTGAGCACCTGCTTCCTGGGGACGGATAAAATCAATCTCTTTGAGCCGGGAGACGATCAGGCCTGGGTCCCAGTTTTTTGAAATATGGGTCTCCCACCCCTTGTCATGATCCAGGGAATCACCATAACTGATCCGGCTGCCCACACCGGATATAACGATGTCCGGTATCCGTATCCCGTGGGTGGTAAGAATATCCAGGGCAGATTCGAATAGCCTTCCCGTGGCCACACCAAACCCTATCTTCCCTACATTTTTTTCAAGCAAATCCATTAGAGCATGAAGTTCTTCCGGGTTTCCCCCCAAAAGGGTGTTGTCAATATCGGTGATCAGCATATAATCAAGTTTTGCCAGGCGCTTGCCAATGCTCTGCTTTGGTTCTACAGCGGTGATAAACGATTTCTCATATTGGCGGCAGACGTCTTTCATCTCAGTGCAATAGGATTCGACATGACTCACCCAGGAATAAAATTTCCGGGTATTCAGGATGCCGTTTTTTGAAAATTGATTCCACTTATCCGGGTGAACAATGATATCCTTGATAGCCAAAGCCATTTTTACAGTGTCTGTGGGGTCCACCAATGTGCCGCTTTGGCAGTTGTGAACGATATCTTTTGGACCGCCGTCATTGGTGGCAACGATAGGCAGACCACAGGCCAGTGCTTCCAGCAGGGTCAAACCAAAAGGCTCTGTTAACGCGGGATTGACAAATACGCCCCTTTTTTCTGCAGCAATCCGGTAGAGTTCAGGAACCTCGTGCTCAAAATCATGTTTCTTGGGAATGGCCATTTTCCCATACAGATTGTACTTATCCATTAACAGCAGCATTTGCGTAAGGACATCCCGCTCGGTTTCCTCTTTATCGGAAATATCTTTCCGGATACCGGCAAATATGGCAAGGTTGGCCATGGTCTGGAGTTCAGCATCTTCACCATAGGCTTTTACCAGGCCCTGGATATTTTTTCGTTTGTCCGGACGACAGAGAACCAGAATAAAAGGTTTGTCCGGGTGCGTAAAAAATCGGTTCAATTCCTGAATTACCGATGCCTTGGCATACAGGGCCTCTTCTTCTTCCGTGCTGCTGGAAAAGGTGTCATGGTAATAGGGATAAAACCGCACAATACCGATGCCCGGCGGAATGACCTTATACGTGGGCAGAGTTCGGTTGCGGTACATCCCGTACTGCCCTTCGATTTCCTGGCGGGTGCTGGTAATGACCCGGTCTGCGGATTTAAGGATATGTTCCTCTGTGTCAATCCTGTGATCAATTTTCAGTTTTCGATTCATCTCGACAAGATCATATCCATCCTCCAGCAGCCGTGCCTTCTTGGACCGGCCCAGTGAATGCCCGGTATAGACCAGGGGAACACCAAAGAAACTG
Source organism: Pseudomonadota bacterium (assembly GCA_018821715.1). GTDB lineage: Bacteria > Desulfobacterota > Desulfobacteria > Desulfobacterales > Desulfobacteraceae > Desulfobacula. Next base: position 6,516 of record JAHJLN010000156.1, on the reverse strand, counting down.
CCCAGCTCCATGGCCACATGCCCTGCGTCCGGGTAGTGGCCGTGAACAATATCTGGAATATCTTTTTCCTGCCGGATAAAAATAATGGTTTTATCCACAAATTCATCCAAATGGGGCCAGAGCAATTCTTTGCGAATATACTTTTTCCCCCCACACTGAATCCGTACAATACGGAATTTTTCATTCACCTGTTCTATAGGCTGTCCATAATCATCAGAATAGGATTTATCCTTGATCAGCCGTGTGAACAAATCTATTTTTCGAATCTGATCATTGCCAGACAGGGTCCTGCACAATTCCACCACATATTTGATCTGACCGCCGGTGTCTGCATCATATCCCAGTTCCATGTTTTCGGCCCGAACCAGTCCGTGAATGCTGAACATCTGAATATATAGTCCTTTTTCAGGTATCATCTTTTTTGTATCCTCTGTCTTACGTCATTATAAATACGCTCATCTTCCGGCAACGCCCCTTTGATCCCGCAAATTTGCCCTGCAAATTCACTGGCAAGGTCCATAATGGTGTCAATGGGCAGTTTTTTCAGCCATCCGGCTGCAGATACGGCAGCATATGCATCCCCTGCACCAATAGTATCCACAACCTTTTTCAGTAAAAGAGGAGGGCAACAATAACTTTTTTCACGGGTGATCCATTGACTGCCAAGGCTTCCCAGGGTCAAAACAATCAATTCAAGGTCATGGGCTGTCATGAACGGGCCCATGACTTCCTTGTTCAGTGTTTCACTGATTTTGATATCTGAGATTTCCAGCCACTCCTCCCGGCTCAATTTAAGGATATCCGAGAGCCTGAGCGCTGCCTTGATAACCGCAGGACCATAGAACCCCGGGCGTAGATTAAGATCACAAAAAACCGTTGTCCCTGATTGTTTTTGGCCCATTACCTTTTGAATCAGGGTGATTCCCTTTTTGTTGTGCTGGATAAGGCTGCCGAAATAAAGAAGTTCACACGATTGCTGTAAAAGGGCTGAAAGCCCCCTGTCAAAGGCAAGATGGGCCCAGGCCGTATCCGGTGTTATGGCAAACGCGTGACCTTCATGGGACATGGTCACCTTAACTGTGCCGGTATCATGATCCGGATCTACCTGAATATCGGATAAATCAAATTGATGCTGCTTTAAAAAATATAAAATTTCCCTGCCAAGTGCATCCTTTCCCACCCGGGAAACAAACCGGACCGGAAATCCCAATTTCTTCAAATGAAAGGCAAAGTTAAACGGAGCCCCACCTAACTTTTTGTGGTCGGTAAACAGATCAAACAGTATTTCGCCTATTACAAGAATCATTTTAACCTAAGTTTAAAAAACAACCCAAAAAGGATCTTGCACTGTTTTCTTTCTTTTTGATTAACCCACAAATTAATGATTTATTTATCCACTGAGTATAGACCATTGAATTGATCAGAGTCAAGGATGGTATTTTTATATGTTTTCTCTTTGCTTGCTTAATCAGGCACATAAGACTATCATACAAGATAAATGTGATGATAACCCACCTGTTTCATAAACAGCATGCAGATAGTTGAGTTGCATAATTAAAATCGGAGGTCATAGGTGCAAAAATTTCAACGGGCCATTTTAACCCATGGCGGTTCCGGATCTGATCCTCATCATTCCGACGGGCCGCAATCGGCCGCAAAAGTCGGGATGGCATTAATGGAAAATGGCCAACCTGCTTTATCTGCAGTGGTTCGTGCGGTAAGATATTTGGAAGATGATCCCCGGTTTAATGCCGGGCTTGGCTCACAACTCAGGGCTGACGGCTGCACCATTCAGCAGGATGCCTCCTGTATGACAAGCAATGGTCAATTTGGGGCTGTTGCAGGCATTGAAGGCATCCAAAACCCTGTTGATCTGGCCCAGGGGGTATTGCTTTTTTCTCCCCATATTCTCCTTGTAGGCGATGGTGCCCGGTTTTTTGCAAAAGAACAGAATATACCGGTAATGCTGTTAAAGGGTCCTGATGCTAAAAAGCCATGTGCCTCTTCCTGCGATACAGTGGGATCAGTGGCCTTTGACGGAACAACCTTTGCTGCGGCCTTAAGTTCCGGCGGGCTTGAAAAAGCGGCCATAGGAAGGGTGGGGGATGTCCCCCTTCCCGGATGCGGCCTGTTCTGTGGCCCTGCAGGAGCAGTTGCCTGCACAGGAGAAGGTGAATTTATCGCTTTAAAATTCCTGGCAAGAGAAGTCTATGGCTGGCTTGAAGGAAAGATGAGTGCGGACAAGGCAGCACAAAAGGCCATGACCCTGTTTGACAGTTCTGTTGATATAGGACTCATTATTTTAACCCGGGATGAATTGGGGTCAAATGCCCGTAACGGCATGGCATGGTCATATCTTACGGAGAAAAAATAGTTATGGCGGCAAATCCTTTTTTTCTAGGGCGTCTCATTGCCATCGGCGGGAATGAAGACAAGGTGAATGAACTGGTTGTACTCAAACGAGTTGTCAGAGAAGTCGGAAAGCCTGATTACAAGGTTGGTGTCATTACCACTGCAAGTGAAGAACCCGAACAGCGGGGCCAGGACTATCAACAGGTATTTACGACCCTTGGCGCAGCTGAAATAAAGATCTTAACCATTAAAACAAGGGCCCAGGCAAATGACAGAACACTGGCCAAAACCCTTGAAGATGTTGATTTGATTTTTCTTACCGGTGGTGACCAGTTGAGATTGACAACCATTATGGGCGGATCAAAAACACTTGCTGCGATTCAAAACCGGCTTGAAGCCGGAGCCCTCATCGCCGGCACCAGTGCCGGGGCTGCCGTATTTTCAGATACCATGATTTATGAAGGAGAAAGTGAAGAAGGTCTGTTTAAAGGCAGAGTCCTCACGACATCTGGATTTGGTTTTGTGAAAAACATTGTTTTTGATACCCATTTTATGGCAAGGGGCCGTATCGGGCGTCTGGTCCAGATTGTTACAACGAATCCAACCTGCATCGGCGTTGGTATCGGCGAAGATTCAGGTGTTGTTCTCAAGGGAGATGGAACGGTTGAGGTCATTGGTACAGGCCAGGTCATTATTGTTGACGGCAGTGATATTGCCCATTCCAACATAATGGATATTAAACCGGGCGGCCCCATTGCCGTGGAAAATGTGCGAATCCATTCACTGGTTAACGGATATGGGTACAATTTCAAAAAAAGACGGTTTTTAATACCATCATCATAACATCGGAGAAGACAGATGATAGACATAAAAGAGTTGAGAGCTTTGCGCGGCCCCAATCGATATACCCGGCATTCGGCCATATTCATGGTTTTAGATATTAAGGACTACGAGAGCCGCCCTTCAGATAAAATCAACGGCTTTTCAGATCGACTGGTTCAACTTATGCCGACCCTCAAAGACCACGGATGCTCCATAGGGAAACCCGGCGGATTTATCCAGAGGCTTGAGAGGGGAACCTGGGCCGGTCATATTATTGAGCATATTGCCATAGAACTTCAATGCCTGGCTGGAATGGCAGTCGGATACGGGAAAACCCTGGGGACATTGCAAAAGGGAGTTTATATTGTGGTCTTCAGATACCTTGTAGAATCTGCAGGATTAAAAGCAGCTCAAGACGCAGTATCCATATTCGAAGCCATGGCCAAAGAAGAGCGATTTGATGTCAGCCGGATTATTTCTGATCTCAAAATTTTACGCGAAGACCATATGCTGGGGCCCACGACATGGAGTATTGTTAAGGAAGCCAAATCAAGAGACATTCCCTTTATCCGGCTGAATGAGGAAAGTTATATCCAGTTGGGGTATGGTGCCCATCAAAAACGGATTCAGGCCTCTATAACCGGTAATACTTCAGCCATTGCAGTGGAAATTGCCGATGAAAAGACAAGGGTGAAGACCCATTTGAAAAAAGCCGGGATCCCGGTTCCAAAGGGTCAAGTGGTTACAACCCTGGAAGAGGCCATGGCTGTTTTTAATGAAATCAATGCTGCTGTTGTGGTCAAGCCGGATGTCGGGAATCACGGCAATGGATCTACCATCAATGTGATTGATACGGATCAGCTAAAAATGGCTTTTTACGTGGCCAAAGCCTTTTACCCGGATGTAATTGTTGAAGAGTATGTTCATGGGGGTGATTTTCGCCTTCTGGTCATAGATGGAAAAATGGTGGCTGCGGCCAGGCGTGAGCCGGCTCACATCATTGGTGACGGAACCTCCTCCATAAAAGACCTCATTGGAATGGTCAATTCAGATCCGCTTCGCGGATTTGGGCATGAAAAAGTTCTGACACAAATCGAGATTGATGAAATGACCGAACGGCTCCTGACCCTGAGAGGATTTTCCCTGGATTCCAAGCCTGCGGCAGGGGAGAAAGTATACCTGAAGGCCACGGCCAACTTAAGTCAAGGGGGAACTGCTACCGATGTAACCGATGAGGTGAATCCTGAAATCCGCAGGATGGCTGAACGCGCTGCCCGGATAATCGGACTGGATTGTGTGGGTGTAGATGCCCTGGCCCAGGACATATCGCTTCCCCTCGGCCCATCCGGCATAAAAGTAGTTGAAGTCAATGCCGCACCCGGGTTCCGGATGCACCTGGAGCCGACAACCGGCCAACCCAGGAACGTTGCAAAGCAGATGGTGGATATGCTTTTCCCGGGCGGATATGCCCGGATTCCTGTTGTGGCTGTGACCGGAACAAACGGCAAGACAACGACCAGTAAACTGCTTGCCCATACTTTAAAGTATTCGGGAAAAATAGTGGGTCTGGCCTGCACGACCGGCGTTTTAATTGATGGGAACTCCATTTTGACCGGAGATTACAGCGGCCCGGATGGCGCCGGGATTGTCTTAAGGGAACCTAACGTGGACCACATTGTACTGGAAGTCGCCCGGGGAGGAATCGCAAGAAGGGGCCTTGGTGTTGATGAAGTGGATGTGGGTGTGCTGTTGAATATTGGAAAGGACCACCTGGGGTGTGACTGGATTGAATCCCAGGAAGAGTTATCCCTGGTAAAATCCACGGTAATAGAAGTCGTCAAAAAAACCGGGACCTCGGTTTTAAACGCAGATGACAGCATGACCATGAGTGTCCTGGACCGTGCCCGGGGAAATGTTATTTTATTTTCCTTGGATCCCGGCAATGAAAAAATTGTCACCCATGTAAAAAAAGGGGGAACCGTTATTACGGTGGCCGAACGGAATGCCGTCATCAGAAAAAGTGAATTGGACATCGTTGTCTGCACGCTTGAAGAAATCCCCATTACATTTGGCGGAATTATCGACTTTAACATTTCCAATGCCCTGGCAGCCATCGGAGCCCTCCACGGTTTGAACCTGCCCATGGAACAGATTAGAAACGGAATCATGACTTTTTATCCTTCTGTAAACCAGAACCCCGGTCGCATGAATTTATTTGATTTTCAACAATACAAGGTCCTTTTGGACTATGGCCATAATCCGGAATCGGCTCGTGCCCTGGCAAAATTACTGCCACGCCTCTCTTCCGGCAGAAAGATCGGGTTATGTCATGGAACCGGCAGCAGGACCGATGAACAACTCATTGAATTTGGCAAGGCCCTGGCTTTGGTATACGATTATATCATCCTGGCGGATTTTGATCCCCGTCACAGACCTGTGGGAGAAACCCAGAAGATAGTTCACAAGGGACTGATTCAAGGCGGGCTTCAGGAAAACCGGATTGAAATCGTTTCTGAACCGGACAAAGCGGTTGATTATATTTTTTCAAAAGCCCAGGCAGGGGATCTGCTGGTCATTCAACCGGATGAACTTGAACCTGTCATGGGTCAGATAATGAAGCGATACCGGCAGATGGTCACTCATTTATAGAGGGTGACAAACCACCCTTATTGGCGGGAGAAGTGCCACTATCGAACATTTCCAAGCATGTCTGTCTATTGCGGCAGTCAAATATTTAATCCAGGGTGGACTGCACGTTATAGTGCTCACCATGTCAGACCATAGGACTTATAGACAAATAGTCACTACTGAATATTCAAAAGATCGATTAAAAACCAGAAAATTCCCATTAAACATTGTATACTTAATCATGATCAATGGTGGATAAATTTAAAAGTAGTGCCATCCTCTTTTGAAGATGTAAAACTTACCTGTCCTCTCAGAATTTTTTCTCCAAATAGTTTCATGGAATAGGTTCCAACGCCTCTTCCTGATTGTTCTTTTGTGCTGAAATTCCGCTGAAAAATTCTATTGGCTATATCTTGAGGTATGTGCTGGGAATTCCACACAAAAAAACTCGTAAAGTCGCCTTCTTGTTCAGTCCAAACTTTGATCGAAGATTTTTTTTCTGTCGCTTCCAAGGCATTTATTATCATATTGCAAAGTACCCGCAACAATAAAGCGATATCTGTTTTAATTGTGATCAGATGGTATTTTCCAGAAAAATTAATATTCTTTCCATTTGATGCTGGATGATTAGCAAAGAAAAGTTGGAGTTCTTCAAAAATTTGCTCAATTGAATATTTACCCCACATAGGATGATAACTGCTGGCAGAATGCTTT
>JAHJLN010000155.1 GCA_018821715.1 Pseudomonadota bacterium | reverse complement strand
TGCTTTGGTCTATCATGAGAATCATCATATACTGAAACCGTGTCCCTTGTTTTTCAACGGCAATGGGAGTTCGAGCATCGGCATATTCAAACCGCATCATGAGGGTATCGTTGGCATCATACACAGCCAATAAGCGTGTCAGGCCCTCCCATAAGTACTTTTCTGTGATGATGCCATTTGTTTTCTTAGCGATTCTTCTGCCAAGAGGATCGTGTATGTACTCTATTTGATTTCCTTCAGGTAAAACCACGGATAACAGTTCACCCCTTAAGGAATAGTTATATGTGGTTACATCAGTTCCTTGGGTTTTTGCAGATAAAAAACCGTCAAAATTATAACTATAATGAGTGGTTCCGGCAGTGAGCAGATGATCTTCATCAGAATAGCTCAAACTTCTTCCGGATATGCCTCGCAAGGAATTCATCTCATAAGCACGGGAACCATTGAAGTTTTATTTTTGCAGTATTTTGACCTTCAGCATCGATAATCCCGGAAATTTTAGTTCCTTTTTTGTTAAATGCTTTATATTCAAATACTGCCATTTAATTGGAATCCTTTAAAATCAAACCATGAAAATTTTGATGATATTATCCTAGGTCGCTTCTGATTGCAAACTGTCCTTCAAATCAAATCCACTGCACAATAAAATTTTCAATGGCCTTGTAAACTCTTTGGACACCCTCTCCGATCAGGATTCCATGACGGTTGTAATCAAAAACATAATACTCCTTGATTTGAGATCCCAATTGTTCAAACAATTTAAGGGTGCCTTTGGGATTTACCACAGGATCTTTCCTGGACTGGATCACCAGGGTTGGGTTGTGAATGGTTTTCAGTCTGGGTTCAAGGTGTTCCATGAGTTTTTCAAGCTGATGAATGCCGGCAATGGGATTTCTGACATAATTGATGTGGGGATTTTCCGGATGGTTTTCAATAAATTCTTTTGCAATAGTGGTCAGGTGAATCTTTCTTATCATGGCATTCCAGGCATCAATGGCCGGGACAAAATAAGATCCCAGGTCCTGGAGCTGCATGGGAGGGGCAACAGCAAAAACAGCTGCTATATCCTCCACCCGTGTGGATAACTCCAGGGCAAGCCCTGCCCCGGTTGAAAAACCGCCGACAATGATTTTTTTGCACGAATGCCGCAGGACTACAAACGCCTCGTCCACGGATTCTATCCATTGCTCATACGTGGTTTTGGCAAGGTCTTCAGGTGCTGTTCCATGCCCTTTTAATCTTGGCACATACACTGTAAAGGATTTTTCATGAAGATACTGTGCAAAAGCTTTCATCTCTTCTGGGGCTGCCATGTATCCATGAATCAGCAGGACGCCGGCGATTTCGTTTTCATGTTTTAAAAATATCGGCCTTCCGATTCTTTTTTTCTTTGTTTCATCTTCAATATAATAATCATAATAATCCCGGGAAAAATCCACCTCAATTTTTTCAATCACCTTGTCTTTTACAATACCGATGATGTCGTCATATGATTTTTGAGAAACAGTCTTTAAAAATTTTTCAACCTCTTTTACCGGTTCCACCTCATTGGCCATGACCAGGATGGGATTTTCAATTCTAACGGTATGAAAATTAGACGAGGTCATAAACTTGGTCTGATCTTTAAAAATCTTATTGTCTTTAATCTGGATAACGCCGGTATCCTGGGCAATGGCAAAAAAATCTGCAAACCGGTTATACCGGTCATCGGTTAACAGATGGATCTGATTTTCATAGAAATTATCTGATACAAAATACACCCGGTTGGCCACAAGCCATGAAATGGCATAATAGACCTTGCATCTGAATTCATAGATGTCAATTCCCTCTTTCCTATAAGGAAAATGTTTCAGGATACAGGCCAGGACGTGGTCGTAATTCAAACTTGTCATGGCATATACGGCTGCCATGTATTTTTCCATGATTTTATTGGAAAGCTTTTTTGTAATCTGCTTTGAGCTGATATCATCATCAAACTTGATTTTGCGTTTGGTGGTTAACATGCTTTCTATATAAGTATCTATTAGATATTCTTTCATTTTAATGGGTTCTCCAAAACGAATATTAATATTCACATTGGAAAACAGCATGCTGCCTTCTGTCATCAACTCATCCATTACCCTTTTGGAGGGTTCTTTCATTACAATCTGGGCAATTGTGCTCAATATGTTTTCTTTGGGGCTTGCCGGGTAATAGGTGATATTCACCGGTACAATAGAAGTTTCCTGTCTAAGTACCTTGTCAATATCGTCTATTTCAAATGTTTGAACCAGTCTTTCAAACTCAGGTTCACCCATATCTTTCATTCTTCTTAAGCGCTCACGGTAAAATTCACAGCGCAGCGCCAAAATGGCAGCGCCGGTGTGAGGTCGTCTTTCCTGTCCTTCATCGGTCAGGGAAAACTGGTCTTTTTTGATCAATTTTTTGCTTTTAACCATCATGCCTTCTGGAAAAATAATCCACTGAACATCTTGCGACAATAATGTCTTTAAGATGAGCTCATCCCTGTTGGGATCTTTGGTGGATACTGCACCCAGATTTTTTAAAAACCCCTTTAAGATCGGCACGTCAAACAATTCCTGTGCCGCAAGGGACCAGACTTCTTTTTTTGTCAGCTTGTGAATGTGATAGGGCAAAAAAATAGTTTCTATGCGTGTGAAATGGTTGGCCGTAAAAATCACGGAACCGTCAGGGATATTTTCTTTTCCTGAAATTTTAATGTGTGCTTTTGAAAACCCGGAAAAGGTTTTAAGGGTATAACTGGATAGTCCGTATGCAAATCTGTTCATAGATCAAACCTTTTAAACAACATTGTTTATCTTTTGTAATTGTTATATAAGCAAGTGATGTTGATATAAATCTTGACCTAGTACGCCATAATACTTTATGAGATAATTTTGTCAAAGACAATTATTTATATACAATAAAAATCGGAGGCTTAGCGTGTATTCTAAAATAGTAATACTGAATTTCCCGTCCAAGGTTGCCCAAAAAGCTTTGGTCTGTCAGTTGACAAAGAAATTTGATCTTTTATTTAATATTTTAAGTGCCAGAATATCCAATAAAAAAGAGGGGTATATGGTTCTTGAAATTTCTTCCGGATCCAAAGCTGCATTTAACAAAGGAGTCAATTTTCTCAAAGATCAGGGGGTTTCGGTATCCAGTCCTGAACATCAAATCTATAAAGACGAAGAAATCTGTACCCATTGCGGTGCGTGCACGGCGGTGTGCCCGACGGAAGCCCTTTATATCAAACGGCCGGAAATGGAAGTAATTTTTGATAAAGAAAAATGCAGCGTGTGCGAGCTGTGTGTTGTGACCTGTCCGACAAGGGCCATGGGGCTTTTTTCAGAAGATACCCAAGTCGTTGCCTGATGAAACACCCGGTTGTTGCAGTTGCGTTAAGTGGCGGAGTGGACTCCCTTGTTTCAGGATATCTTTTAAAACAAAAATTCAAGCATGTTTTCGGCATTCATTTTACCACTGGATATGAAAAAGAACCAGCCAGCGTTGAGCTGCTTGAAAAGCAGCTCGGATTTCCTGTTACGATTGTCGATCTTTCCAAAACTTTTGAAAAAAAAGTGGTTCACTATTTTATCCAGACCTATCTTGAGGGCAAAACACCAAACCCCTGTATTATCTGCAATAAAGAGATAAAATTCGGAGAACTTTTACAGCATGCCCTAAACATGGGGGCAGATTTTCTGGCCACAGGCCATTATGCAACCATTGTCAATCCTCTCTCTTCTCCGGATAAAACGATTTGCCAGTGTTATCTTGAAAAAGGGAGTGATCCGCTAAAAGACCAGAGCTATTTTCTCTCCCTTTTATCCTGTGACCAGCTTGAAAAAATTATTTTTCCTCTGGCTGGAATGACAAAAAAAGAGGTGAAAAAGCTTGCAGAATCGAACCGGATTGCACCGACTCACCCCAGTGAAAGCCAGGACATCTGCTTTATACAGGACAATAATTTTTCACGGTTTATTATAGACAAACAAGGACTTTTACCAAAACATGGCAATATTATCGATATGGATGGCAGAATTTTAGGACAGCACACAGGGCTTCACCAGTTTACCGTAGGACAGCGGCGCGGTATCAACTGCCCTGCAGGCGAGCCCTATTATGTGAAACACATAGATATTCAAAACAATGTTCTCAGGGTTTGTTTTAAAAAAGACCTGTCTGCTGACAAATTAACGATTGCCCACATAAACTGGAATTTTTCAGATCAAACCGTTATCCCTGATATAATAACCAAAATCAGATACAGTCATAAAGGCGCCTTATCCACTCTTACCCTGAACGGATTAGAAGGACAGGTGGTGTTTGATGAACCCCAGAATGCGATTACACCGGGACAGGCGGCTGTGTTTTACAAGGATAAAAGAGTCCTGGGAGCCGGTATTATTCAATGAAAAAATTTTATATCCAAACCCTGGGGTGCAAAGTCAATCAATATGAAAGTGACGGCATTGCCCAGGGTCTTGAAAACCAGGGCTGGACAAAGGGAGAAAAAAAACAGGGTGCAGATGTTTTTATCATCAATACCTGTGCAGTCACATCCAAGGCAAGCATGCAGTCAAGGCAGGCCATTCGTAAAATTATCCGGGAAAATCCAGAGGCAAAAGTCATTGTTACAGGATGCCATGCCCAGACCAATCCTGAACAAATTAAAAAAATTGACCAGGTGGATCAGATTGTCTGTCATAAAGACAAGACCTGTATTGCAAACCAGATTGATTTAATTTGCAGCAACAAAGACGCGCTGGCATTTAAAAAAATCGACCACAACAAGATCCATCGGTTTTCAGGGTTTGATTACACTGTAAAAGGAGAGATGACACGGGCATATCTTAAGATACAGGATGGCTGTGATGCCTTCTGCACCTATTGTATTGTTCCCTATGCCCGGGGATCTTCCGTCAGCATGCCCCAAAATGATGTTTTTCAGCATTTAAAAGACCTGAATGCTTCAGGGTTTAAAGAGGTAATCCTCACTGGAATTCATACGGGGTTGTACGGTCTGGATTTTAAAAAGAAAACCTCGCTGTTAGAGTTGCTTGAAAAAATCAACCGGCAAAGGCCTGTTTACAGAGCCAGGCTCAGTTCCATAGAACCCGGAGAAATCAATGACGGTATTATCCGGCTTGCCAGGCCGCAGAATGTTTTATGCGACCATTTTCATATTCCGCTGCAGTCCGGGGATAATGATATTTTAAAAAAAATGAAGCGACCCTATGATGCCGGCTTTTTCGAAGATAGAATCCATAAAATCAAGGAAACACTTCCCCTTGCGGGTATTGGTGTGGATACGTTGATCGGATTTCCTTCAGAAACCGATAAACAATTTGAAAATACCTATGAGCTGATTGAAAAGCTTCCCATCTCTTATCTCCACGTGTTCCCGTTTTCTGCCAGAAAAGGAACCCCTGCCTATCATTTTGATCACAAAGTTGACCCAGCCATTATTAAACAAAGATGCACAAAAATGCGGGAACTGGATAAAACCAAACGACAGGCTTTTATTCGTGACAACCTGAACCATAAACTTGAAGGTCTTGTACAGCATAAACCCGACACCAAAACAGGTCGATTCAAGGCGGTAACCTCAAATTATCTGACCCTGTTTTTAAATGAAAAACGTGATCTTCGGGGGAAAATTCTTGATCTTATCCCTGAACAGTGTGATAGTAACATGACCGTTATCGGAAAAATTATAGATTAACTATAGACTATCGGAGATTTACACCATGTCAGATGTTTACAAAAAACTTGCTGTCCACCTGGACAACACACCCAGTGGCTTTCCTGAAACCGAATCAGGGGTTGAACTCAGAATTTTAAAACAGCTGTTTACTGAACCAGAGGCAAGTCTTGCCCTGTCGCTGGTTATGATACTGGAGACAGCCGAAGCCATTGGTCAAAGAGCCCAAAAAGATCCAAAAGAAATTGAACCTGTGCTCATTGAAATGGGTAAAAAAGGATTGATTATTCATGTGAACCGGGAGGGTGTCAACACCTTCATGCTGCTCCATTTTGTTGTGGGTATCTGGGAATACCAGGTCAACCGGCTGACCAAGGAACTGATCACGGATTTTAACGAATATGTGCCCTATCTGATCAAAAGCCAGTATAAAAATAAAACCCAGCAGTTGCGGGTAGTACCGGTAGCCAAAGCCATAAATACTGAATTGAATATCATGGATTATGAACAGGTTGAAACCATCATAAAGTCCCAGTCCAAGATTCTTGTGGCCCCGTGTATCTGCAGGAAAGAACATTCGATCATGGATAAGGGGTGTGGCAAAAAAAGTGAAACCTGCCTGATTTTCGGCGGCGGTGCCTATATCTATGAAAGCCGCGGTATCGGCAGGACCATTTCCCAGGAAGAGGCCCTTGATATTTTAAAACAAGGGGTGAAACAAGGGCTTGTTCCCCAGCCGTCCAATGCAAAAAAACCGCTGAATATCTGCCTTTGCTGTGACTGCTGCTGCCAGATCCTGAAAAATATTAAAGATTTTGAAGCCCCTGCAAAAATTGTCAGTTCCAACTTCCAGGCCCATGTCGACCCGGATGAATGCACGGGGTGCGGGGCCTGTGAAGATATCTGCCCCATGGATGCCATTGAAATGGACGAGGAAAAAATCCTTGCATCCGTAAACCTGGATCGATGTATCGGCTGTGGTCTGTGTGTCACGGTCTGTGAGTTTGATGCCATGTCTTTAAAAGACAAAAAAGAAACCGAACGAACAGAACCACCGGCCAACATTATTGAAACCTATATGAATATTGCCAAGGAAAAAGGCCTTTTTTAGAGTCCTCGTTCCTTTTTTACGGTGTCATAGGCTTCCTGGATTTCTTTGAACTTATCATTGGCAAATTTGATAAATTCTTCAGGAAGCCCTTTGGCTTCTATTTTATCCGGATGGTATTCTGACACCAGTTTTCGATATTGTTTTTTTATCTCTTCATTGGAGGCTGTTTCATCACATTTCAAGACAGCATAGTATTTATTGGTCTGTTTGACATATTTTGATTTAAGCCTTTCAAAGTCAGCAGTGGAATAGTTAAAAATCCTTGTAGCAGATAAGAGCAAGGCTTCTTCTTCATTAGAAATACTGCCGTCTGCCGTCGATACCCTGAGCATGACGTCCATCATCAGGTCAATAATATTGGGCTGGGTTCTGAACACCGAATAAAACTGCAGGGCAAAGGCATCAAAGCTTTCAGGAGAAGTTACAGCCTGTCTGAAAATATTAATGGCTGTTTGCTGGCTGTTCAGATCAAGTTGAAGATCACGTTTCATAAACGTTTCAACTGCACTGATTTCATTATCAGAAACTTTCCCGTCTGCTTTTGATATTTTAGCCAGCATGGAAAATGCAGCAGTAAAAAAAACAAGCTGGGCCTGTTCATTTGAAGAAAGCATCTGTTGTGTACCCGGCCTGGAAGAAAGATATGCCTGTTCTTTTTTATCCACAAAGGTATGTCCAAACGCAGCCCCTGCCACAGCACCCAAAGGGCCCCCCAATGCAAATCCAATGGTTCCCCCGATCATTTTTCCCAGCCAGCTCATAATTTTCCTTTCAAATAAAAAATCAAAATCCTTGTATCATTTTTAAAGATTATATATAAACACAAAAGCGTTGTGCGTCAAACGATTAACCAAACAAACTTAAAGACTATGCTGCTAAAAAAAATCATTGGAATTTTTATTATTCTTTTTAATATCGCAGGGATTGGGTTTTTATTGTATCTGTTAAGCGTAATGGTAAAAGACAAGTTTTTCCCTAAAAAACAAATCATAGCTTTTCAAGAAACCCCTGTTAAGAAAAAAGAGCCGAAAATTGCCAATGATGATATTATTCCGGATGAAGATGATTTGTTAAAGGACATGGATTTATCCGATCTGGACAATCTCAATTTAGACGATTTTGAGTAAGATTTATTTTAAATCAAGGAAACGTCAAATGAATTTGCGATATCTGCTGTTATCTTTTGCATTATTCACATCCTTAATCCTTGCCGGGTGTGCCCCGGCAGTCGTTGGCGGCGCTGCCTTTGGCGGGTATAAGAGCGCCACGGATAAACGGTCCATCGGTACCATGGTGGATGATACCATTATCTCTACCACCGTTAAATCAAACATGATTTCAGATGAATTTGTCAAAGCACTTCATATTGATGTCGATGTCCTCAATGGGGTGGTTTACCTGATCGGTGTTGTTGAATCTTCATCGCAAAAAAGAATGGCTGCAGATATAGCACGAGGGGTTGATGGTGTCAGAAGGGTTGAAAACCAGCTCCTTGTCGGCAAAACAAGCGCAGGACAGATTCTGGATGATACAATTTTAACCAGCAAAATTCGAACTGAATTAATAAAGGACCCGGATATCAGGTCCACCAATATTGACATAGATACCAATAATAATGTGGTCACCCTGACCGGCATTGTACAGTCCCAAAAAGAAAAAGACAGGGTTCTTTATGTTGTGCAAAAAGTTGCTGGGAACCGGGAGATCGTAGACAATCTTTCAGCCGGAAATTAGGGCTTAGTTTTTTTGTTCAGCCAGGGCTTGTTTTTCTTTTGTTTTTCTTTAATCGGGGCACACCGGGTTTCAATGCTGCCCTCACCTATCATCAGTTCTACTTCCTTGAAAAAATACGGATCAGAAACCGTCATAAATTCATCAGACAGCTTTACCAGCACAGGCGGTGTATCGCCGATGTCTATTTTCAAGCAGGTGGTACAATCGCCGGGATAATTTTCTATAACAGCTTTTAGCTTTTCAAGGGTCTCAAAAGAATATTTTTTTGCATCAACATTGATCAGAACGCCATTGGTCCACTCGCTGGACGCCTTTCCAATGGGGACGATTCTGTCAGCGATCAGCTTGACAATGTTTTCTTTTTTTTGAACCTCAGCTTCCAGAATAACAATATCTTCATTGGACAACAGCAAATGGTTTTTTGCATATAGCTCGGGAAAGACTACAACCTCAACGCTGCCGGACTGGTCCTCAATGGCGCAGAATGCCATCATATCGCCTTTTTTGGTCTTGTGAATTTTAAGGGGTTTTACCGTCCCGCCCATGCGGATCATTTTCCCATCTGCAATATCCTGAATATTAACAGAATTTACCGTGGCATACTTTTGGATGAGATCTTTATACTTATCAAGGGGGTGGCCTGTGATATAAAAGCCTAAAGATTCTTTTTCAAAGGATAACAACATGTTTTCTTCCCACTCTTCAATATCAGGCAGCTTAGGTGTGCTGACAGGAAGGGCGGTTCCCATGTTTGAGTCTGCAAATAAATCCAGCTGTGAATCGGCTTTTTCTTTTTGCAGTCTTGATCCATGTTCCAGGGCATCTTCAAGAACTGCCATCATCTGGCTGCGCCGGGTGTTTGTCGCATCAAGGGCACCACATTTAATCAGCGCTTCAAGGACTTTTTTATTGACTTTGCCGACATTGATCTGTTCGCAAAAATCATAAATGCTTTCAAATTTACCCTTTATTTTTCTTGTTTCAATAATGGATTCAATGGCTGCTTCTCCGACATTTTTCACAGCGGCAAGTCCAAACCTGATGCAGCCGTCGGATACGGTAAAATGCGCATCACTCTTGTTTACATCCGGCGGCAGCACTTTTATGTTATGGTTTCGGCACTCATCTATATATTTTATGACAGCATCGGAATTGTTTCTCTCACTGGTCATTAACGCAGCAATAAACTCAAGGGCGAAATTGGCCTTTAAATAGGCGGTTTGATATGCAATGAGGGCATAGGCCGCACTATGGGATTTATTAAAGCCATACCCGCCAAATTTTTCCATTAAATCAAACAGCTCTGCAGCCTTTTTCGGGTCATGATGGTTTTCTTTGGCGCCTTTTAAAAAGAGCTCACGATGGGCTTCCATCATGGCAACAATCTTTTTACCCATGGCCTTTCGAAGGCCGTCTGCATCTGCCATTGAATAATTGGCAAGGATGCCTGCGATTTTCATGACCTGTTCCTGGTAAAGAATCACCCCATAGGTTTCTTTTAATACCGGTTCAAGTTCTTCAAAAAGATAGATCACTTCTTCACGCCCATGCCGCCGCTCCACATAGGTATCTGCCATCCCGCTATCCAGGGGGCCGGGGCGGTAGAGGGCTACCAGTGCAACAATGTCGGAAAAACTAGCCGGTTTGAGTCGTGAAATCAGATCCTTCATGCCGGAACTTTCAAGCTGGAACACGCCGGTTGTATCGGCATTCTGCAACAATTCAAAAGTTCTGGCATCCGTGTAATCAAGATTTAAAAGGTCGGGCGGTGTTTTTCTCTGTTTTATGATCAGCTCAATACAGTTTTTGATAACCGTAAGGTTTCTTAGTCCTAAAAAATCAAATTTGACCAGCCCCAGCTTTTCAACATAATTCATATCAAACTGGGTCAGGGTTTCCCCCTCTTTCCCTTTATAAAGGGGAAGATATTCATTCAAGGGCTTGTCCGACACCACAACCCCTGCTGCATGGGTGGAGGCATGTCTCGGCAGTCCTTCTAAAAGAAGCGCAACTTCAAGCATCTGGGTTTTTTCTTCAGACTCAGCACATTTTTCTTTGATCATTGGAACTTCTTTAATGGCATGGGTCAGATTCTTGGCATTATCCGGGATCATTTTGGCAATTTCATCCACTTCGGATAACAGAACGCCGATCGCCCTTCCCACGTCCCTGATAACCGCCTTGGCCTTAAGCTTTCCAAATGTTATAATCTGGCAGACATATTCCGGTCCGCCATACCGGTCGATAACATATTTATAAACCTGGTCCCGGCCTTCGATGCAGAAGTCCACATCAATGTCCGGCATGCTGATACGGGACGGATTTAAAAACCGCTCAAAGATCAGCCCATGCTCAATGGGGTCAAGGGCGGTAATATCCATTGCATAGGCAACCATGGAACCTGCCGCAGATCCCCTTCCGGGCCCCACAGGCACGTTGATTTTTTTTGAATATTCTATAAAATCAGCCACAATTAAAAAATATCCGGGAAATCCCATGCCAAGGATCACACCGATTTCATACTCGATTCTATCCCTGTAAAGCTTCTCGTCAATATTTGGATTTGAAGCTTTTATTCGCTTGAGCTTTTTTTCAAATCCTTCCATGGCCTTATTCCTGAAAATCTCATCTTCCGATTCATCTTCAGATTGGGCATACCGTGGGAAGTGATAGGTTTTGTCATCAAACTCAACATTACATTTTGCCATCACTTGTCTTGTGTTCTCAATGGCACCGGGAAAGTGTGAAAAGGTTTGGATCATCTCGTCGGAAGATTTAAAATACAGCTGGTCCGAATCAAATTTAAATCTGTCCTGATTGGTAAAGGTATCTCCGGTTTGTATGCACAACAATATTTCATGGGCCTTGTCATCCCCCTTGGAAAGATAATGGCAGTCATTGGTTGCCACCATGGGAATGCTGAGACGTTGACTGATATCAAGGATACCCTGATTTACCCTGTGCTGGATTTCCATCCCGTTTTCCTGGACTTCCAGATAAAAATTGCCTTCACCAAAGGTGTTCAGATAAAACCTTGCTGCATCATCAGCATCATCCATTTTGTTTTGGATAATATGTTTAGGAATGTCTCCCTTAAGACAGGCGGAAAGTCCGATTAAACCTTTTGAATGGGCCTTTAAAAGGTCTCTGTCAATCCTGGGCTTATAGTAAAATCCCTTGAGCTGGGCAATGGAAACAAGTTTGCAAAGGTTGGTATATCCTTCACGATCTTTTGCCAGAAGCACCAGATGACTCAATCCCTTGTGATCCACCTGGGTTCTGTCATTCAATGTTCGAGGCGCTACATAGACTTCACACCCGATAATGGGTTTGACGGATTTTTTTCTTGCTTTTTCATAAAAGGCAGCAACACC
>JAHJLN010000154.1 GCA_018821715.1 Pseudomonadota bacterium | reverse complement strand
TGATGTTTTTATTCTTTTTAAGGAGAATAAATGAAAAACATGCTGCTTGCAGTACTGGTTTTATTGGCGACCGTGCAAACCGGGTGTGAAACACAACAGCCAAAACCGGTTCCTGAAAAAGTGCCGGTACAGTTGAAATGGCATCATCAGGCCCAGTTTGCGGGATTTTATATCGCAGAAAAAAAGGGGTTCTATGGGGCAGAAAATATCCATGTCAGCCTTAAATCGAGAACTCCCGGCATGTCCAATAAACAAGTGGTTGACGAGCTGGTCAGAGGGGAGAGTTTATTTGCTGTTTTGGGCGGGGATTCCCTTTTGACAGAAAGGGCATTGGGAGCGCCAATTGTTTCCATTGCCGTTATTTTTCAACGAAATCCTTATGCTTATGCAACGCTTAAGGGTTCAAAAATCCATCGCCCCCAGGATTTTGTCGGGAAAAAAATCATGCTGCCGCCGGATGGGAAACTTCAGCATGCAGCACTCATGAAAAAGTTAGGCTTGTCTGATAATGACATTGAGTATTTACCCTATGACAGGGATTCAGACGTTCTTTCAACCGGCAAGATAGATGCCCAGATGGTCTATCGGCCAGGCTCAGGACTTGCGCTTGAAGATAAAGGCCGGCAGCTTTCTTTTATATGGGTGGAGGATTACGGCATCCGGCTCTATGCAGATACTATCGTGACCACAGAAAAAACGATCAAAGAAAAACCTGATTTAGTGGAGAAATTTTTAAGGGCCTCATTAAAAGGATGGCGTTATGCCATTGAGAACCCGGAGGAGGCAGTGGCAGTGACGCTGGCCATGGATCCCGCCCTTGTCCGCGATCAACAGATGCGAATGCTGAAGATCCAGACCCCCCTTATCCATACGGGTGAACACCAGATCGGATGGATGGAACAGGCTGTCTGGCAGGATATGCAAAAAATTTTCAGGATTTCTGAGGATAAATTGAATATCAACAGCGCCTTTTCCATGGAATTTTTATTTCGCATTTATGGCAGACAGGAATAGGAAAACTGTTAATGAAATCGATTCGAAAAAGCCTGAGCGCCCAGTTATTGGCAGGATTCCTTGTCTTTTCCATTGTGCCGGTATTCATTATTGGATTTATGTCTTTTGCATCAGGGCGTCAAAGTATCATAACAAATGTTCAGATCCATCTTAAAAATGTGGCTGTTCTTAAAAAAAATGCCATTGATGAATGGACAGAACACCTGAAACATGCATTAACCTGGATAGCCGCCGAACCTGAAGTGATTCATGCCGCACAGGCCATTACCCTGAAAGATCCATCCAACAAGACCCATGCTGATGCATATCGATTTCTGGCAGCGGAATTTGGCCGCATGGTTTCTTTGGGCCATGTTTCACAGGTTTCTCTTTTAGACAAAGACACCGGCCGAATTCTGGTTTCATCAGATCCTTCCTGGGAAGGCAGGTTCAGAGAAAAGAACCTGTTTTTTATTTACGGGAAAAAAAGCATTTATCTATCTGATATATTTTTAAGCCTTTCCATGGGCCGGCCGACCATGGTGATTTCCATTCCGGTGATGGACAAAAGCGGTGATCTGCTGGGGGTTCTGGCGGCACATGCGGATTTTGCCCGGCTCAGTGCCATCATGATGGAACGAACCGGTTTGAGTAAAACCACTGAGACATTTCTGGTCAACAAGTCCAATCTGTTGATTACCAACACGGTTTTTGCCCCAAATGATGCATTTGAAAAATGGATATTTGGTGAGGGTGCCAAAAGGGCCATTGCAGGGCAAAGCGGGGTTGATCTGTTTTTAGATTACCGTGATGTTAAAGTGATTGGTGCCTATCTCTGGCTGAAGGACCGCAAGCTGGCCCTCATTGCCAAGCAGGATGCCTCAGAGGCCTTTGCCGCTGTTACGGCATTAAGACAAAAGATTACCTTTATCGGAATAAGTATTTCTTTGGTGGCGCTTTTTTCAAGTTTTTTGTTTGCACAACAGGTTACCACCCCTTTGCTGAGGCTTGTAAAAGGAGCCCATGCAATCGGCAAAGGGGATCTGGATTATCGGGTTGGAAGTTCAACGCAAAATGAAATCGGGATCTTATCAACCGCTTTTGATGAAATGGCGGAAAATCTTAAATCAACAACCATTTCCCTTGCAGAAAAAGAGGTGCTGTTAAGAGAAATTCATCACAGGGTCAAAAATAATCTTCAGATGATTCAAAGCCTGATGAATCTTCAACTGAACCAGATCATTGATGAAAAATCAGCAGTCCCCTTAAGAGACAGCATAAACAGGATATCCTCCATCGCCATGGTCCACGAGACATTGTATAAATCAAAGGATCTGTCTACCATAGACTTGAAGTCATATTTTCAGGAACTGACCAGCTATCTTGTCAAGTCGCTTGGGCCTTCAACACTTCAGATTGAGCTTCAGTGTTCCATCGAACAGCTGCCGATGCATCTGGACTCAGTGGTCGCCTGCGGACTTATCATGAATGAACTGATCACCAACGCATTAAAACATGCCTTTGTTGATATGCCGTCAGGCAAAATTATCATTGATCTGCATGGGCTTGATAAAACCTTTGCCATGCTCATTGTATCTGACAATGGTGTTGGAATGTCAGGTCAGGATCGATCTCAAGAAAAGGGATCCATCGGTCTTGACCTTGTCAATATTTTAGTGAAAAAACAATTGGAAGGGGAAATCTCCATTGACCGGAAATCGGGTTTGACATATCAAATTCGCTTTCCCATAAAAACCGTTTAAAAGGAAACAGTTTCATGGATGCAAGCCATAGCATACTCATCGTTGAAGATAACGTTATTGTGGCACAAGATATTAAGACGCGGGTTCAAAAAATGGGGTATCAGGTGACTGATTGCGTCACAAGGGGTGAAAGTGCCATTGACAGTGTGGATAAGAATCCTCCCAATCTGATCCTTATGGATATTAAACTCAAGGGCCAGATGAGCGGGATTGAAGCTTCCGCCATCATACGCTCCCGCCATGATATTCCCATCATCTATCTGACCGCTTACGCAGATGAAGAAACCCTGGATCATGCTAAACTCACCGAGCCTTTCGGCTATATTATCAAGCCTTTTGATGATAAGGATCTGCGGTCAGCCCTTACTATTTCTTTATACAAGTATCAGATGGAACAAAAATTAAAAGAAAGTGAAGAGCGCTTTAAACAATTATTTGAATATGCACCGCTGCCCTATCAGTCCCTTGATGAAACCGGAACGATTATTGAGGTGAACCATACCTGGCTTGAAATCCTGGGCTACCGGAGAAAAGATGTCATTGGCAAACCCTTTGTGGATTTTTTGCATCCGGACTGGATCCGTCATTTTAAGGAAAATTTTTCCAGATTCAAATCAATCGGTGAAGTCATTGAGGTTGAGTTTGAAATGAAAAAAAAGGACGGAACCTATATTTCCACTCGATTTGACGGGAAAATCAGGAGAAATCAGGCTGGTGAGTTTATCCAGACCCATTGCGTGTTCAAAGATGTTTCAAAAGAAAAAGAACTGCAGAAAACAATAGAAGCCCAGGAAATCGCCTTACGGCAGAATCAGAAACTGGAAGCTATCGGCAACCTGGCCGGCGGCATTGCCCATGATTTTAACAATATTTTATCTTCGGTTATCGGGTACACAGAGCTTTCCTTAGAAGATGTTCAACAAGGAACAGACCTGCACGATAACCTTGTTGAAGTTCTCAATGCCGGTGAAAGAGCCAAGACCCTGGTCAAACAAATCCTTACCTTCAGCAGAAAAGGGGAGCAGGAAAAAAAGCCGATTCAATTAAATCCCCTGGTCAGTGATGCCGTTCAAATGCTGCGGTCAACCATCCCGTCAAAT
>JAHJLN010000153.1 GCA_018821715.1 Pseudomonadota bacterium | reverse complement strand
GCGGTTAAAGATACCGGGTCTCCCATCATGATGCCGGTTGGTAAGGCATCACTTGGAAGAGTTTTGAACGTTGTTGGAAGACCTGTTGATGGTCTGGGTCCCATCTCCCAGGAAAAAATGCTTCCCATTCACAGGCATGCACCCGCTTTTACCGAGCAGGATACATCGGTAAGGGTTCTTGAAACCGGCGTCAAGGTTATTGACCTTCTCGTACCCTTCCCTCGTGGTGGTAAAATGGGCATGTTCGGTGGTGCAGGTGTTGGCAAGACCGTTATCATGATGGAAATGGTTAACAACATTGCCATGCAGCATGGTGGTATTTCCGTATTTGGCGGTGTAGGGGAAAGAACCCGTGAGGGGAATGACCTTTATCATGAAATGAAAGATTCAGGTGTTCTTCCAAAATGTGCCCTGGTGTATGGCCAGATGACTGAACCTCCGGGAGCACGTGCAAGGGTTGCTCTTTCCGCATTGACCTGCGCTGAATATTTCCGTGATGAAGAAGGACAGGATGTACTCCTCTTTGTTGATAATATCTTCCGTTTTACCCAGGCCGGTGCAGAAGTTTCAGCAACGCTTGGCCGTATGCCTTCTGCGGTTGGTTACCAGCCAACCCTTGCGGTTGACATGGGTGAACTCCAGGAACGCATTACCTCAACTGATAAAGGCTCTATTACAGCGGTTCAGTGTGTTTATGTGCCAGCCGATGACTTGACTGACCCTGCACCTGCAACCACATTTGCTCATCTTGATGGTACGGTTGTTCTCTCCCGTCAGATTGCAGAACTGGGTATTTATCCAGCTGTGGATCCACTTGACTCTTCATCCAGAATTCTTGATGCAGCATATATCGGTGAAGAACACTACCAGGTTGCCCGTGTTGTTCAACAGACCCTGCAAAAATATAAAGAACTTCAAGATATTATTGCAATTCTGGGTATGGATGAGCTTTCTGATGAAGATAAAGTTACGGTTCAGCGAGCCAGAAAACTTCAGAAATTTTTGTCACAGCCTTTCCATGTTGCAGAAACCTTTACCGGTATGGCCGGTAAGTTTGTCAAGGTTGAAGACACTGTAAGATCATTTAAAGAAATTATTGACGGCAAACATGATGATCTTCCAGAAAATGCTTTTTATATGGTGGGTTCTATTGAAGAAGCCATTGAAAAGGCAAAATCTGCTTAAGCATCAGGGAGGATATAATGGCTGAGAAATTATTTCTTGAAGTCGTTACGCCGCAGAAATTAGTTGTCAGTGAAGAAGTTGAAATCCTTGTGGCTCCAGGTTCGGAAGGTGAGTTCGGTGCGCTCAAAGGGCATACCACATTCCTTACATCTCTGAAACTTGGAACGCTTCGGTATAAAGATGCCAACGGAAAGGAGAGATTTCTTTTTATTAACGGCGGGTTTGCAGAGGTTTTACCGGACAAGGTAACCATCCTTGCTGAATCTGCTGAACGGAGAAAGGATATTGATGTTGAAAGGGCAACAAAGGCTAAAGAAAGGGCTGAACAGCGCCTTGCAGCCAAGGCTGCCGATACGGATCTTGTGCGGGCTGAAGCTGCTTTAAGACGTGCAATTCAAAGGCTTAAAATTAAATCAACATAACAATTTGGATTGATTTGACTTTAAGCCTATCAACAGTATCCAAAAAACGAATCAATACATATAAAAGGGGGTGCTTCTGAAAATTCGAAGCATCCCCTTTTTTGAATTGTATATTCAAAAATATTTTTAAAACAGAATAACTCGCTATGGATATAGGTATGAACTATAATGATGTTGGCGTTATCATTCTTGCTGCAGGCAAGGGAACAAGAATGAAATCAGATATGGCTAAAGTACTACATAAAGTTGGTGCTAAAAGCATGGTTGTCCATGTGATTGAATGTGCTTTGAAAATTGTCACGGACAGTGTTTATGTCGTTGTCGGCCACCAGGCGAAGAAGGTGAAAGACGAAGTCAACCGGTATTTTGAGGTAAATTTTGCTGTTCAAGAGCAACTTTTGGGAACCGGTGATGCAGTTAAAGCGGCAATGCCCGGCTTGAAATCCGGTATAAAAGATGTTCTTGTACTATGCGGTGACGTACCTCTGATTCAAGAAGATACCTTGAGAAGACTATTGGATGGACATAGAAAAAATCTGGCTAAAGTGACTGTTCTTGCCACTCTTATCTCTGATCCAACTGGGTATGGCCGCATTGTTCTTGATCAAGACAATCATATGCTTTGTATAAGAGAAGAAGCGGATGCTACTGAAAACGAAAAAAAAATCAATATGGTGAATGCAGGGATATATTGTTTTGACAAATACTTTCTCATATCGGCTATCAATGAAATCCAACCGGATAATTGTCAGGCAGAATATTATCTGACAGATCTCATTGAGATAGCCAAAAAAAAGAATGAAAAAATAGGGGTTGTCTTTATGGAAGATTCAAGACAAGTTATGGGTGTGAATACCCTTGAAGAGCTTGAAAAAGTTGAATATCTGATCCAACAGCGTGGCAAATGAATTGCCTTGACTTTATGAAATATTTTGAATTATACTGAAGTCCAATACGCTTTGTGAGACTATGAAATTGGGTAATGACCTTATTAAAGACAAGTTTGATGATATCGATGAAAAAATCGATTTTATGATGGAACTCTGCCACACGCTTAAAGTGGAAAATCAAGAGTTACTGTTAAAAATTAAAGGTCTTGAAGCAGAACTTGATAAGAAAAATGAAACTGAAGAACAATTTTCAAAACAAGAGGCTTTGATTCAATCTAAAATTGATGGGCTTTTGACAAAACTGAACTATTTTTCAAACAGCCCTGCTGTTGATAATTCATCAAACCTGTGACCGAGACTATTTCGGAAAAGGGATTTCATTGGATGAAATTGTTGTAATTGATCTTTTTGGAGAGGAGTTTAGATTTAAACCTGATGGTCAGGTTGAAAATCCAAAGCAGGTTGCACTATATTTAAAAAAATATATAAAAGAAGCTGAAGATTTGTTTCAAAATAATCCTTCAGAAAAAAACAAAATTGCAATACTGTTGTTAGCAGCCATGAATTTATCAAAGGATTTTCATGAGCTCAAACTGCAATACTCTGAACTTGAAAAAAAGATAAATAGCAGGATGTCATCTTTGATAGAAAAAATTGATAAAGGAATTGAAAAGCGTAAGCAATGTTCATTGTTATAAACTTTTACCCCTGCAATGTGCGTGATTGTATGACAGTCTTTGTCCTAACGCATAGTAAAAAGGGAGTCCACACTTATACTGGTGTGCTAAGTTCCTAGTAAGTAAAGGAAAAGCCTAAAGGTATTATTGGACAACCCACCTTTTGAACCTTTGGTTCAAAGCCTTAACAAGCAACACGGCAGTTTGTGGGGGTAACTGTAACAAACAATACGTCTTTTAATTTAATCCTCCCTTAAATCCTTGCCTTATTTCATATTTTTATAAAGCCATCCCTTTTTAAAAATTAGGGTATAAAATTGAACAATTACAACATGATGTGTTGATAAAAATATAATTTAGGAGATTTTTTTAATGGAATATACAGTTGTACTCTCATCAGTTGGTTTCGTTTTGTTGGGATTGGGAGTCGTTGTTTTTTTCGTTCTTAAGAAAAAAGTAATTCAGAAAAATTTAAATGTCGAAGAAGAGCAGATACGGTTAATCGATGAAGCAAAACTAAAAGCTACTACACTGATTAAAGAAGCCAAATTGGAAGCAAAATCCAGGCTTCTGGAAATGAAGAGCAATTTTGATTCTGAAACTGAGGAAACTCGTTCTGAACTGAAAAAGGAAGAACGAAGGGTATCTAAAAAAAGTGAAAAACTTGATATACAGGAAGAACAGTTATCAAAAAGAGAGCAGAATGTTCAAAGAAAAGAAAGTGAGGTCCAAAAAAAACTTGAGTCTGCAACAAACAACGAAACTCAGTATAAAATTTTATTAGAAGAAACGAAAAAAGAACTTGAGAAAGTGTCAGGACTTACACTTGAGGAAGCTAAGGATCTTTTGCTAAAGGCAATGGAAGAAGAAGCAAGGCATGAAGGTGCCAAACTGATTAAAAAAATTACCAGTGAAGCAAGAGAAAATGCAGACAAAGAAGCCAAAAAGATCATTTCAACATCCATTCAACGGTATGCTGGTGATTATGTTGCAGAACGAACCGTTTCAGTTGTTCATCTTCCAGGAGATGAAATGAAAGGAAGGATTATCGGCCGTGAAGGAAGAAACATCCGGGCATTGGAAGCTGCTACAGGAATTGATTTGATTATTGATGATACACCGGAAGCTGTTATTTTGTCAGGGTTTAATCCGGTTCGAAGAGAAGTTGCAAGGATTGCCCTGGAAAAATTAATATCAGATGGCAGAATTCATCCTGCAAGGATTGAAGATGTTGTCGAACGGGCGACAGAAGAAGTGGATATTGCCATAAAGGAAGCCGGAGAGCAGGCAGCCTTTGATTTGGGTGTCCACGGCATTGATCCTGAATTGATAAAAGTAATCGGCAAGCTCAAGTTTAGAACCAGTTATGCCCAGAATGTATTACAGCATTCTGTTGAAGTAGCCTTTTTGTCAGGTGCAATTGCCGCAGAACTGAAGCTGGATATTAAACTGGCCAAGCGAATGGGATTGTTACATGATATCGGAAAGGCTGTTGATTATGAGGTGGATGGTGCCCATGCCATTATCGGTGCAAAACTTGCCAAGAAGTATGGTGAGATTGACAGCGTGGTGAATGCCATTGCAGCCCATCATGAAGATCAGATGCCTGAATCAGTGTATGATTATATTGTCCAGGCAGCAGATGCATTGTCCGGTGCAAGACCTGGCGCTAGAAAAGAGAGTTTGGAAAACTACATCAAACGGCTGGAAGATCTCGAAAATATAGCCAATTCTTTTGAAGGGGTTGTCAATACCTATGCCATTCAGGCTGGCCGTGAAATAAGAGTTATTGCCGAGAGTGAAAAAATTACCGATGAAAGCGCGGTGCTTCTTTCCAGAGATATTGCCCGTCAAATTGAAGAAAAGCTAACCTTTCCAGGTCAGGTTAAGGTAGTTGTGATTCGAGAAACAAGGGCAGTAGAGTATACTAAAAAGTAAAGGGCAAGAAAACGCATGAGTGTTTTATCGGTACTAAAAGAACGGGGATTTGTTGAAGATCTCACCCATACGCAAGAATTGGAAGATTATTTAACCCATAACAGGGTAACCTGTTATATCGGATTTGATCCGACGGCTTCCAGCCTTCATGTGGGAAGTCTTGTCTGTATCATGGCCCTGGCCCATATGCAAAGACATGGACACCGGCCAATCGCGTTGGTTGGCGGTGGAACAGGGTTGATCGGAGACCCATCGGGAAAAACAGAACTTCGAAAAATTATTACCCAGGAACAGATTGATGAGAATAAAAAAGGCATAAGGCATCAGCTCGCCCGATTTCTTGATTTCTCAGATGACAAAGCACTTCTTTTGGACAACGCACAATGGCTGACAACACTTGAATATATTCCATTTTTAAGGGATATTGGCAGACATTTCAGTGTCAACCGGATGATAAAGGCTGAAAGCTATAAAGCAAGGATGGATTCTGAAGATGGTCTGACATTTATAGAGTTTAATTATATGCTGCTTCAGGCATATGATTTCATGCAGCTTGGCAATTCCTATGACTGTTTTTTACAAATGGGTGGTTCTGATCAATGGGGCAATATTGTTGCAGGAATTGATTTGATTCGCAGGACGCTGGGAAAACAGGCCTATGGAATTACCTTTCCCCTTATCACGACTGCAAGCGGCATAAAAATGGGGAAGACGCACAAAGGCGCGGTTTGGCTTGATGCCCAAAGATTTACTCCCTACGAGTATTATCAGTTCTGGGTAAATGCTGATGATGCAGATGTTGCAAAGTTTCTTGCCCTATTTACGTTTCTTTCAATGGAAGAAATTGAACAGGTAAATCATCTTAAGGGAGCTGATCTGAATAAAGCCAAAGTAATTTTAGCATATGAAGCGACCAAAATTTGTCATGGGGAAGATGAGGCAGTTAAAGCCTTGCAGGCATCCGTGTCTATGTTTGGAGAAATAAAAATTTCAAAAGAACTTTTGCCAGGCAGCAGTATCCAGCGGGGAACACTTTCTTTTGTTAGTGAGAAATCCGTTCCATCTTCATTTTATAATAAAGATGACATATTAGGAAAGACCCCTGTGGTCGACCTGTTTATGGGGTCTGGTTTGTGTAATTCAAAATCGGACGCCAGAAGACTTATTCAGCAAGGTGGGGCATATATTAATGGTAACAAGGTGGTTTCCTTTGACCAAATAATTACTGAAAATGATACTCAGAAAAATGAAATTCTGTTAAGAGCAGGAAAGAAAAAATACCATAAAATTATTTTAAACTAGATGTAAAAACTAATTGACAAAAAACAAGACCACATGTATATTGTTCTGGTTTTGTCGATCACATGAAGAGTGGTCACAGAGTGCAAGTTTGATCTTTGAAAATTGGTCAGTGAGAAATTTGAAGAGCTAAGTCTAAAAACAAGACTTAAAAGAGTTTAGATAGTATAAGGATTATAACTGGAGAGTTTGATCCT
>JAHJLN010000152.1 GCA_018821715.1 Pseudomonadota bacterium | reverse complement strand
CCCTTTGACAAAGAAATACAGACCGATATTTTAACCAAAGCCTTTAAATTGCTTGAAAAAGCAAACCGCAACGGAACCGTTCAATACGATTATTGATCCAGATACGCCACGGTTGTCTGTGTTTTTATATCCGGATGAAGCTGATTTTTCACCGCGCACCCGTTCATGGTCTTTATAATGGGTTTAATATATTTTTCAGGAAACTGCTGATTGACATGGAGGGTGATATTTACCTGGTCCATAAATTTTTGTCCTTTTTTAAAAGAAACGTCCAGGAAAAGAAGCATGCCGCTGGAGTCGATGTTCCGCGTATCACAAAAGGATTTTGCATAGATACCGGCACAGGCTCCCAGAGAAGACAGGAAAAGGGCAAAGGGCTCCGGGGCGGTTTCATCCCCTTCATTTTTTTTGGTCTGGTCTGTTTTTATCTCAAACTCTTTAAAGGCAACATCTACTTTTTTATTGCCGGGAAAGGTCACTTTAAATCTGCTCATTATTCTTTTCCTCTATTCTTTTAGTTCAAGCCATTCAAACCAGACAGGATAATTTTCTTTATACCATATCAGAATTTTTCTAAGTGTTTTCTGGTCTTTTTCAGAAATGACGGCTTTTGGAATCAAATTAAAATGGAGAACCACTTTATTTCCAAAATGTTCCAGGGCATCGGTGCAAAGAGTTTGAAGTTCGTTTCTGATTCTTCCTGAATCTGAAATTTTAACGGCCCGGGTTTTGAAACTTTCTCCTTTTAAAAACCGGTTCAGAAGCGGACTGAAAATCAGTTTGCTTTCGCCAAACGTTTCAAGCAGTCTAAGGGCAAAAGTGATTCGTTTATCTGCGGTTTCAGTGGCCATTCGAACGGTGACCGAATAGGTGTCTTCTGAAATCTGACTGACCCCGGGAGATCCGGAATACGGATCAGGAAGCATGTATCCGGATGTGGCAAGTGCCCGCCATTTTTTTTCTGCAATCAGGTCATCTGCTGTTATGGTTCTTTTTTTTAATGGAATTCCTGCATTTCGGGCCAGCCGTATGCTTTCCCTGTAGGTTTCAATTAAGGTATCATCAACGTCTTGTTCAAAAATTTCATTTTTAAGGCGTTCACCAAAGTTATCTGCCTCCGGGTCAAGTTTCATGCTGGCAGCGTCTTTTTCAAAGCTGAGGGCAAATTTTGATGATAAAACGGCAAGGGAGACATCAATATCCAGGATGGAAGACAGGCTTGCTGCCTGGATGGCTTCAGCAGATGCCGCATATCCGTCAACCAGGAACAGGTGCATCTCATTGTTTTCATCTTCCCATGTTTTTACGGCAAAGGTCGGGGCATAGGTTCCTGAATCTGTAAACGGATGAAATCCTGTGGGCAGGGTCCAGTTTTCATCTACAAGGTGAGCCCCTTTTTCCTGCCATTCTTTCCAAAGTTTTCCAATACGGGGTTCCCGGGCTTTCCCCTGGAGGGTCCATACATGGATATGAGAAGATTTTAGTCCGGGATATGTCATTTTTATGGCGTCAACCACTTTTCCGCGGGGGGTGAAAAAATTGACCAGCAATGAGTCTTCAGCCGCTGTTTCAACAACGGCCTTGGGCAAAACAAGATTGCCGATATACCCTTCATACTGGTCTGAAATGGCCAATGGCTGGTCAAAAAGGTGGAGGATTGTCATTGGCCCTGTTTTTTCGCCTTTGGCAAACCGGGCTGTGTTTTCAAGGGTATCGATGGCAGCACCCCAGACCGTGATATCCTTAAGCGCAATGGCACGTTTGAAGTCTTCCCATGCATAGGATTTATCATTGATCAGCTTTAAGACGCAATCCTCCAGAAATTTTGCCACTTCAGGCCTTGCATAGACCCTTCCAAATCCCAAAAGCGGATTGGCGCCCATTTCAGCGGTTTCTCCTGCCTTGGGCATAAGTCCCTCACCCAGACAGACCATGATGGCATGGTTTTCCGGCAGGGTCCGGGAAAGATACCAGAGGCTTTCACTCATGGCATAGGCAGAAATGGCATCAGCATCTTTTTTTACCAGGTTGAGTTCTTTTTTTTCAAGTCCCGCACCCTGGCCGAACCTTCCGAACAATTTCGTCCCTAAGGCGGTAACAGCCGAAGTCATTGCCAGCATTCTTTCGGTTCTGTTGTCGGCAAAAGAGATTGAGTCATTTAAGTCATCCTTGGTTTGGCCTTTGATCCACTCAATGCTGACATCTTCAAGCCATAAATGCAGCCTTCCAAGAATAGGGCGGGTGTCAAAAGCCCATTGTGAGATCAGATTTTTTTTCTTCAAGCTTGCAGTATCCATTTTTTTTATCCATTCAGTTTGAGGGTTTTAAAAACCTTTATCATTTACAGGATGAATTCAAAAGAAAATTTTAAAGAAAGTTGCCCCATTTCCTGATTTTATTTATTGCAGTGTCATTGCCGGATCGACTCCTTTATAATTTAAGTTGAATTTTTAACAGCCTTTGACTATATTTAGCATTGTTGATATTTGTCTATAACTGCGGCGATACTATTATCCACCTCTTTATATGGGAAAAAGGCATCAGGATATGAAGCTATTATGGCTACAAGGAGCATCCTGCAGCGGCTGCTCGATGAATTTTCTGTGCGCAAAACGACCCAACCTTATAGAATTGCAGGAACGGTATGGAATCCAGTTTATTTTTCACCCGTCCATTGCTCCTTTGTCAGGCAAAAAAGTCCAGGAACTGCTGTCGGTTTATACACAGGAATCTATTGATATCCTGGTTGTGGAAGGCGGAGTGATTACCGGCCCTGATAACACGGGCGGATACCATAGGTATGCGGGCAAACCCTTTATGAAATGGGTGACCCAGTTGTCTTTGCATGCAAAATATATCATAGCCGTGGGGAGCTGTTCTGCCTTTGGCGGCATTCCTGTCCTTTCCCCGAATGTGAATGATACCAAAGGGCTTCAGTTTACGATGAGACTGCCTGGAGGATTTTTAGGCGAGCCGTTTAAAAGCAGATCAGGCTTTCCAGTGATCAACATCCCGGGATGCCCGGCCCACTGGATGAACGTGATGACAATACTCATGGATATCTCCACTGGAAAACTTATGCTTACGGATCTTGATGAGTATAATCGACCGGGGTATATTTTTAAAGATTATCTCCATCACGGCTGTCCCAGGAATGAATATTTTGAATACCGGCAGGAGGCCACCCATGTTGGAGAACCAGGATGCATGTTCGAAAATTTAGGGTGCCATGGCCCCCTTGTAAAATGCAATGCCAATATCCACCGGTGGTTTGATGGCTGGGGGTCCTGTACCTGGGCCGGGTTCCCCTGTATCGGATGCGTTTCTCCCGGATTTCCTGAAGAAAGCTTTCCCATGTTTCAAACAGCAAAACTTGCCGGTATTCCGGTGAACCTGCCGGAAGGGGTGAAAAAAAGTGCCTATTTTCAAAATAAAATACTTGCCGACCGGGCCTGTCCGGACCGATTGAAAATTAAAAAAGGAAAAAGGCATGAATAAGTCTAAAACCATAGAGATCGATCCGGTTACCAGGGTAGAGGGAGATCTCAGATTCCAGGCCCGATGCGATGACCAGGGGGTGATAAGCCATGCCCAGTCTTCAGGTTCCATGTTCCGGGGATTTGAGCGGTTTCTTGTCGGTAAAAATCCCATTGATGCTCTTGGGATCACCCCTAGAATCTGCGGCATGTGCAGTGCGGCCCAGTCTTATGTTTGTTCCAATGCTTTAAGAGATCTGTTTCAGATTCAGATGCCTGCCAATGGCTATCACATCAAAAACGTGGTGTTGGGCGTTGAGAATATTCAAAATCATTTTACCCACTTTTATTTATTGTTCGCCCCTGATCTTGCCCATCCCCGATATGAAAAAAAATCGACCTACAACAAAGTGGCGCGCCGGTTTAAAATAAATGGCGACTCCTATAAGCGATTCATCCATCTTCGTAACGATTTCATGAACCTGATGGGTATTTTCGGCGGCAGGTGGCCCCATAACCTTGCCATGCAGCCCGGAGGAACATCTGAGATTTTAAATGACCGGTTAAGATTGAACTATGGATACAGCCACTATCTTGCCTTTAAAGAGGGCATTGAAAAATTATTTTTAGGCTGCACCATTAAACAATGGTTGAAAATAGACACCCTTGAAAAATTGGAAACATACCTGGAAAATCAGAAAAATAAGTCGGATCTTTCTCTTTTCCTTACGGCCGGCATGGAGTTTGGTTTGGATAAACTGGGAAAAGGACCTGAAAAATATATATCTGCCGGTGCCTATGATCTCACGGACGGGTCTTTTTTATTCACGCCCGGGTTTTATGACGGCGGGTTTAAAAATTTTTATCACCAGCACATTACCGAATCTGTAAAATATTCATTTTTTGAAGACGATGCGGCATCAAGCTATCATCCTTTTCAGGGGAAAACTCAACCTTGCTATGTTGAAAATAAAGAAAAATACAGTTGGGTTAAGGCACCTAGATATCAGGATCAGGTCGTGGAAGTGGGTCCTCTGGCCAGGATGATTCTTGATCAGGATCCCCTTGTTTATAAGCTGTTCAAACAAAAAGGCGCCAGTGTCTGGCTGCGGGTCTTTGCCCGGTTTCAAGAAGCCGTAAGAACAGTGGCAGAACTGGAAAAATGGATTCTTTCCATACAGATCAATGAACCCAACATCAACCATTGGAAAGATGTAATATCTGGTGAAGGCGTGGGCTTGGGATCTGCTGCTCGAGGAATTCTGGGACACTGGATTCAGGTGGAAAAAGGCGTGATTTCAAACTATCAGGTGATTACGCCTACGGCAATCAATGGCTCTCCCATGGACCACAACCACCTGCCCGGTCCCATGGAAATGGCGACTATCGGCACAAATATTCAGGATGAAAATGATCCGTTGGAGCTTCTTCATATTATCCGCTCCTATGACCCCTGCATTGTCTGCTCCTGCCATGTGGTTAGACTTAAATGAACGATGGCAATAATAAGGTCCGTGTCATCTGCTGCGGCAACCCTTTCAGGGGGGATGATGCCGTCGGCCTTGAAGTGTTCAAACATCTGGAAAAAGAATTTTTTTCAGACCGGGTGGAGATTATTGAAGGGGGAATCCTTGGCATTAATCTGCTTCCCCTGTTTCATGGCTGCAGCACCCTCATTTTCGTGGACAGCGTATTAATGGATGAAACACCCGGTCATATTCAATGGTTTACCCTTGCCGAAATTTTGGAAACCGCGCCGGCAAGAATATCAAGCCATGAAATAAACCCTTCCCAACTCATGACCTTGTGGCATCAGCTGAATCCGGAGGCTGTCCTGCCGGATATTCTGCTGCTGGGTATTGTTGTTTCAGACCCCGTTCATCTGACCGATACGATTTCTCCACCAATAAAACCAAGTGTCATAAAAGCTGCCCATGAAATAAAAAATAGAATCAGGAGCCTTGTGACCCATGCGAACTGATGATGCTTCCCGTGAAGCTTTGGAAATAAAACTGGCGTTACTCAAAGATCAGCTTTTGATGGAAACACAGATGCGGGAAAACCTGGAATATGCCATTAATGAGATTACAGACCATCTTTTTACATCAATGGAAGAATTGGACAAACAGACCAGGGAATTGAAAAAACGAAACCTGGAACTGGAGATCCAGGATAAAATAGTTAAAATCATCAATCGGGAAATCAGCCTTGAAAGTGTGTTAAAAACCCTTCTTCGCCAAGCCTTATATCTCTTTCCCCAGGGGGATAAAGGTGCTTTTTTGCAATATGATTCCGCAACCAAACAATTTTTATTTGCAGCTGTTGAAGGATATGACGCAGCCTTGATGGGAAAAATAAGACTGAGTTATGAACAGGTAGTGGCGCTTACCACGGATAATGCTCAAAAACTGGATGACGGGATATTTGTGATTCAAAGCGTTGATTTTAACTCAATGTCAAAGGGAAAGACCTCTGTTCCAAATCCAAAGTCCATGCTGGCCATGGCGCTGTCCTTTGATAAAAAATTAGAAGACCTTTTAATCTTGGACAATATGAAAGATTCCCATGTCTTTGATCCATCAGACATCCCCAAATTGCTCCGTTTTCGTGAGCATGCTATTTCAGCCGTCAGCAAAGCCAAAATACTTGAGCTTCTGCAAGCTGAGAAAGAAAAAACGGAAAAAGCACTTAAACTGACTCAGCAGACCAATAAAAAACTGGAATCTGCCCATAAAAAGATGGAAGAAATGAGCCTGACAGATACCTTAACCAAGCTTCGAAATCGACGATTTCTATCCACTTTCATTAACCAGGAAACAGGCAAAACGCTGAGAAAGTATGATGACTGGCTAACCGGGCGTCGATCAAAAAGACCACGGAACGCGGATCTGGCTTTTTTTATGCTGGATATTGATCATTTTAAATGGGTCAATGATACCTTTGGACATGACAGCGGCGACCGGGTTCTTGAACAGGTGGGAAAGCTGCTGAAAAAAAATTGCCGGGACTCGGATATTATCATTCGCTGGGGAGGTGAGGAGTTTTTGATTGTCAGTCTGAATTCCGACCAAACCCAGGCACTGCTTCTGGCAGAACGGATAAGAAAAAAAATAGAAACCTGTGTATTTAAAATAGGAAACGGCCAGACCATTCAGCGGACATGTTCCATAGGGTTTGCCTGCTATCCTTTTTTAACATCAGATACCCGGGCCTTGGATTACGAACAGGTTATAGCCATTGCAGATAAATGTCTGTATATCTCAAAAGCCTCGGGCCGAAACGCATGGGTGGGTATTTTAAGCAATGAATCTACCGGCCGGAAGAATCTTTTAGAAAGGATAGATATGGATCTTCAAACCCTGGTTGAAAAAAATGAACTCAAAATTTTTACCTCTCTTCCTGACGCCAAGAATCTTTCCATATTTAAACTTTAACCCTTATATTCGATTACCAGAAGACTGATATCATCATCTGCCTGGGGGGTGTCCCGTATTTTTCTTTGTTCTGCCATGATGCCTTCAACAATCTGATTGGCCGGTTTGTCTGCCAAGAGCCTTAATGTTGAGTAAAAATTTTCTTTGTTTGGCAAGCCGCCTTTTTTACCGAAATAATCTATCAACCCATCTGTATAAAGGACTATTTTATCTCCAGGGCTCAACCTTGTTATTCCCTGGGGAAGTGGAGAATCCTGCCCAAGGCCAATGATGGTGCCATGCTGGTCAAGGACTTCAAACTTTCCTGATTTGCCGACAACAAGAGCCGGGACATGACCTGCACACCCGTATGCCATTTTTCCGGTTTTTATATTGAGTAAAATATAAATAATAGTAAAATAGCAGTCAAATCGCTCAAAAGGAAATTCATTTTCAAGCGCATTTAATATTTTTTCGGGCGTAAATGGGTTCCCTTTTGATAGTCCCTGGGCGTGCAGCTGATCTAAAAACTGTTTTACGGTTACGGCAATCAAAGCTGCGGACACACCATGACCGGAAACATCTAATATATAAGCGCTGATATAGGTTTCATTTTCCTTATAGATATTAAAAATATCCCCTCCCACTGTTAGGCAGGGTTCAAAAAACCAGTCTGCAGTGATTGACACAATATTCGGAAGATTTTTCGGGAGCAGATGTTTTTGAATTTGACCGGCTTTTTCGAGATCTATATCAATTTGTTTCTGCTTTTTTTCCAATTCAATTTTTGACGACTCAATCTTGGTAACATCATAGACAAAAACTAAAATCATTTTATGATTTCGAAATGTTATCGGCCGGGAAGTAAATTCAAGGTACTTTTTTACACAAAGTCCTTTAATATAAAAAATACGTTCAAGGGATTTTTTTTCATTGGGCTTCTGGTTTAACAGGGTGTCTAAAAGAGATCGCTTTAAGATGCAGTCCTTGCAGGCAGAGGTTTCACCACACGGCTTGTTCTCTTTGACAGCATTGATAC
Source organism: Pseudomonadota bacterium (assembly GCA_018821715.1). GTDB lineage: Bacteria > Desulfobacterota > Desulfobacteria > Desulfobacterales > Desulfobacteraceae > Desulfobacula. Next base: position 3,047 of record JAHJLN010000152.1, on the reverse strand, counting down.
AGCCGGAAGCCGGGCCAAAAGTGATATCAACAATATTTGAATTTTCGCGGTTGAACAGGGTAAGAAAACTGTTATTGAATTGATGAACCTTAAGATTCTCATCAGCAATAAAAACAGCGGCATCGATATGTTCCAGCAATATATTTAAAAATTCATTTGAATCTTTAAGCTCTTTTATGTCAATATTCATGTTGTTTCCAATTGTTATTCCTAAAGGATACAGTTAAAAGTTTAAATGGACCTTGTTGGTTCTATCTTAAGTTTGGAATAAAGTACATTGATGTAGATCAATAAAAGCCTGATTTATTCGATTTTTAAAAAGGGTGTATTAAATTTAGAAGATAGTTTCATCAGGCCATCTATAAAGGGAAAAGGAGAAGACAACCATGACCGACAATCAGATGGATAACATACCGGCTTTCATGAACAAACTGAAGGAACGGTTTCGGATTCCCTCTTTTCACCTCAAGCTGTCAGGGGGATTAAATCTTCTGATCGTGTTACTGGTAGTTCTGGGGATTGCCTATAACCTGTTTTTCGTTTATGTTCAACCCGATGAGTACGGCATCAAGGTAAACCGAATCGGCATGACCCGCGGGGTTCAAAAAGAAATTTACCATGCAGGTCTGGCCTTTGTAATGCCTTTTGGCTTTCAGCAGATATACCGGATTCCCAAAGGCATCCAGGTGCTGGAACTGACCAATTTTCCCGATACAGCTTCAGCAGCAGCAAGGAAAGACCGCGCAGCCCATATTCAGACCTCGGATGGATTTTTCGTGGATGTGGATGTTTCCATGCTGTATCACATTAAAGATCCCTACCTGGTTTTTACAACCATCGGGCCGGGAACGCTCTTTGAGGACAACGGCATCATCCCCAAGGCCGAGCCTGCACTGAAAGAGACCCTGGGAAAGCTGACCACTGAAGAATTTTATAACAGCCCGATGCGGGTTCAAAAGGCAGAAGAAGCCAAGCAAAGACTCAACAGCGAGTTGAATTTAAAGGGAATCCAGGTTGACCAGGTGCTGGTTCGTTACTTTAAATACAGCCCGGAAATCCAGAAAAATATTGAGGAAAAAAAGCTGCAGGACCAGATGGTATTTACCAACCAGGCCGCAGCAAGGGCAGCCAAGGAAGAAGCCGAATTGAAAAAAATCGTTCAGGAAGGAATGGTCATTGCTGCTGTTGAAATCGAAAAGGGCAAGGCCTATGTCACCCGCAAGATTGCTGAAAAAGATCTTTATGTCCGAAAGATAAAAGCTGAAGCAGACCTGCTGGTAAAGCTTGCGGAAGCTGAACGGGTGCGCCTCAGAAATGAGGCCCTCAAAGGGATTGGCTCTGAACGTATGGTGGCTTTAAAAATGGCTGATGTTTACAAGAGCCTGGATGTGATCGTCCTGCCCAGTGACGGGCCCAACGGGGTCAACCCGTTAGACCTGAACAATGCCCTGCGATTATTCGATGTCCGCAAAGGAGGTGAAAAATGAAGTCTGTTATTCTTTTTATGATAGCCATAATGGCCATGCTTGTCGGGAGTGGCTGTGTCCCCCATACCACCGGAGAAACCGAAGTCGGTGTCAGGACTCGCAAATTTGCCTTTTCTGGTCAAAAAGGTGTTGAAGACCGCATTTATACGCCGGGCGCCACCTATTTTTTTCTGCCCTATATCAACGACTGGCATGTATTTGACACCAAACTGCAGAATCTTGAGATGACCTTTTCAAAATTAAGAGGTGACCGGAAAACAAAAGACGACCTGTTGTTTAAAACCACTGACGGCAATGACATCAGTCTTGATATCATCATTGCCTATCGTATTGACGCAAATAAGGCGCCCTATATTCTCCAGTATGTGGCCCGGGATGATGCAACCTTGCGGGACAAAATCGTTCGAACCGTTGCCCGGAGCAAGCCGCGGGACATTTTCGGAGAGCTTAAGACCGAGGCGTTTTATGTGGCAGAGGCCCGTGAAGCCCAGTCCCTGAAAGCCAAGGCGGCGCTCCAGCAAATTCTGGGACCCATGGGCGTGATTGTGGAAAAAGTGCTGACCAATGACTATCGGTTTAACGCTGAATACACAAAGGCCATTGAGGACAAAAAAGTGGCGGATCAGCAGGTGGAAAAAAACAGATCTGCTCAACATGCAGCCCTGGAAGAATACAAGCGAAAACTTGAGGAAGCCAAGGGCGAGGTCAATAAGATGGTTGCCAATGCCAATGGTCAGTATCTTAAAGATAAAATCGAAGCGGATGTTTATAGGGAGCAGCAACAGCTTCTGGCACAGGCGATTCAGGCCGAAGGCATTGCAGAAGCCACCGGGATAAGGGAAATGAACAATGCCCTGGCAGGGGCAGGCGGTGAGACGATTGTAAAGTTGAGAATTGCAGAGGCGCTCCAGGGCAAGCGGATTATATTACTGCCGGTTTCAGAAGGGGGGATGAATCTGAAAACCACTAATATTAACCGGTTGATCGAAACATTAGGCGTTAAATCGCTTTCAAGCGGGAAGTGATAGATGATGATATGGATAAAGGGGGTAAAGGTTAAAATAATCTTCATTATTTAAAAGAGGTTTTTTAATATGGCAAAATTAAATTGCTGGGAGTTCATTCACTGTGAAAGGCAGCCTGGAGGAGCAAATGTTTTAGAACTTGGATTGTGTCCGGCGTCAACAACAACAAAAGCAGATGGAATAAATGGGGGAAAAAATGGCGGCCGAGCATGCTGGGCTCTTAGTGGCACTCTCTGCGGTGCAATAGTTCAAGGCGCTTTTGCGACCAAAATTCGAAATTGCATGAAATGTGATTTTTATAAACTTGTCCAAAATGAACAGAAATCAGATTTTTGGGTTGCTGCAAAAATACTAAAAAAAATATAAAAGGTTTGCTTTTATAAGAAGGAATAGCCACCTTGCTCATGCTATTATAAATCATCCGTAACATCCATAAAAGATTATATATAACTTTGGCATAAATTCTGAAATTAAGATAAAAGCTTCTCATGACCGATCTGATTTTAACAGAAAAATTTTCCGTGGCATCTGATTT
>JAHJLN010000151.1 GCA_018821715.1 Pseudomonadota bacterium | reverse complement strand
ACAATCAGCACAAGGTTTCTATATAATTTAACTTATCAATCAGCACCAATTGAGTTGTAGTTTTTAGCAATATCTTTAGTTTGTTCAATTTTTATTAATGTTAACAGCAAAAAAAACAACAATGCAGGATTCAAATAATCTCAAAGCGTTTTCTTTTCTCTTTTCAGGATTAATCTTCATCCAGGCTGTTTTGTTTTTTAAAATGGGTGCTGTTTTCCTGCTCGTACTTAGTTGCTGTACAGTTTTTATTCTCCTTTTCAATGCAGGTTACTTACAAAAAAGAGTTGATGACAGCCTGTCAGGCCATGTATTGAACGCTGCTCTTATTTTTTATGTTGCAGCTCTTTGCTATAAAACAGGGGGATTTTACAGTATAGGGATATTTATGCTGTTTTTTATCCCTGTGTTCACCTCGGTTTTTTCCAATATTAAAAATCAAATGATTTACCTGGGCCTGGCGATTGCGATTCTTTTTATCTTTTATTTCGGGCAAAGATATGCTGTTGGATTTGTTTTATCCGACAAATTGACAAATATCAGTTATTTCAGGTTTTTCAATCTTTTTGCCATGTTTATTTGCTTTTGCATGGCCATGTTTTATTTTACCGGCAATCATGAGAAGACAAGACGACGGCTGGATCAATCCAGGGCCGACTGCAGACAAATCACTGTCAATGCCAATCAGGCAATGAAAATCAAAGATGAATTTTTAGCAAACATGAGTCATGAGATCAGGAATCCTATGAACGGCATTATTGGGATGATGCATGTTTTGCTTGATTCTGATCTGGATGAAGAACAAAAAAAATATTCCCATATAGTGTATAACAGTGCCAGGGCGCTATTGGCAATTGTCAATGATATCCTTGATCTGTCAAAAATAGAAGCAGGCAAGCTGGAATTGGATATTAGAGACTTTGATCTTGAAATTGCGATAAAAGACATTGTGTCTTTGCCTGAACTTTTGGCCAGGCAAAAAGGGATTGATTTTTCCTATTCCATTGACCCGTTGGTTCCCTGCCTTTTGCAAGGCGATATCGGCCGAATCCGCCAAATTATTAACAATCTTACGGGCAATGCCGTTAAGTTCACAGATTCAGGCGAGGTAGGATTAAGTGTGACATTGAAATCAGATGATAAAAAAGAAGCTGACCTGCATTTCAGCGTGGAAGATACCGGCATCGGCATTAAAGAAGATAAGATAGAGACGCTTTTTTCATCCTTTACCCAGGCAGATTTATCCATTACCAAAAAGTATGGCGGAACAGGATTGGGTTTGGCGATATCCAAGCTGCTGGTTGAAAAAATGCAGGGAGAAATAGGGGCGGAAAGTATTGATATGATCGGATCAACCTTCTGGTTTAACCTTCCGTTAAAAAAACAAACTGAAAAAGAAAAACCCTTAGATTTTTCTACCCGGAATCTTGACGATTGCAGGGTTCTTGTTTTTAGTGACGGATCTGCTTTAGGCAGAAATTTTGAGAACAATCTTATGGCATTGGAAATAAATTATGATCAGGCATTTGATGACACGGAAGCTATTGAAATGCTCAGATGGGCCCATGATGAGAATAATTTGTTTCAACTGGTGATCATGGAAGCAAAAGAAACAGACAATCCTGCCCAAACCCTGGGGAAAAAAATCAAGCAGGAGGCGCTGTTTAAGAACACCAAATTGATGCTGCTGAGCTCTGTCGGGAAAAAAGGGGATGCAAAGCGATTCGAGGAAATAGGATTTTCTGCATTTTTAAGCAAACCCGTAGAAAAGACACTTCTTTTAGATAGCATCAAAGCCGTATTGTCAAGGCCGGATAATCGCCTGCCGATTATCACCCGGTACAGCATTATTGAGAGTAAAAAAAACCTAAATCAGATCCTGATCGTTGATGACATTGAAACCAATCGGTTAACGGCAAAAGCTTTGATTGGCAAGCTGGGATATAAAACAGACGAGGCAATAAACGGTCTTGAGGCAGTCCAAAAACACAAGGAAAATCAATACAGCATAATTTTGATGGATTGTCAGATGCCTGTGATGGATGGATATGAAGCAACGCGTCAGATAAGGGAGAATGAACAGATATTAAAATTAAATCATGTCCCGATTATTGCCATGACCGGGAATGCATTTGAAAAAGATCGGAAAAAATGTTTTGATGTTGGAATGGACGATTTTATTTCAAAGCCGGTTGAACCGGAGATCCTGTCCCAAAAGATCAGTTCAAATCTGGCAGATAGTTTTCAAAACTCAGAAAAAAAAGCATCCCAAACAGTGAACAATAAACCTGAACAAGAGGATGTCATACCCCCCATAACGACCCAAATAGACATGTGTTTTAATAAAGATAAATTATTTGAAAGATTTGGCAATGATAAAGAAATTATTGAAGTTGTATTAGACTCTTTTTTCCAGGAAGCACCTGAGTTGATAAACAAGATACAGCATGCAATTGATGAAAATGATACTGAAGCTGTAAGATTAGCTTCTCATGCATTAAAGGGATCGGCGGCAAATGTCAACGCTGATGTATTAAGAACTGCTGCCCTGGAGATGGAAACAGATGCCAGGGAGCAGGATTCTGCTTTGTTTGCCTCAAGGTTTGAGATGATTCAAACTGAATATCAAAAATTTATCAGGGAAGCAAAACAATGATCGATATTGAAAACATGTCAATTCTTATTGTTGATGATATGAAAAGCATGCGGCTGACCATTCGAAAAATGCTGAAGAATTTAAATATTGGAACGAATTTAAGGTTTGCCGAAAATGGAAAAGAAGGCCTTGAAATTCTGGGCAATGTAAAATGTGATATCGCTATCCTTGACTGGAACATGCCGGTGATGAACGGGATTGAGATGCTTGAGACAATTCGAAATGACAAAGTGCTCAGAGATATGCCGGTGATTATGGTGACAGCTGAAGCAGAACGGGATATTGTTTCCGAAGTGGCTGAAACTGAAATAGAAGGATATCTTTTAAAACCGTTAACCCTTTCAGCGCTGGATAATACTATCAAAGCAGTTGTGAAAAGGGCCAATGACCCGGACCCTGCAACCCGGCACAGACTCAAGGCAAGAGAAATGGAGGAAACAGGAGATTATGAAACCGCCATTGAACAGATTCGAATTGCTTTGGTTCATAAACCGTCTGCCTCACGACTCCTGCGCCAGCTAGGATTGCTGCATTTCAAAATTCAAAAAGAGGGTATTGCGGAAAAATGTCTGTTAAAAGCGGCTTCGGTAAACAAACAGGACACCATTACACGTTCACACCTTGCTGATTATTATATGGATAAGAATGAGCTTGAAAAGGCCGGTAAATACTATCTTGAGATTTTGTCATTGAGTACGCGGTACCATGAAAAAGCGTTGGAGCTGGGTGAAAAACTGTTAATAAGAGGTTCCAGGCGGTTGTCGCTGGATATTCTTTCAAAAGTAATCACCCGTTCAAAAAAACACAATGCTGCACGGGAAAAAGTGATTGAAATCTGTCTTGCCAACAATGAATATGAATTTCCTCAAATATTGCTTGAACAGAGTATCAAGGAAAATCCTTCAAATTATGATATGATTTATAAGGCTGGTCTGGTACACCGGGAAGCCGGGGACTGGGAAAAAGCGCTCCAGTGTTTTATAGAGGTTGACCGCCATGTCAGGAGCCATATTGAAGCAAAATTCCAAATTGCAAAAATATACTTCATGAACCGAAAGGTTCTTCAGGCAGATGAATATCTGAACCAGATCCTGAGAATAGAGCCTAAAAATGAAGAAGCCATCGCTTTGAGAAGAGAAATCTAATCAGCGGTTCAAACCATTGATACATGATTGATGGATGAGGCCATAAACCCTGCCCCAAAGCCATTATCAATATTCACCACCGCAATATTTGAGCTGCAGGAATTGAGCATTCCCAAAAGGGCGGTCATACCCCCGAAACTTGTCCCATAGCCAATGCTTGTGGGAACGGCAATAACAGGGGCTTTGACCATTCCTGCCACAACACTGGGAAGGGCACCTTCCATTCCTGCTACAACAATGATGACTGAAGCCGTCATGATTTGTTCCTGGTGAGCAAAAAGACGATGAATCCCCGCAACCCCGACATCAAAAATAGACTCGACTGCATTTCCCATGGCCTTTGCGGTTAATAAAGCCTCTTTTGCAACAGGGATATCAGAGGTGCCGGCAGAAATGACAAGAATTTCCCCAAACCCTGTAATTTTCGGCTCATTCTTTTTGAGCCACATGAGTTTTGCATCTTCAAAATATTGGGCCTCTGGAAAGACAGACACTATTTTTTTTGCTTTTGCCTTTTTAAGGCGGGTGATAAGAATGATAGTCTCATTGACGATCATTTTTTCCATAATTCCGATGATTTGATCGCTGGTCTTCCCCTGTCCGAAAATTACTTCAGGGAAACCCTTTCTCAAAGATCTGTGATGGTCAATATGTGCAAAATCAATATTTTCAAAAGACAGGTGTTTCAGCTTTGTTTTAGCATCCTTAACCGATAAGGAACCCGTGGCTACAAGAGATAAAATTTGGGTTAAGTCATCTTGGTTCATGGCACCCTGTAACCCTTTAGCTTTGTCTTCTCAGCCAGGAAAGTCCTTTGGCCTGTTTGTCGGTTTTTGATTCACCGTCATCAGGGGTGTTGCTTGCCTCATTTGGTTCTTCCCCAGGTGTTTCCTTGTCTTTTGGTTCCTCCGGGCTGTCGGAAATGAATTTGGAATACCCCCATTTGTATCTGCCGAACTTGCAATATCCCTGGACATTATTAAACCGTGCATCAATATTTTTTGGTATGGGGATGACATTCCCATCAATGTTGGGGCTCAAATATTCTGACAGCTCGGCACTGCCGCCGCCTGAAAGAATAATGGAATCAATATCCCAGTCATTTTCCCACAACCGGTTGAGATCCGAGGCAATGGCTGATGCGGCATGGCTGTAGACCCGTTTTTTCAAGTTTGAAATATTGTATTCTTTGCCCTTGATTTTGATCATCCCGGATTCAATGAATTTAAACATTCTAAAAAGTTCAATATTAATATTGCTTTCCTGCCTTAATTTGTTGGCAATCACGGAAAAACATTTTGAAATACCCGTATCCATTGTGGAAGACCCTCTTTCAATATATTGAAGATGATCAAAAATACTAAAATCAGTTGTTTTAAATCCAACATCAACAACGCCCAGCTTTTGAGTGGCAAGCGCCCGGTCTTTTATTTTTCCCTGGTCGTCAAAAATAAGATTAAAAATTGATCCTATGGGTTGCGGAATAACATGGATTTTATCGATATGAATTTTTTTTGTCACATCTTTTCCATCATTATTGTGAAATGTTATTTCATGGGTTCCCCTGATCATTTCCTTTAATTTTTTACTGTCTCTTTTTAAATAGCCCACGGGCAGGCCTGAAACAACATTAATGGGCGCTGACGTATCCGTGCAGATGCCGGCGGCGGCAACGGCCAGAATTTTGACAAAATCTTCAAGAAGCTTTTCCTGGTCAAGGGTGAATTCACGAATATTTGATTGGAGTTCCGCATAACTGCCGAGAAAATAGGATTTGTCTTCCAGGGTAATGTGCAAATTTGAGGTTGAAGAATCTTCACCCATTAAAGACCGGAACTGAATATCAGTGGCATCCCCGATGAGCGATTTGAATATCACGGAATTTTTTCCATTATATGCTTTTGTAAAACCAAATCCAACATCGATTCCAACAATTTCCATAGGTTTCTCCTTCTCGATTTTTAGGCGCTATTATCGGATCAATTGAAGACTTAACGTCATTGTTAAATAGCATTATGAAACAACCCGAGTCAAGGGATAATGAAATGGATAAAAGGCATTCTTGCACTTCTTAACAGAATAATATAAAAGTTTAAAAAAAAATATTTTACAGGTAGAAAAAATGGAGAAAGACAGGGTCTTTGCAGGGAAAAAAATCAAGGTAACCCCCTTTGAATTCAATAGTGAGGTAGCCAATGTATTTGATGATATGCTGACGCGATCCGTGCCGTTATATGCTGAAAGTATTCAGCGGCAGGCACAACTTTGTGCCCAATATTTTCAACACGGCAGCCGCATTTACGATCTGGGCTGTTCCCATGGAAATCTTGGGATGTTAATCCTGGATCAATTAAGCCAAAGGACATTCACCATGGTGGCGGTGGACAGTTCCAAACCCATGATTGAAAAATATTTGAAACGACTTGAAAAAAAAGAAACTGCGGGCAGGATTGATCTTGTCTGCGGTTTTCTGGAAAACATTCAAATCAAGAATGCGTCGGTGGTGTTGATCAATCTGACCCTCCAGTTTATTGACATGAAAAAACGCGATGACCTTGTAAAAAATATTTATCAGGGGTTGAATCCGGGCGGCATCCTTTTGTTAACGGAAAAAACGATTCATTCATCAAAGCATCTGGAGGATCTTCAAACCCAAATATATAAAACATTTAAACTTGAAAATGGTTATTCAGAGCTTGAAATCAGTCAAAAAAGAGATGCACTTGAAAAGGTTCTCATCCCGGATACCATTGAAACCCATCAAAACAGGATGGATGCCGCAGGATTTACAACGATTGATATCTGGCTTAAATGGTTTAACTTTGTCTCAATGATTGCGATAAAATAATAAAATGGAAACACTTCTTCAACAACAACACCGCTTGAAAATAGATCATTGCTATAATGAGTTCAAAACGTTGATAAATGAAAGACGGACGTTTCTGGATACTGCCAAGGGGAATTTCTTAAAATTTAAAACCGTACTTGAAAGTATTCCCGATTT
>JAHJLN010000150.1 GCA_018821715.1 Pseudomonadota bacterium | reverse complement strand
CATTGACTTCTACGTCCGGCCGGCTTTCGTTTAGGCGGGTATACCCCTCCAGATCCAGAAACAGGATTGTGACATCTTTTCTTTCTTTTTCCCGGGTTAAAAGATCCGGGTGCCTGTCCACCATATGCCGAACCGACCCGGGAACAAAGGGGGTCAGACTGGTAAGTTTTCGACTGATGAGAATTTTTTCCTGGGTGATCGCCCATTGACGCTTGGCACTGAATATAATGTTTCCCAGGATATCTGCAAAATCTCTTATCAAAAAAAAGTCCCGCCGGGTATATCGCGTCAAGGGTTGAATCACGACGCTGATGGCAGCCAGGACCCGGTCTTCAACAAATACGGGCAGGGCATATTCCGATCCCACTGCCACAAGACAACTGTCGGACCGTTGTATGGGTTCGCTTTGGGACACCACCACGGCTTTCTTCTTTTTAACCGCCCGTTGCACTGCCGGCCGGTCCCGCTTACAGGACTGGCAATTCACCGGTCGTTTATACAAGGCACATTGCAAAGGACTTGTGTATTTATCCGCATCCGGGTCCAAAAGGAGGATGCACACCTCCATGGCATGGGGAATAAGGGTTCGAAGTTCTTCCCTGACCTTTTCAAGGATCTCATTGACTTCCATTAAAGGGGCGATGGCATGGATCAGGTTTTTCTGGGCTTCAAACCGTTCTTTATAGAATCTGTCCATTTTTATTTTTTCCTGTCGGTTGCATCAAGTAAGAAATAAATCCCGGGTCAAGACAGATGACATTTTAAGCACATAGAAAAAAAGCCTGGTGATGGAGCATCCATCGCCAGGCTTTTTAAATTCAGGCGGTCTAAAAAATTTTAATTTCTAATTAACTATAATTAGAAATTAATCTGCCATTTAAGGCCATAGTAAAGATCTTCTTCTTCATCAGCATTGGCAGCATCTTTTCCATAATCAATTACGCCGATTTCAGGAACAATGAATACGCCAGGTGCGAAAGTAATCGTTGCTTGTAAATAGTAAGAAGCTACATCATCTGCAAAAGATCCGGCAGCATCAAGTTCAGTTTCTGCATAACCGTAACCCGCTTCAAAAGCAAGCGTATCGTTCACTGTGAAAGTACCAACAATAACGAAACCATAAGCATCATTATCTGTTACCTGACCGGTTGTAAGATTAATAGTCGGCTCGCCGTCATTAGTAGAACCTTTGTCGGTATTGATCATCAAGAGAGAAGCATTACTATTGTAAACACCAACATTCTGTCCTACCCATACGCCTGCTTTAAGACCAAAGGCACCAAAATTGATTCCACCGTTCAAGCCGAGGGCATAGGCTTCAATATCTGCAGTATAAGTAGCTGCGGTTACTTCATAAGCATTGTAACCACCGGCAACTTTAACAAAACCATTGTCAAAATTGTAAACAAAATCAGCTTCTATGGTCGGCATATTTACATCATAAGCAGCTGTACCATTGGCTGCATCCTGAGTCGGAGCAACAAGGGCAATCTTAAAACCGCCGAATCCCAATTGAACAGCACCAGAACGAAGGGCATTAATTGCACCCCAACCTGCAAGACCATTATCTCCGCCATAAACCTGGCTGCTCATGTACCAGTTCAACGGTGTCCACATCTGACCAACAGCAAGTGTGCCGGAACCAAAGTTCCAGGTACCGTAAAGCAACCTTCTGTTATTGGATCCGCCAACTTCAAAGCGTGCAGTCAGTTCATCACTGACTTTGATGTTAGCACCGATACGGGATGTGCCCATGAAGCTTTGAGCAAAGTCTTTGTCATCAGTTGTTGCGCCCGGGTTGTCAACATCAGTAACAAACATGTCAACACGTGCATTACCGTAAAAGTTCCATTCTGCAGCAGCAGCGGTCATTGCAAAGCTTGCAACCAGGGAAAGGGCTGCAATCATAATCATTAATTTTTTCATCTTTTTTTCCTTTAATTCGATCTTATTAAAGTTATTGCCGCCTGAATGATCGAAAAAAGCCGGTGCTCCTTTTAAACACCTGCTTTTCCGAACAATACCTTATTATGCACAATCCATTTGTTTGTCAACATTTTTTTTGCTAGTTTTTATAATTATTTTAACTTATAAGAAATAATACTGGTCTGCTTTCCGCTTAAAAGAAGGGCATTTTTATTTTTTCCCACTACTGAAACAATGAGTTCATCAATGTTGTCACCATCAAAATCCGCGATAACATAATCACTGATCCACCCCGGAACCGTCTGGGTTTTGAACATCGGGGCAAGGGCAATTCCATTCCAGGAAAGGATTTCTATGCTTCCTTTTATAAACCGTTTGTATCGCCCCAAAACACCATCGCCCAACTCCTCATTATGCACGGCAAAAACTTTAGGTTTTCCATCCTCTCCCACATCATAAAAAAGAAGCCGTGAATTAAAATAGACCCGTTCCTGGTAAGAGGCGTCTGAGTCTGCCTTTGGCAGCAGAAAATAATGGGAGGTAGCGCCAAATTTTTTAGTGCCTTCCCAGTCAATATTTCCGGTATCGCTGACAACGGTCAAGCGTCCATGCTCATTGATCAATACATATTCTGATGCATCTTTTGCCGTCACGGGTCCCTTGGCAAGAGAGAGGACCGATACACTTCGAGGCATTCTAAGCTTTTGCCCTGCCGTATATCTGTTGTCTGAAGCCGTCATGGTATAGATCCCCCCTTCAAAGGGGTGAGCGGAAGATTTTTGTCCCAAAAGGATTTTAATACCATCCTGCCCGTCAATGACCCTGAAATAATAGGATTCATCCTCTGTCAGCGTTGTATACGTTGTGCCGTTATATTCCAGTACAAAGGATTGCAGTCCCTCCCTTTGGATATTCAGGCTGGTCACAAATATTTCCGGGAACCCGTTGTTATTGATATCGGCAATATCCAGGGCAATAATCCGATGGGTGGAGTTAAACTCAAGCTTTTTTTCAACCAAAAGCTTATTATCCATAAATTTATGGATGATAATTTCATAATCTGTTGCCGCAAGTATCCGGACAACACCGTCTTTGGTCACGTCACCGGCAGCAAGGGCATTGATCTGCCCATCAAACTTCAAGTGAGTCAAAAACCCTTTCTGGCCGGTTTGCTGGAGATTTACAAACCCGCCGGCATAACCGCCGGCCTGGCCGCCCATATACTGCAAACCTCCGGGCGCCTGCGGCTCCTGCGGCTCGGGTCTGGCATACAATTCATTGGCAATGCTGCGGTTAAACACCTTTAGATTGACATCCCCTGCAAAGGTATTGACCATGGGGATGACATCGCCCATGGAGTTGCTCTGCTTAAAAAAGGCTAAGGTCTGTTTTTCCCCGGCAACATCCACCATGCTTGCGTCCAGGCTGACACTGTCCCCAAACTGGGTCAGACTGCCGAACAGCACATAGTCAACCCCCATCTTTGCACCCAGAATCCTGGCTTTGGATTCCGTGAGTGCCCCTTTGGTTTCAGCTGCTTGCTGAGCCGCTGCCACTCCCTTGTCAATGGTTTCACGGTCCAGCACATCCACTTTTCCCGGATCCGACAACCTGGATGACAGCATGGCAAACAGACCCTTCTGCAAAAATCCCAGATCCTCGGGAGAATTCATGCTGAATGGAATCACCGCCACTTTTTTAGGGGTTGCACAAACTCCCGGGATGGCAATAAGGGTTAAACACAGGGACAAAACAACTATTGAAATTATTTTGTCAAACCTTTTGAAATTGTTTTCCAACATCCTTGACTCCTTTATAAAACTTTTAACCCTGCAGCAAAAAAAGCCTGCCGCAACTTCCATCCTTATCCTGATCCGTTTTTTTTGCATCAAGAAAACCTGAATGTGGTATACAATCACTGATCTTCACAGACAAGTGTAAAATTGTAAAATTTTGTTTAAT
>JAHJLN010000149.1 GCA_018821715.1 Pseudomonadota bacterium | reverse complement strand
TCAATAATCCTGTTCTTGATTTTTTCATAATAGGAACCAAAGATCTGAATATATTCTTCCAGGGAGGGTCCCCTGTGGGCGCCGGTGGCGATAATGAAATTAAAATTTATCTGTTTTAAGTCATCAAAGATAAACTCTAATATCTTTTTAGTGGGCGTGGGCCTTGTGGCGTCGTTCACAATCACCAGCACCTTTTTTGCATCACTTAAAAAATCTTTAAAGCCCTTACTGTTGATGGGGTTTTGGATGGCAGATTTTATATTTTCATCTTCATCACCGATCTCAACATCATTTGCTTCAAGAAAACTAACCTTTACATCATCACTGATGGTTGCCGACATGGATCCGTCTTTCCCATAGGGAACATCTATTTTCATTGAAATACTCCTTTAACGTATGGGACCCATTGTATTGAGCTTGTCAACAAAGGTATCAATTTCAGCCTGGAATAATGTCTTGTCACCCGCCGGGATCTGGACGAGCTGAATTCTTTCAGGATCAATATCAATACTTTTAAAGGTATTGTGAAGGCTTTCAACGATCTTTTTAGCCCTTAGATTTCCATTGTGCTGACACTGATCGTCAGGGCAGCAGGCAACCATTACTCCCCATGCATTATGCAGAAACGGTGCCATCAGCAGATGGGCTTCAAGACGTCCGCCACACATGTTCACAAGGATTTCATAACTCTTGTCCTTTGTTTCGGAATCCGGCAGCACCGATGCCTGAAGCTCGGGGTAATAGGACCAGTTGCAGGCAAAAACAATGGCTTTGGCCGCATCATGGGTATTCAAGAAGGCCGTCGCCCTCTCAATGAGTTCATCCCTGCCGGTTCCAAAGTCATTTTCGATTTTAGCAGCACCGGCTGGACAGACTTCAAGGCAGATGCCGCAGGCCTGACATTTGGAAGGATCAGTGGCAATGCCTTTACCGTCATAAGCTCTTGCTTCATGGGGACAGGCCCCGACACAAATGAGACACCGGGCACAATTGAGTTTTGTAATGGATGTTGTCCCGGGACCGTGGAGCCCCATTTCAACAAGGTCTTTTCTGGTATCGGTAAAAATCTCCGTCAGGGCAACGCCTGAAGAACAGGCGGCCTCACATCGTTTGCAGTAAAAGCACGAAAACATTTTATCTGCAGCAGATTCGGAAGGTTCAATTTCCCCTGATAGCAGGCCGAAAGCAGTAATTATTTTTGCCCTGGGTGCATCGGATTCCCAGCCTGAGTGCTTGAACATGGGGCAATGTTCAAAACAGTATCCGCACCGGATACAATTGGCCAATGTGCCCTGCCATTTTTCAAGATTTTTGAATTCTTTTATTTTATTTTCCATGGAATTAACCTCTTTTATTTAACTGTTCACAGAATATCTCAGGTTGGTTGCGGTCACCCAGTTTTCCGGGGCCTGTGAGAGCTTGCCCGGGTTCAGAATATTATTGGGATCAAATGCTTTTTTGATACCAGCCAGAATATTTAATGAATCTGATTTTTCAACTTTGAATGATTCAGCCTTGGAAATTCCGATGCCATGCTCTGCACTGGTGGTTCCACCAACTGACCGGACATAGTCATAAACTTCAGTGATCGCCTTTTTGGCGGAATCCCACTGGTCTTTTCTTTTTGTATCCATTAAAATTTTGGTGTGCATACACCCGGAACCGCAATGACCGTAAGCTGTCATGACAATATTGTTCTTGGCGGCGATTTCATGGATTTTCCCGGCCATTTCCGCCATTTTTGAATAGGGAACGGCCATGTCATCTGCCAGAGATGTACTGGCAAGATTGTCGTCATATTTTGAGAGTGCTGGAAACAGTTTTTTGCGGCCCAGGAAAATTTTTGCCCGTTCCTTTGGATCATAACTGGCATAGATATCCTGGCCATTGTGTTTCTCACAGGTTTTTTTCATTTTGTTGATTTCATAATCAACCGCTTCTTTTACCATGCCGTCTGCTTCAAAGATCAATGCTGCGGCAACCTCTTTCAGACCCAGATTCATGGTTTTGTTCACCGCTTTTATCGCAACGGAGTCCACCAGTTCCAGCATGGACGGAATCGAACCCGAGGCCATAATAGATCCAATGGCTTCCCCGGCATCTTTGAGGGAATCAAAATTGGCAATCCCCATGCATCTGAATTCCGGGATCGGAACAAAGCTTAAAGTAGCTTCAACCACAATTCCCAGGGTACCTTCAGACCCCACCATGAGCTTGTGAATCTGATACCCTGAGGCTTCAACCCTTGTATGGGAGCCAAGTGTGACAAGATCACCGTTTGCCAGGACAACTTTCATGCCAAGGACGGCATCCCTTGTTGCCCCGTATTTTACAGATCTGACTCCGCTGGCATTATTGGCAATTTCACCACCAATGGTGGCAATCCTGCTGGATGCAGGTGTTGCAGGATAAAAGACCCCGTATTGTTTCAGGGCAAGGTTGAGATCATCGTCAACAACACCGGATTCAACCCGGCAATATACATCTTTAAGGTTGATTTCAAGTATCTTGTTCATTCCCTTCATATCCAGCATAATTCCGCCCTGGATCGGAACGGTCTGACCACACATTCCCGAACCGCCACCCCGGGCAATAACAGGGATAATATTTTCATTTGCATATTGCATGATTTTCTGGACCTGAGCAATCGTTTGAGGCCTGACAATCGCCCAAGGCATGGCATGATGTACAGAAGAGTCTGATCCGTAAACATACAGGTCGGAAGGATCTGTTTTGATGTTGCGCTCGCCAACAATATCTTTTAATTTGGCTTCATCAATTGTTTTCATTTTGGTTTCCTTTTGATGAATCGGTAATATTTATTAAATTCCTTTTATTCACATTTGCATCATAGTTTCATAAAGAATTGAAAAATTCAATGCAAATTCGCAACTACCAGTGTAAAATTTTAATATAAAAATCCTCTTAACTTGCCAAACAGGGGTGAGAAAGCTTATACTTTGCTGGTGTTGCTTTGATTTACAGTAAACGTATTATATAAGGATGTAACAATGACATATTCAGTGAAATTTTTACCCCATAATATCAGTGTCAAGGTTGATGATAAGGAGACCCTGATCCGGGCGGCCATGGAGGCCGGCGTTCACATTAACGCGTCCTGCGGCGGCGGGGGTGTCTGTGGCAAATGCAGGGTATTGATTGAACAGGGAACGGTTGAAGGCGGGATTTCAGAACAGCTTTCCAATGATGATCAGGAAAAAGGGTATCGGCTGGCATGTGTGTCCAACATCGCCTCTGACCTTGTGGTACGAATTCCCATTGAGTCCCAGATAGATACCAGCCGGTTGAACGAGCAGACCGGCAGCCGCCACACGGCAAAAGCCACGTATTCAGATGTTAACGAACTCAGGCAGGACGGGCTGTTTATTCCACCGGTGGAAAAAATTTATCTTGAACTGGATCCGGCAACGACCGGTGATAACCAGGCAGATGTGACCAGAATTATCAATCACCTTCGCATCCATCACAATGAGCATCGCCTCACCATGAATTTGGATCTTATCAGAAAGATTCCGGATATCATCCGGCAGGGAGACTTCAAGGTCACGGCCACCATTGTCCGACCGGTTCGAAAAGACGGTAAAAATGAAATCGTTAATATTGAGCCCTCTGATACCAGCACCAGGAATTTTGCCATTGCCGTTGATATTGGAACCACCACTGTTTTTGGGCAAGCCCTTGATCTGCAGACTGGTGAGGTCCTTTCCCAGCACGGTGAATTCAACAGCCAGATCAGTTATGGCGAGGATGTGATTTCACGGATAATTTTTGCTGAAAAGGACGGCGGCCTTGAAATCCTTCATCAAAAAGTGATTGAAACCATTAATAAAATAATTGAGAAAATTCTTAAACAAGGAAAAATCGGCAGACATGAGGTCACCACGATTACCCTTGCCGGAAACTCCACCATGGCCCAGCTGCTGTTAAAGATAAATCCCAGCTATATCCGTCGCGACCCTTATGTGCCGGCGTCCATCATGTATCCGCCGTTCCGGGCAAATGAGATCGGTATTGCCCTGGCAGATCATACCATTGCCCTGATCTATCCCGGGGTTTCAAGCTATGTCGGCGGTGATGTGATTGCCGGCATCATGGCTTCGGGCATGTACAGGGAAAGCGAACTGACCTTGTACATGGATATCGGAACCAATGCGGAAATCGCCATTGGGCACAAGGACTGGATGGTCTGTACAGCAGCTTCTGCAGGCCCTGCTTTTGAGGGCGGGGGCGTAAAATTCGGCATGCGGGCCACCAAAGGGGCGATTGAAGATTTTTCCATAAATCCTGAAACCTATGAGCCCATGATCATCACTGTGGAAAATAAAAAAGCAAAAGGGATCTGCGGTTCCGGCCTGATAACCCTTGCAGCAAAGCTTTTGGAAATTGGTGTCATAGATTCCAGGGGCAAGTTCAACCAGACCCTTGGGACACCCAGAATCCGTCAGACAGACGGCATCTGGGAATATGTTCTCGTGTATAAGGAAGACACCCAGATAGAGAGGGATATTACCATTACAGAACCAGACCTTGATAATTTGATCCGGGCCAAGGGCGCCATGTACAGTGCGGCATTGACCCTGCTTGAGGAAATCGGGCTGAAGATAAAGGATATTGAACGAATTATCCTGGCCGGTGGATTCGGCAGTTATGTGGATCTGCAAAGTGCCATTACCATAGGCCTTTTGCCTGAAATTGAACCGGAAAAAGTAACCTATCTCGGCAACGGGTCTCTTCTGGGCTGCAAGATCAACTCTCTGACCAATGCGCTTCGCCAGGACGTGGCAAAGGTCGTCAACATGATGACAAACTTTGAGCTGGCATCAACCGCGTCCTATATGGATCATTATATGGGAGCCTTGTTTCTGCCCCATACAGAACTCAATTATTTTCCAAAAGTAAAGGCACGTCTGGAGAAGTTGCGAAAATGATGTTAAAAAACGGATTTGTTCGGACGATTCTGGTTTCAACCCCGAGTTTATCCGATAACACGGCAGATGCCCAGCGGCTGGAGCACTGCCTTAAAAAAGAGCTAAAGACGGATCACATCAGGGTCCCTTTGCATGTGCTTAAAAAACTGCCTTCAAATTTAAGATCATGGGGTTTTTTAGCAAAAGCAGTCCTGTTTAAAGACCGGTATTCCTGGATACTGGTGGATCTTTTGGATCCAGAATCAAGCAGACCGGTTCTGGGCACAGCCATTGATATCGGCACCACCAGAATCGTGATGGCCTTGATAGACCTTGAAACAGGGGCTGAGATCGGTGAAACAGGATTTGACAATCCCCAGGCCGTCATCGGGCCGGATGTACTGGCAAGAATTCATTATTCCAATAAGAACTCAGGGCTTTCTGAACTGAATCATCTGGTCATTGATGCGGTAAACAATCATATGGCTGCTTTGTGTAAAGCGCATGGATACCTAAAACAGGACATTTATCTTGTCACTGGTGCCGGCAACACCGCCATGACCCACCTGTTTTTAGGGATTGAATCTTTTGAAATCATCAAGGAACCCTATATCCCCTGCGTGAATATCCCGGATACACAACC
>JAHJLN010000148.1 GCA_018821715.1 Pseudomonadota bacterium | reverse complement strand
TGGGTTTCATGGCAAGCATCTTAGTTGCTCCTTCAAGCACACCTTTTTCAGCCCCCTCAACATCGATAATGACAAGCATTTTTTTCCCTTGTAACCGAGTGCCGAGGACGATGTCCATGGTTGATGAGGGTACAGGCGTCATATAACTGTCAGGTATGCCAGCCCACCCCTTTATGATTGAAGCACCTGTGTCACCGCCATATATCTCAATTACCCCTATTTCATTATGCAATGCGATTGGATATATTTCAGCACCAGACCATTTATTAATTATTATGTTTTGGTACAGGTATCGAAGATTTTGTTGAATTGGTTCAAATGCTATAACAGATTTTCCCTTACTTAACGCATGACAACAATAATAGCCGATATTCGCACCGACATTGACCAGCACATCTACATCATCAAGAAATTTTCTGACAATTTTTGTTTCCAAAGGCTCAAAAACACCCTTTGCCATATTTGAATTCCCAGCCAGTTTAAAGCCCCATAACGTCACAATTGGCTCTTCCATGATTGCTATTTGATTCCGTACGGTTCGATATAAATTGGCAATACGAGGAAATCGATCAACAAGAGGCCTGAATAATGAAATCAACCTTCTTACAATAAACAATTGCATCTCCTTGATATTTTTTTATGCCTCACGTTTTGGCGATGAGCTCTTTTTTTTAAAAATAAAAATTCCCAGAACATACTTCTCTCTTGCCAGATCGGTAAGTTTCACATCATCTAATGCAGACATCTCAACCTTACCATTTTGACGTATCAAAATAAGCGCTGTAAGGTGGAATAAATTTTTTGCCGCCAGTTTGACAATAACACGAGGATCAAAAACATGATTAGCATTGAACTCAACACGTTCAACCCCAATGGGAACGGATAGATAAAAGGTCCCTTGGTTTTTGATCAACATAGCCATGTTAGCAAGTCCAGACTCAAAGCCTTTCGGATCAATTAAATCTCTATATCTCCCTAAACCAAAATGTTCCAACGCATGTAGACAGGAAAGAGAATCACAATAGCCCCGCTTCCCTTCCACAGGTTTCATCAAATCTGCCTGTGTGAATTGAACACCAGGAATTTGCGAGACAATTGGTCTCATATCAAACACCTCAATTTCTCGAAAGCTTGCCACATGGGCAACAAACCCATCCACGCGGGAACCAATATCCACATGTCTTTCCGGTTTGGCCTCAAAAATCATTCTGGCCACCAGCAAATCCTGTAAAAAATATTCGTCCTTGGTCGAGCCAGCTTCTTCATACCAGTC
Organism: Pseudomonadota bacterium; assembly: GCA_018821715.1. Taxonomy (GTDB): domain Bacteria; phylum Desulfobacterota; class Desulfobacteria; order Desulfobacterales; family Desulfobacteraceae; genus Desulfobacula. The sequence goes on along the minus strand of JAHJLN010000148.1, from coordinate 6,908 downwards.
ATGGAGGCAAGGCATAAAATCGATACGACCAGTGTACCCGGAGCGAAATTGCTGTAAATCTCGAATATATCTCGGCAAACTTTTTAAAAAACGAAACATCGTGCGAAAATCAATTCCAAATTGAACCCCAATCACCCAGTGGATTCGTAAGCATAATGTCTTTAATTTGGTATTCATTATTATTCCACAGGATGCAGTTTAATAATGTATCGGCTTTCTCTCATAAGAATAACAATGAAACATTTTTTGTTCATAGTTTATACTCCCAGATAATTATGGATTTGTGCTATTTTTCTCTTACATAAGATTCGAGTTGCTGGTGTACCAAAAATGGCGCCACATTGAGTCATTATCGAAACCAAGACAATATAAAAAAACAGCCCCCCACTAGACAAATCAGCCGCCATTAAGAATCGACCAGTTCCAGAAATAAAAACTGCCGCAGTCATTGGTATCCCAACATCCTGATAATACCAACTCCATTTTTCTTTGGGTATCAAACGACGATGCATCAGTTGTATCGTAATCAACACATAACCAAGATTTAAGGTTACCCAGACGATAGCAGCACCGATTGCTCCAAAATGTTTTACCATAAAAAAAATAAGCGGCACCAAAACAATAACGGAAGCCAGATTAACGTAAAAAGAAAGCTTTGTCCAACCATGAGCCAGTTGCAGGGCATAGGGCAGATTCATCAACCCACTCAAGGCAGTGCCTATTACCAATAGACTCACCAGCACATGTGTCTGTTCAGTCGTAACCGAATTTTGTGTCCACAATAGAAGAATTGATTCTGAAAAAAACGCTAGCACCATGGCGGCCGGTAGGATCATGACAGACATCAACTGACAACTTTGATGATACAGCGTCTTCAAAGCCACTTGATCATTGACAGTAACCAACTGGGTCAAACGAGGATAAACGCTGATAAAAAGCGGTGCGGCCAGTCGATAAAGACTCATAGACACCACCCCTGCCAGAGAATAATAGCCAAACATCTCAAGTGACAGCATTCGACTTAAAAGAATTTTATCAGTCTGAGTCAGCAGTATACCTAAAAATGATATACCGAACATTCCTGTGGCGAAGCGCCAGACCTCGCGCAAAATACCCATTTGAAAACTTGCTTTTTCCTTGCTCTCCGGCATGCCTCGCCAAAGCGCCGCCCCTAATAACAACGTCTGCATTCCGCTGATAATAATCTGCCAAATGAAAAAAGCCTGGATGGTTGGAGAAATCAACCAGAGAATCAATATAGCACCGCCTCCTCGCAAGGTTGCCAAGGCCGAATTAATAACATTAAGCAACACCTGACGTTGCAATCCCATAAGGCCGCCCGAATAAAACCCGGCCGGCCACTGCAGGCCAATGGCAATTCCCATAAGAAGAACAGCCTGCCGTACGGTCTCAGGTGACAAATTTTCCACCCTCACCCACCGTTGAGATAGGTATGTAGATAATGCGATCACAACAACAGCAATTAAAACCGCTACCGCCCAATATATAAGCCCCAAAGTTCGCACAAGGTTACGCATCTGCTGCCCACAACCAGGTTGAACCGAAAGCTTTGCCAATTCCCGATTCAAAGTGGAACTTAACCCCATCTCAAGCAAAACAAAAACACTCAACAAGGTTGCAAAAAATCCAACCAGTCCATATGCCTCAATCCCCATAAAGTAAATATATATGGGGATAAAAATAAATGACATCAAAGCGGTCCAGATACTGCCCATATAATTTGCGATCACATTACGTTTGAGTGGTGTCATGGCTCACCATTTCATCATTAAAACTATACGTTTAACTTTCTGAGGAGTAAATTTATCAAGATTGTCTCTGTCTTTTATGAAAGAATGGCTCATGGTTTTAAATGTTTCTATACATAGCTCCGCCTTGTCGGTTACAATAGCAATGCCGACAACCAAGTTTTCAACCTCTTTTTTAAATCAACATGAATAATCTAATTTATATTATTCAACGCCTTTAACAATTCAGGATCATCCCAGAGATTGGGGTCAATTTTATCAATCTGATCTGAAAGTATTTTAATTTCCAGCCTAACTTGATCATACTCCTGAATCCTTAGCTTTAAAAAGCTGAGAGTTAGACTTGCTAATTCTTCAAATCCTTTGGGGGTAAGACGATATATATAAGCTGATTTTTTTTTATGTTTTTTAAACCGTTCGACTCGAATCATTCCCTTTTCGATCAAAGCAGTCAGGCAATAGTTAACTTTGCCTAAACTGACGCCCATTTTTTTATTCATTTGCCTCTGAGTCATTTCAGGCTGGTCTTCTAAAAGCTTAAGCAATCTAAGCCTTATTTCGCTGTCTAAAGCCATGTTCATGACTTGAACTTATATGCAAAAAATCATACGCGGTCAAGTGAAATAACTTTAAATCTACAACATTTAAATGGAATTTTTTTTAAACTGATGAAAATAAAAACGCCATTTTTAAAATGGCGTTTTTAAAGAAGGCTTATCCTGAAAAAATAACAGTGACTTCTGCCCGCCTTTCAAGAGATTTTTGTTCTGACGCAGCTTTTGCAGCAAATCTGTATTTTCCAGTGGATTCTATCTTGAAAATAGAGGGTTTCAAACCATAATTCACAAACTGGTGAACGATATTTGCAGCTCTGTCTGCCCCAAGTTCAAAATTGGAAGGATATTGTTTGTTTTTTATGGGGACAGTATCTGCATATCCGGTTACAAGAACTTTGACATCATATGGTTTTAAAAATTCTGCCAGTTTTTTGAAAAAAGACTTATACTCGTTTGCAATTTTTGCACTGCCTGTGGGGAAGAGAATCGGCAGCGTAGTTTCAAGCCTGAGACAGGTTCCGGTTCCCACTATCTCCACCCAGTCGTTCAGCCCGGATTGATTAATGGCTGTCTGCAATTGAGTTTTGCTGATGCCGTCATATTTATCTGAATCATTTTCCATGGAAGGCGCCATTGACTGTGACATTGGGTCAGGTTTTCGGGGTGAAATATTTTCAACTTTAATTTTTGTTTCTTCTTTGATAGCAGGAATTTTTTTTAATTTAACAATTTCATCTAAAGTCTGTTCCTTTTTTGTATCTAAATTTGCAGAATAATACTGAACCAGATATTCAAGCCTGTTTTTATTTTTAAGCAATGTAACAACCAATTTTTCTTTTTTTGTGATAGAATCCTTCAGGTTTGATGATGCAGTTCTTCCTGAGTCCTGAATTTGATTGATTTTTAAAACCATCCAGTCGATATCTGTTTCAAGTGCTTTTACTTGATTGTCTATGACTTGAATTTCCTTGGTATGATTTTCAATCTTCACGCGCAAATCCTCTGAAGAATAAAAATCCCCATCAAACAATTTTTGTTCCTGATATCCTGCACTCCAGATAATGGAGGGAACGGACACAAAAAAAATGAAAAAAATCAAAGGGATGCTTCTTTTAAGCGTATTGTTTAACCACAGAGATTTCATGGCAACCTCCAAAAAAAATGGATCATTAGTATCTAAAATTTGTTTAAAAATTAAAACTGCAAAAAATTGTCATCCATGACAAAATTTTATGATGCGTCACTGGCTAATGGATTACCAGAAGAGAACGCGGGTTTCACATCCCTTCCAATTCCCACCGGCCACCAGACCATTCCATCTCTGGCAAAATTAATTCTTAAACGCATCCTTACATTTGTAATGCCATATTCGCCTTGGTTTATTTCCATGACTTCCGTTCCTCTGAGCCACGACTGAGTATGAACTTGAATGGTGTCGTACTCTACAGTTCCACGTCCAGCCCGCATGAAGGCATCCACATAAACACCACGGACTTTTTCCACAAGCTGCCTGTAGCCGTCTGCAACAGCAGCTCTTTCTGCCATCAGGACAGCCTCGCCTTTTGATAAAGCATTTTCAGGTTCAAGTCCTTTGCCGATCACAAAAAAAGTAACCACCTTGTGATCATCCACCTCAGCACCAGGAGGGCCTAATACCTTGCCTGGACCACCGGCCGTAGAAGATGTCCTGACAGTTCCACACCCTGAAAAAAACAATACCGATACAAAAATTCCCAATAATACAATAAATAGTTTTTTCATTTTTCCTTCCCCATTTTAACGATTATGCCAAACAATCAAACAGGTAATAAAATCCATTAAGCGTTGATTCCTGACAATTTTTCATGATACTGTTAGAAATCGTCAGGAGTTAGTATTAACTTTAATCTGAATAGACTATATACAAAAATCATGCCTGATTATTACAAACCCTATGTGTTATATATTTTGCTGCTGGCCCCTTTGATCCTGCCCTTTGTTTCAAGCCGCACAATACATGCGTATGAAGGGATCCAAACATATTATATACGATATGATGTCAAGTCATCAAACAACACTATCATTAATGACAATCTTTTGATGGTTCCGGCAAAAAATGATTTCAGAGCGGAAAAATTTTCTCAAATCTCAGCAGCAGGAGTAATATCTGCCGCTCCTTTCGAATCTAAAACATCCGTGGATAAAAGGATAAGAGATAACTTTTTAAAAACCATTCTGGTGAAGAATGGTCTTAAATCAATAAAAACAAAAGATCTTGACACGATCGTCAGCTATGAAGGGGCAATTATAACCCCGTTAGATATTATTAAAACCACTTACCGTGAACAGTTAAATAATTATGGTTATGAAGCACAGGTTGAATTCAGTCCTGTTGCCTTTCCGGACAAATGGGAAACCCTTGGCATGAAACATAAGATCAAAGAAATAGTTTATGATTTTTTTCAATTTTTCAAGTAATTAAGGATCAGGCAAAAATGGATAATACCCAGTTTAAAAAGATAAAAAAAACGCTTTTCAAAAAAGAGCGGCTGGTTTTTGATCATCTCAATAAAAATCAGAAAGCAGGTGTTTTTAAATTCAATGAGCAATACAAACAATTTCTTAACCAGTCCAAAACAGAAAGAAAAGCTGCCCTGCAAATTATTCAGGCGGCAAAGGCTAAAGGGTTTGTTGATATTGACACCCTGACTACAAACCAATCAAGTCATATCAAAAAAGTCTATAAAGTTTTTCAGGGGCGGTGTGTTGCGCTGGCGGTTATTGGAAAAGAACCGCTTATTTCAGGGGCCAACCTCATTGCATCTCACCTTGATTCACCACGGCTTGATTTAAAACAAAACCCTGTCTATGAAGACTTAAGCATGGGATTAATGAAAACACATTACTATGGCGGTATTCGAAAGTATCACTGGTTAGCCCTTCCATTGGCCCTTCATGGCACAATCATAACATCTGATAATAAAACAATTGATATTACCATTGGTGATCACCCGGATGATCCGGTTTTTACTGTGACCGATCTTCTGCCGCACCTGGCCGGGAAAATCCAGGCAGACAAAAAAATTTCAGATGTTTTCCAGGGTGAAAAATTAAATTTAATTTCCGGCAGCATCCCTTTAGGAAATGATAAGGAAAAAGACCGGTTTAAACTGGGTGTGTTAAATCTTTTATATGAAAAATACGGCCTGACTGAAGAAGATTTCATCAGTGCGGAAATTGAAGCCGTTCCTGCTGAAAAGGCAAGGGATGTCGGATTTGACAGATCAATGATCGGTTCCTATGGACAAGATGACAGGGTCTGTGTTTATACGAGTCTTGAGGCCCTTCTTGACACACCATCTCCGCATAAGACAGCCATTGCCCTTTTCTTTGACAAAGAAGAAATCGGCAGTGAAGGAAACAGCGGTGCAAAATCAAGCTTTCTTGAAGATTTAATGTCTGACCTGCTATTTATAAACGGTCAGGATACAGGCAACCGTTCCCTTAGAAAAGCATTGATCAATTCTTCCTGTCTTTCTGCAGACGTGAATGCTGCCATGGATCCTGATTTCAAAGAGGTCCATGAGGCAATGAATGCTGCAAAACTGGGATTTGGTGTCTGCATGACAAAATTTACAGGTGTGGCAGGCAAGTCCGGATCAAGCGATGCCAGTGCAGAGTTTGTGGGAAAAATCAGACAGATATTCAATACTAACAAAATTATCTGGCAGACCGGGGAGCTGGGAAAAATTGATCAGGGCGGTGGCGGTACGGTTGCAAAATTTCTTGCCAAATTCGGAATGAATGTACTGGATTGTGGACCTGCGCTCCTTTCCATGCACTCCCCTTTTGAAATCTCAAGCAAAGCCGATGTATATATGACCTTTCTGGGATATAAAGCCTTTTATGCGGATAATGGCAAATAAAAAAACCACGACTGCGATGATCTTTATTTTGATTATTGCTGTTGCCGGAGCTGTCATCCCTTCCGATATCTATGCAAAAAACCAGTCGGCTGGTGTTGTCCTGGCAGATGATACGGGAAAAATATTGTATGGCCGGAACAATGAAGAACTGTTTATTCCAGCTTCTATTTTAAAAATTTTGACCAGCCTTGCCGCCATTCAAATTCTGGGTAAAGAGTATCGGTTTTCATTAGATTATTATTTTGATGAAGATTCAAAAAATCTTTATATTAAGGGATTTGGAGATCCTTTATTTATCTCCGAAGTTATTGAACAGCTGTGCCGAAAGATCCTTTCAACTTCTGAAACCGACCGGATCCATCATATTATTCTTGACCAGACATATTTCTCAGACCAGATCCAGATCCCTGGGAAAGGGTCCTCTTTAAACCCATATGATGCGCCTGTCGGAGCTTTATGCGCTAATTTTAATACCATTACATTTAACCATCAACCCACGGGTCGTTTGATCAGTGCCGAACCACAGACCCCTTTGCTTGATGTCTTTGAAAATGACATTAAAGCAACCGGACTTATGCAGGGCAGAATCATTCTCACAAAAAAACAAAGCCTGTTATATCCCGGATTATTAATCAAGCATTTCCTTGAAAAAGATCACATCTCTGTAACAGGAACTG
>JAHJLN010000147.1 GCA_018821715.1 Pseudomonadota bacterium | reverse complement strand
TCGCCACCATGAAATACCCGGACACGATCCATGGTAATTCGATAAAGATTTATCAAACTTCCGTGCTTTCCTTGAATTACATCAACAGCAATCTTCCCGAAGCCATACGTTTTTCCATTTAAACCATTGATTAACCTGTCCCGGGGAATTTTCCCCTCTAAAATTCCAACTACCATTGCATCCGCAAGAATATGGGCACCAGTGGCCTTGAACAGTTTAACAGCGGTTCCTGAATCAAAATGATCTCCATGGCTGTGCGTGAATACGATAAGAACAACATTGGCGGTTTTTAATTGGTCCAGGTCGTAATCGTCCAAGAGTGTTGCAGGGTCAATCACTACAGCACCTGCAGCGGAATTTAAAACAACCCCTGAACTGCCCAGAAATATAAATCTCACCTCGTTTTCGCTGAACGGCTTGGCAGAAAATGCTCGATAGTTGGCCGCATTCAATGTCAAAGGGAAAAGACATATTATAAAAATACAAATGCCTAATAATTCTTTGTTTTTCATGTATTCAACCCTTTATATTGAACAATTTAGCCGTTTCCTTAAGCCTTGAGATGCCAAGTTCAATATTTTCAGGCTTACAGGCCGGAAATGTCAAGCGGATGTAAAGCCCTTTTTTTTGCAGGTCATCCCTTAAGTCCGGGGCTACAGCATCCCAGGCTGAGGCAATGCTTACCCCATTTTTTTGTGCCGCTTCGATAAAGTCGGTCTCATTTTCCCTTAAAACATTCGGAAGGGTCAGTGTGGCAAAAAAACCGCCGGTGACGACGCAGGATAAACCACCCGGAAAATTGGCATTGAGCGCATGATTCAACGCCGCCATCCTTGGCCGGTAAAGCGCGCAAAGATACTTTAAATAATCATCAAAGTGACCGGACTGGATAAAATCCGCAATAAAGGCCTGGGTCGGCAGATTGGGATTGATACGGGTATTGGCAACCACCTGTGACAAAGCCGCGACATACTTCTTTGGAACAATGATATAACCGCACTTGGTTCCAGGAGTGATGGTCTTTGTAAAAGAGCTGGTGACGACCGGTCCCCATTCTGATATGTCAACCGTGTCATTGGTGTTCCCGTCATATCGCAGGTTCTCATAGCACACATCCCATATACAGAACATATCATTTTCCCGGCAGATGCGCTCTACTTCCTTCCTGTTGTCCCTTGAATAGGTTATCCCGGTGGGGTTCTGATGAAACGGAATACCGTAAAACGCTTTTGGCCTGAATTTTTTAACCAGCTCTTCAAACCGGTCCAGCGCAACACCGCTGGAAGTTAATGCAACACCCACAGGAACGTGTCCATATCGCATGGCATCAATGAGTACGCGATCATAGGAAGCCGCTTCAACCAGGATCAAGCTTTGTCTGGGAAGGGATTTAAAAAACAGGGAAATAACTTCCAACCCGCCGTTTCCGGCAACCACTCGGCCTGGGTCCACGCCATGGCGGCTGCCAATCAGTTCCCGCAAAGGCATAAACCCTGTAAAGTGACCATATTGAAGTACATCCGTCCCATATTTGAGTACGGCGGTTTCATATCCTTTTGCTATGGCAGGTACAAGCTTTTCCAAAGCTTCCTGTGCCGGAACTCCGCGAAGAAAATTGACGGACCGGTTTTCATTGTTTTCCATTCTGATCTCCTTGAAAATTGTAAATCCCCTGGTCAATCAGACATAACTTTAATATTCACCCGTCGGTTTCTGGGGCCGTCAAATTCACAAAAATAGATACCCTGCCAGGTGCCAAGCACAAGGGAACCGTTTTCCAAAGGGATGATTTCAGATGGACCAAAAAGGCTGACTTTAATGTGAGCGGCAGAATTGCCTTCCATGTGTTTGAAATGATCCTCCCAGGGAATCACCTTATTAATGGTGTTTAAAATATCGGTTTCAACTGCAGGATCTGCATTCTCATTTATAGTGACAGCACCGGTTGTATGAAGAGAAAAGACATGGACCAGGCCGTTTTTAATTCCAGATGCTGTTACCACATCTTGAACCTGGGAGGTAATATCGATCATCTGGGTTCTTGCACTTGTTTTAACGCTGATCTGCATGGCAGCCTCCTTTTTTTAAAAAACCCGGTGCAAAAAAAAGAAAATTGGCACCGGGTAGGATACTCTCTTTAAAATATTATGAGTTTAACAGATCCAGGGCATTTTTAACGATATTTCCAACAGAGAACCCGTATGCTTTGAGTACGGTCCCGCCGGGTGCTGAAGCACCGAATTTATTAATGCCGATTATTTTACCTTCTGGGCCTGTATATTTTTCCCATCCCATGGAAATACCGGCTTCAACTGCCATCCTTTTGGTTATGCTGGACGGCAGGATCCTTTCTCTGTAGGGTGCAGGTGCTTTTTCAAAATGTTCCCACGACGGCATGGAGACCACGGCAGCTTTGATGTTGTGATCTTTTTTTAGTAATCCTGCCGCTTCAACACAGAGATGGACCTCAGAACCGGTTGCAATGAAAATCATATCCGGGTCCAGTACATTTTTTATCGTATACGCCCCATAATTAAATTCACCGTCCCTATTGGATACATCCAGGGTCGGCAGTTTCTGGCGACTCAAGATCAAAGCAGTTGGAGAATCAAGGGTCTGTAATGCCTGTTTCCAGGCAAACGCCGTCTCATTGGCATCTGCCGGTCTGACAACATTAAGACCCGGGATAGCCCTCAAAGACGCCAGATGTTCGACCGGCTGATGGGTGGGGCCGTCTTCTCCCACAGCAACGCTGTCATGGGTAAAGACATAAATCAGCGGCAGTTTCATCAAAGAGGCCACGCGGATGGCCGGGCGCATATAATCGGCAAATACAAGGAATGTCCCGCCATAGGGCCGGATGCCGGAATGTAGATATATGCCGGACATAATGGCACCCATGGCATGTTCCCGAACACCAAACCGGATGTTTCTTCCTTCCCAGGCATTCTTTTGAAACTCGGTTGAGCTGGTAAGATAGGTTTTGTTGGACGGTGCAAGGTCGGCAGATCCTCCCATTAATGAGGGCAGATTGTCTGCAATGGCATTTAACACCTTGCCTGAAGCCGCCCGGGTTGCGATGGGGCCGTCTTCCGGCTTGAATTGAGGAATCTTGGCATCCCAGCCCTCTGTTAAAAACCCGCTGATGGCATCAACAAACCTGGCAGCATGTTCCGGAAACTCAGTTTTATAGGCATCAAAAATGTTTTGCCAGGTTTGTTCAAATCCTTTTCCATAGGTCAACGCTTTTCCGCAATTTTCAAGTACAGCCTGGGGAACATAAAAATCTTTATCCTCGGGCACACCATAAAATTGTTTGGTCAGTTTGATTTCTTCAACACCAAGGGGTGAACCATGGGCATCCGAAGTATCCTGTTTATTGGGACTGCCATAGGCAATATGGGTTTTTATCTGAACAAGAGAGGGGCGTGCAACAGCATCTTTGCCGGCCTGGATGGCTTTCTGGATTTCTTCAAGATCATTGCCGTCTTTAACTGTTACCACATGCCAGTTCTGGCTTTCAAATTTTGCCCTGACATCTTCTGTAAATGCAATGTCTGTTTTGCCTTCAATGGTAATGGAGTTGTCATCATAAAGCAGGATCAATTTTCCAAGGCCAAGGTGTCCGGCAAGGGAAATCGATTCCAGGGCAACGCCTTCCATCAGATCACCGTCACCGCACATCACATAGGTATGATGGTTGATGATTTCTTTTTTTTCCATGTTGAATCGAGCAGCCAGGTGGCGTTCGGCAATGGCCATGCCAACGGCATTGGCAATGCCCTGGCCCAGGGGTCCTGTGGTGGTTTCCACGCCCGGGGTCTCACCGTATTCAGGGTGTCCGGGGGTTCTGGAGCCCCATTGTCTGAAATTTTTCAAGTCTTCCAGTTCAAGGCCATATCCAAACAGGTAGAGAAGACTGTACAAAAGAGAAGAGACATGACCCGCTGAGAGAACAAACCGGTCCCTGTCAATCCATGCCGGGTTTTTGGGATTGTGTTTTAAAAAGCGTTTGAATAAAACATAGGCTGCAGGTGCAAGACCCATGGGTGCGCCCGGATGCCCGGAATTTGCTTTTTGAACCGCATCCATGCAAAGGGTTCTGATCGTGCTGACGGTTAACTGGTCAAGGTTTGTTTTGGCATTGGCCATTGTCTGTATCTCCTGTATAATTAAATTGGTGTTACAAGGCTCTCATGAATTCCGGTTTAAGGGCCACCTTTCCTTTGAGTGCCTGTGTTATCAGTGCAAGTGTTTTTTCTTTTTCTTCAGGTAATTTTGCCCGGATGGGAAGATAGTTGGAGGCATGGTTTGCATGGAAAAGACCATTGGTAAGATGGGTGGAAGCAATCATCAGACCTAGTTCTTCCAGCATTTCTTCCGGGTTGATGAGGTCAAAATCCCCTTTTTCATACTGGTCATTGAGTTCAGTTCCCGGCACCAGCATCAGACTTAACGCCCCAACAAAATCCGGATCAATGGCAGACAGGACCCTTCCGGTTTCCGCAGCATGGCGTTTAGAATTTTTACGCCCCCCTAAACCGACAAGAACAGTGACAGACAATTTTATGCCCGATTGTTTGACCCGTGTTCCCATTTGAATCATTTTTGCGGAATCCGCGCCTTTTTTAATCTCTTTCAAGATCAGGTCATCCCCTGACTCAAGACCCATATAGGCAATCTTAACTCCCAGGTCGTGCAGTTGTTTTAATTGTTCGTCGGTTTTCATGCCGATACCCTTGGTATTGGCATATAGTCCCACTCTTTGAACCCAGGGCAGCCGGTCCTTTATCTGTTCAAGGATATTGACCAGCCTTTTCTGGGGGACGATCATGGCATCCCCGTCACAGATAAACAACCGGTTCTGTCTTTGGCAGTATTTCCTTGCAAACTCAATATCTTCAAAAATAACATCATCTTTTTTGATATTAAACCGCTTTTCCCTGAACGTGCCGCAGAATGTACATTTATTATGGGAACAGCCTAAAGTGACCTGCAGCAGAATACTGTCGGCCTCACTCGGCGGTCGTATGATCATACCTTCATAATGCATTGTATTTGTTTCCTTAAAATTCAAAACCCTTTAATAGCAGGTATTGTCAAAAATTTCAATATGTTGATTTATGTCAACTCTTTGTTGTCCAAACGGCATAATAAAGATGGCGCCAAGGGGTTATCTTCGCAAGATTCGGGTGGCTATATTTTTGATTCCGGTTTATCTTTGTAACATTCAATGAACATTGCAACATTTAAAAAAGCGGTTGGTTTTAAAAAAGGAAAAAAAAGAGAATGGAAAATATAAACAGGGTTATGGGAGCAGGACTTTGGTGCCTGATCGGTATTCTTTCTTTGATTTGGGGAGCCTCTTTTTTCTTTGTAGAGATTGCGGTCCAGACCATGACACCCCTGACCCTTGTGTTATGCCGGGTTGGAACGGCCGCCGTTCTCCTGCTGGGATTTGTTTTTTTTACGAATCGAAAAATGCCGAGCAGCCCCGGTATCTGGGTCGCATTTCTGGTACTGGGTGCCTTGAACAATGTGATCCCCTTCAGTCTCATTGCCTGGGGGCAAAAATATATTGATTCAAGCCTGGCATCGATCTTAAACGCGACAACCCCTGTTTTCAGCGTGATTCTGGCTCATTTTTTAACAAGAGACGAGCCCTTGACAAAAAACAGGCTGGCAGGGGTTGTCTTCGGATGGGTGGGGGTAATCCTTCTGATGGGCATAGACTCCTTGAACGGTATCGGCATAAAGACAGCCGGCCAGGCTGCCGTCCTGGGGGCTGCTCTTCTCTATGCGTTTGCCGCTATTTTCGGCCGCAGGTTCAAAAAGATTGACCCTGCGATCGTAGCGGCGGGCATGCTGTCAGGCTCCACCGTTATCATGATTCCCCTGGTATTTGTATTTGAGCAGCCCTTGACCCTTGAGCCGACGATCATCACATGGATGGCCCTTTTCTGTCTTGCAGCCGTTTCGACATCCCTAGCCTATATTATTTATTTTTATGTGCTGTCAAAAGCAGGGGCAACCAATATTTTGCTGGTAACTTTTTTAATCCCTGTAAGCGCCATTTTTTTAGGCATGACGGTGCTCAAAGAAACGCCTGGATGGAATGCCTTTGCCGGGATGGCATTGATTTTTACAGGTCTTGTCTTTATCGACGGTCGGTTGATAAAAAAAGTAAAAAAAATTATTTCTTTTTAACTGCCGCAGCCCTGAATGTTTCAACAGCCTCACTGAGGATGGGCATCTCAAGGTGATATTGTTTGGCACAGATCAGCGCAGATTCCATATCAGCGATAGACTGCAGTTGTATGCCGTCATTTTCATATTGGAGCTGTATTTTTGAAAGCATTTTACGGGGGGTCTTGCCTTTTTTAACCCCTGTTCCTACCTTTTGGCCGAATTCTTTCCACAGGCCGCCAAGATAAAGGGATGTAAAGGTTGCTGTCCAGGGGATGCTCCCTGCTTCAAAAGTTTTAGGACTGCCCCCCAGGTTGATGGCAAGCGCACAGGCTTCGTCTGCCACCTGGGCCATGAGGTATCCGGTTTGTGTGCTGGTTTGAATTCGTCCCGAACTTTTAGCATAATTTAACCATAAGGCATAAATCCTGGACAATATATCAGCCGTCTGGACTCCCACCGGGTCCTTTGAAATAAACGTTTCCACAAAGGGAGTGTCAAACAGGTCGCAAAGGTCTTCCGTGCCATCATCCTTTCCTGCCAGAACGCCTTTGATCAAGTCGCCCACAACAAGGATATCCGGATCAACCGGGCCGGTCAGTGTATATAAGTGTACATCCTTTCTTTTGGATTTATTGAGCAGGTCAACTGCAGCCAGGTAGGGAAGGGTATGCAGATCCGGTATAAATCCGCGGGTGGAAATCAATGCCTTAAAAGGCTGTTCCGACACGGCCAATATGCCGTTGAAAGTTTCTTCAAAATTAGAGGGTTTGGCGGCAATAATCACATCACTTGCTTTTCTGAAGGCACTTGAAAAGTCACTGGTGACAAATACATTTTTAGGCAGCAGGCTCTCAGAAAACTTGCCCGGCCCATTACGGTTCAGTCCCATTTGCTCTGCAACATCAATGCGGGGATCAAAAATTGTGAGACTGGCTGTATTGTATTTTTTGTCATCCAGGATCCGATTGCCGATAAGGGAAGCAAGGGCAAATCCCCAGTTGCCGGCTCCGACCACGACAATATTCTGGTCTGCTGTCGGTGAATACAGCCGTCTGTCTGCATGGGTTGCATAATAGGAAAGCGCTGTCTCATCGATGACAACGGGATAGCCTTTTTTATCTTTGCGCCATTTGCTGACGACTTTTCTTCTGGCAAGCATGCCAAGGCCGTCATCAACAACATTTTTTACGGAATTTCGGACGATAAAATCTTCAAAGTCAGGCGTGACGCCAAACGTCTGCAAATGATAGTCCTTGGCTGCATTCATTTGCCTGGCAACCGATTCAACCATGTCTATTTTGCCCTCTTTCCGCGCTTTGAGCAGCCCTAAAGCCGTGATCTGGCTGGACATGATTTTTTTGGATTTTGCTATTTCCTTTATGGCGGATAATGCCACAAATTCATCCAGGTGGATGCCGCTTTTGTCCTGTTTGTGTTTTTCTTTTAACTCACTTAATAAAAAGGGGTGTGGCACGGAAATATAGGCTCGGCCATAGAGGTGTTTAGCAGATTTCCATAAAAATGTTTTCGGGTTCAAGGGAAACCGCAGAAGTGTTCTGAAAAACCCAAGTCCCCTGACCCAGCTGACAGGGCTTTTCCTTGAGCACAAGGGCAGGTCTTCGGGTATGGCGGAAAATGACAAAGAGATAGGTTGAACAACAAGATCGGTTTCAATGTCAATGGCACCCCTTAACGTCACAAGCCTTTTGGGATATCTTAAACTGCCGTCACGGCTCCTTGCACCGCCTCTCCAGGCTTCAAGAAAGATCCCCTGCTGCTCGCCGGACATGCTGATGGCCCGGCAGTAGTTGTACAGGGCCGACATCTGGTGTTTGTTTGCACCCTGTCGCAGAACAATATACGATCCAACCATTAAAAGCGATGCAATGCTTTTAATGGCCATCATGTTCTGCCCTGCAGCAAATACCGGCAGGCCAAGGGACAAGTGCTGCCATAAAATATCCACAAGAAATTCATCCAGATGGGAGGAATGATTGATCAGATAAACAACGCCCAGACCTTTTTCCCGATATTCTTTAAGCTTGGCGATGTGGGCAAGATCCCTGCCGTTTTGAGACGTAAACGGCAGGGTCTCATTCTCATGCTCAAATATCCGGTTAAACAACAGGGTTAACGATGTTGCAATATTGATATGCTTTTGTCGGTCATATCTTATTTCAATCTCTTTTATCAGCTTGAAAATTTCTTTCTCATCGGGTTGTTGGCCTTCATT
>JAHJLN010000146.1 GCA_018821715.1 Pseudomonadota bacterium | reverse complement strand
GAGAGAAAATTCCCATATATCTTGGAAGCTGATGGCGAAGTGCTCTAATCGGAAAGGCTATAATGTTTCCAAGCAGCAAGGCAATGACCGTTTCTTTAATACTGATAACGCCTGCATCCATCAAGGCTCCTGCAGCTGCAAACCCTGATGTAAATTCAGCAGCAAAGCTTAACACAACAACAGACAATGACTCAACCGGCAGAACTGTGAGCGCAACAAAACCAGTCAAAGCCTTGTTCAGATAATCAAAAAAGCCATTTATGTTAAGAAGGAAAACAATGGTATAAATGGGTAAAATCCAGATAATAATATTGATTATGCGCCCTGGTAGTTTTGTCTTAATTTTTTGTATGATGGATATAATATCTATCTTTTCATGAAAGCCTGCAGGGCTATTCCGCATTTCTTCTTCAAGAATTTTTTCAACGTATAACCTGCCAAATAAAAGAAAAAGAACGGTCCTGAACAGGGTTGCCAGAAAAGTGATAATAAAATAGAGCCCTCCTGCATAACCGGTTAATGGAAGAACAATAAATACTGTTGTCGGCAGATGCAGAAAAAAGGCCGGAAACTGATTGATATAATTTGACAGGAATAGCTGCGTTTTATTAATTTTATTTTCTTCATAATATTCCAAAAGCATGGCATTAGCAGTCACCCCTGAGAAAAAAGCTGTTGTAAAAGCCGCACTGCAGTGATTTCCAAGATTTGAAAACCGAAAAAACGGTCTGGCCACGATGGCAATCTGTTTTGTCCATCCAAAATTTTCAATCAATTGTCCGATTAACAGACCGATGGAGATAAACAAAAGAAGCCGAAACAAAGGTATTCCAAGTTTTTTAATGCAGACGGTCAGGGTGAGTGATTCAAAATAATTCAGACTGAATAGTATACAGGCCAACGTGAAAAGTAGAGAAATTACAAGGTTTTTATAATGTACAGGATTCGGTTTCATTTAGAGGCCAGTATCAATGTCCAGTAATCAGGGGCTCTGTTCTCAAGCTCATTAATATTTTCTATAATCTGTTCATTTTCACGGCCGCACTTTGATACAGCAACGCTTTTTTTAGCAAGCCCTGTTTCCTTTAACGCCTTATTAATATCTTGAATGTTTTTATACGCCTTTACAATAGCAACATTCTCAACACCATCGATATTTCTTATGCGGTCACCGCCAAAGGCTCCCGAAGTCACAAGCAATGACTCCTCTCCTTCGACAAGGATCCTGTTCAACCGTGCTGAGGCAGCATGAAAAGAGGTTATCCCGGGAATAGTTTCAATCTTAGCTTCCGGCATAATGCATTTCATTTTCTTCAAAATATACCCAAAGGTGGAATAAGTTGTGGGATCGCCAAGCGTTAAAAATACAGCTTTTTTCCCTTGTTTCAATACCTTAGCGATCTGTCTTGCATTATGAATCCATGCTGTCTCACTTTCTTTTATTTCCTTGGTCATTGGAAAGGACAATTTTTCAATCTGGACAGAAGGTGATATATAAGGAGAGGCAATTTCAACAGCCAGGCTATAGGTGTTTTTTGTCGATGCCGCAGTAAAAATTATGTCAGCCTCTTTAATCACCCTGACAGCCTTGACCGTTATAAGCTCAGGATCCCCGGGTCCAACACCAACCCCGAAAAGTTTTCCAACAGTTTCCATTATCTATCCTCTTTACGCTTTTCATGACTAAAAATATCCGGATAAAGGAACATTCCGATTGAAACGATTCCTTCATAAAGCCTGGGCACAGGCCTAGAAATGATATTTTCATCAATAATATATATTTGATTGTTTTTTACAGCTTTAATAATATTAAATCCTGGTTCCATTTTTATTTGTTCAATACTCACAGCATTCATTACACCTTTTTGGGCAAGGAATACATCTATTTGTAATGCTTTTTCAAGTATTTGTTCTTTTCCGTAGATGGCAATATTTGTATTTTTTGAAGCTTTTGCGTCAGATGCAATATTGATTCCTCCCGCTGTCTCAAGTGCAAAAATGGGCATGGCGCCTTGTGTAAATGTTTTCATCCTTGAATGAATCGCCTGGAAATAAACTTTTTTCTTGAGTTGAATGTCCTTGGTTATTTTTTTTAAATGATCAATTTTTTGTTTAAAATCCAAAATCATCTTGTTTGCCTGCTGATCTTTACCTGTCAGCAGACCTAATTTTAACCAGTAGTCATACATTTCTTTGATGCCGGAAGGTTGAAGGGAAACAACCGTAATCCCAGATTTCTCAAGACGATTGATCAGCTTTGGATATCCATTGTCAATCATTGGCCGTATTAAAACAAGATCAGGCATAAAGGCCAAAAATTTTTCAGGATCATCATGATATGAAAATTTTTGTTTTTTATTCACCTGTAAAGGGAATGTATCGTTAACAGAAACTCCCACAATGTTCTCTTCAAGATCTAAGTGATATAAATTTTCAGTGTGAGCACCATAGAGAGAAATAATTCTGGTAAACGGTTTTTCAAAATTAATCTGTCTTCCTTTTTTATCTGTCAGTGTTAAGGCTGAACACTTAAACGAACCAACAAATATGATTAAAAGAATAATACCTGTTATGTTTTTAAATCGAAGGATAGTACACCTGCTTTGCCTGAACATGTTCGTTAAACTCCACAAGCGATACAACATCAAACACATCTTTAATCGCCTGTTGCGTCAGAATACCTTGAGCATTGCCAAAAGCCTTGATTTCACCGCCTTTCAGCATCAACAGAGCATCGGACCAACTTGATGCAAGGTTCAAATCATGAAAAACGCTGATAACAATCTTATTGTTTTCTTTTACAGCCTGTTTTACCAACCGCAGCATGTGCAAGGTGTGGTTAATGTCCATATTTGAGAACGCCTCATCCAATAAAAGAATCGGGGTATCCTGGCACAAGGCCCTGGCAAACACACACCGTTGCCTTTCTCCTCCTGAAAGTTCATTAATTTTTCGGTCATATAAATGGCAGATACCACACAATTCCATTATTCGTTTCACTCTCTTAATATCATTGCTGGAAGGGTGTGAAAATCTTGATATATACGGATGTCTTCCCATCATCACTACTTCTTGTACATTGAATGGAAAATTTATTGCATAGTCCTGAGAAACCAGCGCGATATTTTTTGATATTTCTTTTTTTGAAAAAGATAAAATCGGCGTTTCATTGATACAGACATCACCGGAACTCGGGTTTAAAAACCCTGAAATTAAATCTAAAAGTGTTGTTTTCCCACTCCCGTTTGGGCCGATAATAGAATAAAAATTCCCTGACACAAAAGAACAACTCATCTTCTTGATAATCATATCATTGTTATATGCAAAAGAGATATTATGCAGAGAGATTTCCATACTTATCCTATTTAAATCGATTCTTTTTAAAGATCCAGCAAAAAACAGGGCCGCCGGTCAAGGCGGTCAGGACACCAATGGGTATTTCATGTGGAAGGACTGCCCGGGTAATGGTATCTGCAAATAATAATAAAATCGCACCCGCCAGCATGGACAGTGGAATCAGCTTTCGATTGTCCGGCCCTGTAATAAATCTGACCATGTGCGGAACTAAAAGACCCACAAAGCCAATGATTCCTGAGACAGACACACAGATTGCGGCGATCATGGATCCTGTCACCAAAAGAATGAACGTTATCTTTTTCAGATCAACACCGAGGCTTGTTGCTGATTTGGGGCCAAGTGAAATCAGGTTCAAGTCTCTTGCAAAGAACATGGATATGAAAAGTCCGATAACAAGAAAAGTAAAGACAACAATAAAGTTAGACCAGGTTTTTGATGCAAAACTCCCCATTAGCCAGAAAATAATTACCGAGACTTGCTCATTGGCAATGAACTTTAGAAAACTGATTCCTGCGGAAAGAATAGAGGCAACAATGATTCCTGATAAAATCAGATTATTGGAAGAAAGTCCGGCTATCGGGTTTTTAGAAGAATAGGATAAAAAAACAACAACAAACAGGGTGGCACAGGCCCCTGTAAAAGCAAATGCAGGAACGGAAACAACAGCTGCACTGAAATTCATTAGTATGGCAATACTTGCACCAAAAGCTGCCCCCGCTGATACGCCTAAGGTATAAGGATCCGCCAGGGGATTCAACAAAATCCCTTGAAACAGAACCCCGGAAAGGGCAAGCGCAGCACCGACACTTGCACAGGTTAGTATTCTTGGAAGTCGAACGTCAAAAAGTACTGCCAAATAGGTTTCGCTGGTATTTTTCATAATTTCATGATTACCGGACAATTTTCCAATTAAAATGCTGATAATATCCATCATTGGAATTTGGATGTATCCCATGGATAGGGAAATGAGAACCATTGCAACAAGAAAAAAGGAGAGAAGGATCACCAGATATCCTATTCTCCCTTTTGGTATGGCGACTGGTATACTCAACTCTTTGCCATGATCTACAGGTCAATGCCTGAAGCTTTTGCAGCATCTCTTATGTGGGAAACAAAAAGATCTGCGAACTGGTTGTTAGATCCAAGGCCTTGAAGAATAATGTCAACATTGAACCCGGCTTTATTTAATCCGGTTTTCCAGGAATCTTCTTCATCGCCGGCCATGTCATTGGTTGCATGGTCTCCAGCAACAATCATTAACGGCTTTAACAGGATATTTTTAATTTTTGGTGTATGATGACCAAGACTTTTTTTAACATCTTCAAGACCAGGATATCCTTCAACACAACCGATAAAAGTTTTTACCTCGGGATAAGTCTCCCGCATTAAATTCTGAAGTTCAACATATATACCGGTAGACCACAATTCATTTCCATGGCCCATATAAACCAGTGCAGCATTTTTTTGTCCGGCAAGGGCAATATCATTGGCAAGGGTTTTTACTGCCTGCTTGAGATCATCATGATAGGGGTATTGATCTCCCACTGTACCGAGTGCCGGTCTGCCAAGGGCGATTTTGTTAAATGGCTTCCATTTATCTCTAACTGTCTTAATAGAATTAATGGCGTTCACATATTGCAGCAAATCATGGTACTGTTCCATGTGGAACAAGTGGGTGGGCTGAACGATAATATCCTTAAATCCCAAGGTTTTCAGTTCACCAAAAGTACTAAGCAGATTTTTTGTAAAAAGAATTTCGTTAGAAATTCCCTTGTCTGTCCATTCCTTTGGACTTTTACTCCTTTTTTCCCAAATCGATCGGATGATATTAGAAGTAAACACAACCCTGACGTCCGTACCAGGAAACGCAGTCTTTACCCTGGATGTTATATTCTCAATGGATTCAATAGCTTCGGGCACACTAGTGCCAAAATTTGCAATAATAATAGCGGTTTTGGCTTGTAGGGGTGAAGTCAGAATCAAGCCCAGTAATAAAACCAGCGTGATACAAATAAAATTTTTCATAATATTTCCTCGGTTATTATAAATTTCAATAACGCGGGACTGGGCATAAATAAAAAATCCCATATCAGAAGCAATCTGACATGGGAACCGTTTTTATCCTCATTTTATTGATCTGCCCTATGTCCTCGCAAGCAACATGATCAAACATTCAGGCAGGTTTTCTGGCTTCCAGATCTGTTTACTTGTCACACCTTCCCATTAAACCGATATATTAACAGTGGTGTCGTGACGTTCATCCCCGGTTACAGCGGCGGGTCCGTTCCTGATTCTCACAGGATTCCCTATTAACTGATACTACAGCACCTGAACTATCTGATAAAAATAGCCTCATGACAAAAGAGTGTCAAGTGAAATTTTATTTATCTAATCATTGTTCAAAAATATACTTCTCATAAAAATTTTAATTTTACATGCACTCTTGTCTAAAAAATAATGAAAAAAATATTGTTTTACATATTAAATTCATGATAAAAGCAATTTAGCTTCAAACACAAAAATTGCTTTTTAATGTATGATGACACGAGAATGAGCGCATGCATTTTCCGGATTTGATTTTAAAAAAAAGAAATGGTGACCGGTTATCCAAAAAGGAGATAGACTTTAT
>JAHJLN010000145.1 GCA_018821715.1 Pseudomonadota bacterium | reverse complement strand
TGTGATCTTCGCTCTCCAACGATCCACACGATTTTTGGTCTGCAAAATCCACAGGGGTTGAGTGACCACCTTTCTACTGCAAAACCATTGTCCTCCTTGCTTGTAAAAACGTTTATCAACAAACTTACCATTCTGCCTGGAGGAACCATTCCCAAGAATCCTTCAGAGTTATTATCTTCAGAGCAGATGAGAAGATTGATACAGGATGTAAAATTAAGATACAGTGATCGTTACATTATTATTGATACGCCGCCGCCTTATATTACATCCGAAACAAATGCACTTGCAAGACATGTGGATGGTATTATCCTTGTGATTCGTCATGGGAAAACACGGAAAAAAGATATTCAAAACATTATCGATATTTATGGTAGAAAAAAAATAATCGGTGTTGTTCAGAATTTTGCAGAAAAGAAACCCGGTTATGGTTATGGGTACTATAAATATGGATATGGGAAATAGTTAAGGATCTTCTTTAAAAAATGCTAAGATTATTAAAACAGTATTTTCCCATAAGAAACATTGTCTTTTTTGTTTTTGAAGGATGTATCATATTCGGGTCAGTATTGCTTTCCACTGCACTTCTGACATATTCCAACTCTTATATGTTTGATGTTCTGCTTGTTTTAAGAATCGGATTAATTACATTTATATGCCAGGCCTGTCTTTATTATAATGATCTGTATGATTTTTCGGTATCATCAACCATAGCAGAAATGGGGATAAGGCTTCTTCAGGCACTTGGCATAACCTCTATCTCTCTGGCTTTAATCTATTATATTTTTCCTCTGGCAATAATTGATCAGAAAATTTTCATATTAAGTATCCTTTTCCTTTTGATTTTTATTATCAGCTGGAGGCTTCTATATATTCAGATATTAAACAAGGGCATTTTTAATGAGCATATAATCATCTTAGGTTCCAGCAGTCTTGCAATGGATATATTTGCGGAGATTAGTGGTACAATAGACTGTGGATATACTGTCTCGGTTATGATACCCGACTCTGGAAATGCAGAGTATTCAATTGAGCTTCCGGAAAAAGTGGTTGTATGCAGGGAGAAAAAAAATCTTTGTTCTGTTGCCGAAGAAATGGGAATTCAAAAAGTAGTTGTTGCATTAACGGAAAGAAGAGGGGCATTTCCAACAGATGAACTTATCAGGTGCAGGACTGCCGGGATTGAAGTTCTTGAAGGCAGCAGTTTCTATGAGATGCTGACCGGAAAGGTTCTGGTGACCAAAATCAACCCGTCATGGCTTATCTTTTCAGAAGGCTTTAAAAAATCAAAGCTGAAAACATTACTAAAAAGAATTGAAGATATTATTCTTTCATCCATTATGCTCATTGTTTTGTCACCATTGCTGTTGCTTGTGGCCGTTTTAATCAGAATAGACTCAAAAGGGCCTGTTTTTTTTTCCCAGGATCGTGTGGGACTTCATAATGCAGAGTATATGATGCATAAGTTTCGTTCCATGGTAGAGAATGCTGAAAAGTCAACAGGACCTGTCTGGGCTCAGGAAAATGATACCAGGATAACCAGGGTTGGAAAAGTGATCAGAAAATTCAGGATTGATGAACTTCCCCAGTTATGGGATGTTTTAATTGGAACGATGAGCCTTGTCGGTCCACGTCCTGAGCGCAGGCATTTTACGTGTGAGCTTGAAAAGCAGATTCCGTTTTATTCCCAGCGGTTTAATGTCAAACCGGGTTTGACCGGATGGGCACAGGTATCATATGATTATGGTGCGACAGTTGATGATGCAATTGAAAAATTGAATTATGATCTGTTTTATATAAAAAACATGTCCATTGCAATGGACATTATCATTATTCTGCGGACCATAAAAACAGTTATATTTGGCAGGGGCGCTAGATAGTAGTTTAGCGTTATTATAATTAAAACAACCTGTTAATGATTTAATCGATAAAATCGAAAGGGCGGAGCCATGTTAAAAACTATCAAAACATCCATTTTATGCACACTATTAATACTTTGTTATTTTTCAATGAATCTAAGTTTTGCTGAAACTAAAAAAACACCTGTTGACAATAGTTTGACTGAAACTAAAAAAACAGATGTTGACAATAAGGATTATAAAATAGGTATTGGGGATGTTTTAAAAATTAATACCTGGAAGGAAGAAGACCTTTCTTTTGATTCCGTTCAAGTTAGAAATGATGGAAAGATTACATTTCCGCTTCTTGATGATCTCCAGGCTGCAGGCCTAACTACAATGGCGCTTAAAAAAATAATTGAAGAAAAATTAGCCGACTTTGTCGAAGCCCCAACTGTTACTATAACATTGGCAGTCGCGATCAGCCAGCAGTATTATATCTTGGGCGAAGTTCAGGTTGTCGGGGCGTACCCATTGGTTAAGAAACTCACAGTCGTGCAGGCCTTCGCTCTTGCCAAGGGGTTTACAGAATGGGCCTCCAAAGATGAAATTATTCTTTTCAGAAGAGAAGATAATACAGAAAAGATCATAAAAATTGATTATGATGACATCGTAAAAGGCAATCTTGCAAAGGATATTCTTTTAAAAGCCGATGATATCATCGTAGTTCCTTAATTTGAAGATATATTAAACTCACATGCAAGGAGGCTGAAATGAAAAAAATTTTACAAAGCCAAAAAGGTACAATAGTTGCTATCTCAGCCCTTTTAATTATACTAGTGCCCTGCTCTTCCTCATTTTCAAGAACGCTTACTCAGCTGACCCCAACCCTAACCATAACAGAGGAATACAATGACAATTATCTGAAAACGGAAAATAATAAACAAGAGGAATTCATTACCTCCTATGGTTTAGGCTTTTCTGTCGGGTTCCTCAATAAAAAAAGCAATATCTATCTGGCCTATAATCCTAAATATGAAGATTATAAAAATTTTAATAGCAGGGATGGATTTGTGCATAATGCATCACTTGACGGTAAATTCACCCCTTCAAAATTTACCAATATTAATGCGCATCTGGCGTATACGAGCGCTAGCCAGGATAATGATTATACAGGCAAAACCTGGGAGAACTCAGCCTTGATTTCAGGCGACAGTCAACTCACAAAAAATACGAATGTTAACTTTTCCCAGTCCTATTCCAATCGGTTTGACGAGCAGGTGAGAACCGGAACCTATAATGAACATACTGTGAACAGGACTTCAGGCGGTATCACAAATCAATTTGGTGAAAAGGACAGAGTGGGGGCTAATTTTTCATACGAGTTTGATAATTATAAAAACTCTGATGCAGATGAGCACACAAAATACAGTCCGTCAGGATTTATAACTTACTGGCTGACACCCTTGAACGGGCTTGATTCAAAGCTTGCCTATGAAAAAACAGATTTTGATACTTCCACCAGCGATATTGAGACATATACCGGCCACCTCCGCTATCTTAGAAAATTTTCAAAACATTTTGACGGGTATTTAAAATACAGGCATTCTTATTCACAAAGAGAGTCCGGGGATCATCACATCTTCCATCCTTCTGTGGGGTTTGACTGGGAAGTGACTAAGGATTCCGGTATCTCTCTTGGCGTAGGGCTTTTGTTTCATAAGTGGGATAATAACAATAACGATTCAACCGATCCTTTTCTTGACTTAGACGCTTATAAAATATTTAATTTCAGCGAAAGAGGGTCTTTATCCATTACCGGTTCCAGCGGATATAGTGAAGCCGGTGATTCGGCTGCAAGCCTTGGGTATACCACCTACTACAAGGCTGGGTTTCAATTAAATTATCAGCTTTTAAAAAGAGTATCATCAAATCTTTTCGGATCATACCGGTATGACGAGTTCCATGAATCAGCTGTTAACAGAAAGGACAATAGACTCAACCTTGGCGGTGGACTTTCCTGGCTTCCTCTTAAGTGGCTGCGATTTAATGCTTCCTATTCCTATACGGATTTTAATACAGATACAAATCAAAGAGGCGATTATGCAGAAAACAGGGCAACAGTTTCTGTCAGCTTTATTCCAGTGCTGCCTGTTCGACTAAATGCATCACCTTCAAGACAGTTTGTGGAATCTGAAATCTATAATCATTAAGGATAGTAATGATATATCAAGGACCTAATCCGCAACAATAAAAATTTACTTGATCGTGTAGCAAGGCCAAATTTCATGGGAATTGTTCCTTTTTAAATAATAGATCTCTGGGATGGTTATACGGCATCACGTGTTGCAGATTGCATTCAAACACTTTATTCATATAAAAAAGGTTTTGCATGACATACCAAAGAACAATCATCATCATCATCATCCTGCTGATTACAGCAGGCCTGACAGGCCTTGCAAGCCAATCCGAAAGAATCGCACCCAATAAACCGTTCAATGAATTTCCCCTTGAAATTGGCCAGTGGAAGGGCGTAAAAGGTCAGCTTGACCAAAAGGTTTATAATATTCTCGGAGTTGAAGACTATATCCTGGCCAATTATACCAAGACATCTAATGAAAGCGTTAATCTCTATGTCGGGTTTTATCAAAGTCAGAAAGAAGGGGATATTATTCATTCCCCTAAAAATTGTTTGCCAGGTACCGGCTGGAACATTACAGAGACTTCCATTGAAACTGTCAATCTAGATAATACGGGAAAGAGCATCAAAGTCATAAAACTTTTGCTGCAAAAAGGTGTGGAAAAGCAAATCGTTTTTTACTGGTTCCAGTCAAGGGGAAGGATAATATCTTCAGAGTATATGCAGAAAATCTGGCTTGTTATTGATTCAGTCACAAAGCACAGGACAGACGGATCTTTTGTACGCCTTATTTCTCCTGTAATAATTGATGAACAGACAACTACTGCAAGATTAAAAGAATTTGCAAATAAAGTTTATCCTATTCTTAGTGAATACATCCCTTCCTGATTTTTTTAATCATATTTAGAGAAATGGATTCTATGAAATTTAATATTAAAAAACAGACCTTAATCCAGGTATTGCCACTTGTCCTGATTTTCTTTTTTCTTTATTACAAGGCAATTGCAAAACTTATTTCAGACTGGTCTATTGATCCTAATTTTTCCCATGGATTTTTAATCCCCTTTGTTGCCCTTTATATGGTTTGGTATAAGAAAAATGAAATTTCTCAAATACCCCATGAATCGTCAAAAACAGGTATTATTATTATTATCCTCGGTATGCTGATTCATATTGCGGGGAATGTGGGCTCTGAACTTTTTTTAATGCGATTTTCCATGATCATAACCCTGTCAGGTATTATTATGTATTACTATGGGGTTAAAATGTTCAGGGAACTTATGGTACCTGTAGCCTATCTGATCATGATGATACCGATTCCTTCGATCATATGGAATAAAATTGCGTTTCCCCTTCAGCTGTTTTCTGCAAACTTATCTTCCCATACCATCAGTCTGCTCAATATTCCTGTATTCCGGGAAGGTAATATTCTTCATCTAGCAAACACTTCCCTTGAGGTAATAGATGCCTGTTCAGGAATAAGATCTTTAACTTCTCTTCTTGCTCTCACAGGCGTGTTTGCTTTTTTAGCACCTTTGGGCCTTTTTAAAAAATGGATACTCTTTTTTTCAGCTATCCCCATTGCTGTTGCCGTCAATGTCATACGGCTGACCATTACAGGTGCAATGGCAGCATGGATTAGCCCTGAAACAGCCCATGGTTTCCTTCACGACATGTCAGGTCTAATTATATTCGGAGCGGCTTTAATACTGGTATATATTGTTTTTGCCATTGAAATGAAAATTGAAAAAACAAAAAGGTAATGCTCAATGAAACTTACGATTATTGGAACCGGCTATGTCGGACTCGTAACTGGCGCTTGCTTTGCTGAAATGGGAAGCATTGTCACATGTGTCGATATAGATAAGGAAAAAATAGATAACCTTAAAAACGGAAAACTTCCAATTTATGAACCCGGACTTGAAAATCTTGTCATGCAAAATTATAAAGAAGGCACTTTGAATTTTTCAACAAATCTTGAAGAGACATCTAAAAATTCAAATATTTTCTTTATTGCAGTCGGGACACCTCCAGGTGAAGATGGTTCTGCTGACCTGCGATATGTATTGCAGGTGGCAAAAGAAATAGGCCAAAATATTAATGCGTATTCAATGATTGTAGACAAATCCACCGTACCGGTAGGAACAGCGGATAAAGTTAAAGCCACCATCCAAACACAATTGGAAAAACGGGGTGTTAATATAGAGTTTGACGTTGTGAGCAACCCTGAGTTTTTAAAAGAGGGTGCTGCGGTTAATGATTTTCTTAAACCGGATCGAATCATTATAGGTGCAGATTCTCAGCGTGCAGCAAAAATAATGAAAAGACTTTATGCACCGTTTTCACGGAACAGGGAAAAGGTCATCTTAATGAATGTCCGTGATGCTGAGATGACCAAATATGCTGCAAATTCAATGCTTGCAACTAAAATTTCCTTTATGAATGAAATATCAAACATCTGTGAGCGCCTTGGAGTGGATGTTGAAAATGTCAGAAAAGGAATAGGATCTGATTCAAGGATTGGATATTCATTTATTTATCCCGGATGCGGTTATGGTGGTTCCTGCTTTCCCAAAGATGTCAAGGCTCTCATTAAAACAAGTAAAGACAATGGTTTTATCCCAGAATTATTAAATGCAGTTGAAAAGAGAAATAATCTTCAAAAAAAGGTCTTATCGTCTAAAATAATAAAAAAATTTGGACCGGATCTTTCTGATAAGACCTTTTGTATGTGGGGACTTTCTTTTAAACCGGGTACAGATGATATAAGAGAAGCTTCATCCTCTGAAATTATCAAAGAATTGATCAATTCAGGCGGAACTATAAAAGCATTTGATCCTGTTGCCATGGATCAGGCTCAGAAAGAATTCCCTGAAAAGTGGTTTGAAAAAGGGCAGTTAATTTTTGAAAGCAACCAATACAGCGCCATTGAAAACACAGATGCATTGGTCCTGGTAACAGAATGGAAAGCCTTTCGGCAGCCTGATTTTAAACTTATGGCAGATACTATGAAAAATTTAATTATATTTGACGGACGAAACCAATATGATCCTGAAGAAGTAAAAGAAATGGGTTTTGAATACCATGGTATCGGCAGAGAAGAATTCAATTCTTTTAACATTTGATGTAGAAGACTGGTTCCAGGTTGAAAATTTTAAGGAGTATATAAAATTTTCAACCTGGAATTATTTTGAGCTCAGGGTTGAAAAAAGCACTTTTAAAATCCTTGATCTTCTTGATTCTTTTTCCTTTAAACCCAAAGCAACGTTTTTTGTCTTGGGCTGGATAGCCCAAAAATTGCCTGGCTTGGTTCGTGAAATTCATGAAAGAGGGCATGAAGTAGCCTCCCATGGTTTTGATCATCATTTGTGCCAAAATTTAAGTCACAAAGATTTAATCAAGGACCTTAGAACAAGCAAGATGTTTCTTGAAGACTTGACCGGATATGAAATTTATGGTTTCAGAGCGCCTAGCTTTGCTGTCAATGACAGCATAATAAACACTGTCCAAGAAGCAGGATACACATATGATTCAAGCTATAATTCTTTTTCAGGCCATGGAAGGTATGGAACAATAGATCTGACCAAAGCCCAAAAAAAAGACGCTTGTTACAAAATAAATGACAATTTTTTTGAACTGCCCATTAGTAATTTCAAATTGCAAAATAGGGTAATACCCCTTGGTGGTGGTGGTTATTTCAGGCTTTTTCCTTTCTATTTGTTCAAACTATGTATGAAATCAGTCTTAAAAAAAGAAAACGCTTTTGTTTTTTATGCCCACCCATGGGAATTTGATCCTTCTCAGCCAAGAGTAGAACAGGCCTCAAAAGGATTTAGATTCAGACACTATATAAACCTTCATAAAACAGAAAATAAACTAAGGGCATTACTCGATTCTTTTTCAAACTGCAATTTTGTAACCTGCATGGATTACATCAATTCCATAAACATAAAATGACAATAAACATAAGAATAGCAATAAACAGTGATCAAGAAAATTGGGACGTCTATGTCCTCAATCATTCTTGCGGAAGTGTTTTCCATCTGACTGCCTGGAAAAATGTAATTGAAAAATCATTTGGCCATCAAAGCCATTATCTTATTGCAGAACAGCAGAATAAAATATGCGGCATCTTCCCTATATTTGAAATTAAAAGTATCCTGTTCGGACATTTTTTTATTTCAATTCCATTTGCTGAGATTGGCGGAAGTCTCTCCGATAGCCTGGAGATAGAGCAATTGCTTATGAAAGAAGGGATAAGAATTACAGATAGTCATAAAGCACAATATATAGAACTGCGCAATAGAAGAAAAATACCAGGTCTTAAAACAAAATCCCTGTACTATAACTTCAGAAAAGTGATTTCTTCCGACCATGATGAAAACCTGAGCGCCATTCCCAGAAAATCCAGGGCCATGGTGAGAAATGCCATTAAAAAAGGGCTTACTTCTGAAACCGGCCATCATTTTTTGTCTGACTTTTATAACATACTGGCATTGAATTACCACAGGCTCGGGACCCCCATATTTTCAAAAAAGTTTTTTAATAATTTTTTTGCAGAATATAAAGAAAATGCAGATATCCTTGTCGTAAAAACAGATAAGGGTGAACTTGCAGCTGCAGTATTATTTTTTCTATTCAAAGACCAGATGGTACCTTACTATGCAGGGTCTGATTTTTCATTCAGGCAACTTGGCCCCAATGATTTCATGTATTGGGAGCTCATGAAACTGGCTGTTGAAAAAGGCTGCAAGATTTTTGATTTTGGCAGGAGCAAAGAAGGTACCGGATCGTTTAGTTTTAAAAAACATTGGGGATTTAATCCCGAACCCCTTGCCTATCAGTACCATCTTGCAAAAGCGCATGATATTCCAAACCTGAGCCCTGCTAACCCGAAGTATCAAAGAAAGATTGAAATGTGGCGAAGGATGCCTCATGACCTGACAAAATTTATTGGCCCATTCATTTCCAGAAATCTTGCATGAAAAAAAACATTCTATACCTTTGCCACAGGATACCATATCCGCCAAACAAGGGGGATAAGATACGGTCATTTAATGAAATTAAGTTTCTTTCAAAAACATACACTATTGATCTGATTACCCTTGCAGATGACCCTGAAGATTTGAAATATGCTGAAAATCTTAAAAAATATTGCCGACAGGTGGTGGTTTTTCCTTTAAACAAGATATCCGGAAAAATAAAAGGCCTCTTGAGTCTGTTATCCGGTCAAAGCATCTCCCAGGGGTATTTTTATCAAAAAAAAATTCAAAGCACATTCAACAGATGGACCAGTTCAGGACACTATGATGCCATTATTTGTTTTTCATCTCCAATGGCAGAATATGTGTTTAGGGCAGAAAAAAGGATCAAAGAGCTTGCCAAAATCCTTATCATGGATTTTTGTGATCTTGATTCTGATAAATGGTATCAGTACTCACAAAAGACAGCATTCCCCTTAAACTTTATTTATAAAAGAGAAGCGACAAAGCTGTTAAGGTTTGAAAAAAAGATAAATAAAATATTTTCTAAATCAGTTTTTGTATCACAAAAAGAGGTCGACCTGTTCTTAGAATATTATCCAGAGGCAAGAAACATTGAAGTCGTTGCCAATGGTGTTGATCATGTTTTTTTTAATCCTGACAATACTGAACTTTTTCAAATTTTTCCTTCACCAATGATCACTTTTTGCGGTGCAATGGATTATTATGCAAATATTGATGGTGTCATATGGTTCACAAAAAAAATACTGCCCTTGATTAAACAGGTCTTCCCGGATATCATTTTTTATATTGTTGGCAGCAATCCCGATGCCAGCGTGACTTCACTTAAAAAAGATCCAGCCGTTAAAATAACAGGATTTGTAAAAGATACTAGAGAGTATTATAAGGCAGCAGATGTCTGTGTTATTCCGTTAAGAATTGCAAGAGGGGTTCAAAATAAAGTTTTGGAAGCCATGTCCATGGGAAAACCTGTTGTCAGTACCTCACATGCGATCCAGGGAATACAGATCCATTCGGGTGAATATCTTGAGATTGAAGATGACCCTGTTGAATTTGCCCGGAAAGTAATTGATCTTCTTGGCGACACTGAACGCGCCCAAAACTTGGGAAAGGCTGCCAGGTCTTTTGTAATTAGGGATTATAACTGGGAAACCAATCTTCAAGGGTTGTATGTTTAAAAAAATGAAACAATTTGTCTGGAATGCATTAGCCCTTTTCGGTTTGATTTGCCTTATCGTTATTTCAATCAGCGGGTTCTATGTATTAAAGTCTTATCATTATCCGCCCCACATTATCGGACAAAAACTGTTAAAAAAAATGGGACTTGGATCCAGCAGACTTGCTCAGAAACTGGCCCCCCCCCCTGTCCGTCCTATGGATTTGATCATGCCTGATCCCGGCCACCCAGACTGGAGAGGGCATGGTGCTAGAAATGATATCCTTATGGCACCGGTCCTGTATAGCGCAGAGGGCAGACCCTTCCCTAAGGCTTGGTTGGGAAAAGTAGATATGGGGGATTATTCAATTCAGAATTATATCAGAAAAGTTTTGGTAAGGGATTCAAAAAGACTGATCTGGGCAGTTAAAAACGCGGAACCCGGCGATGTCATTACTTTGGCTCCAGGGACTTACACCGTAAAAGCATATAATATATACCTTAAAAAGTCTGGTACTCGTAAAATGCCAATTTGTGTAAGGGCAGAACATCTTGGTGAGGTAACAATTGAAATGAACTCCCTTGAAGGGTTTCATATTGTTTCTCCCTACTGGGTATTTGAGAATATTGAATTCAAAGGTATCAACCCTAATCACGGGCAGGGAGAACATGCCTTTCATATCACGGGCAAGGCAAAAGGATTTGTTTTAAGAAATTGCCGACTTCATGAATTTAATGCCATGATTAAGGCCAATGGAATTAAAGACAATTCCGGTCTGGCATCATTCCCGGATGATGCGCTGATAGAAAATAACAGTTTCTATAATTCCCAAATTCGAAAGACCAGCCGTCCCGTCACTTTTATTGATGTTGTAGGAGCGAACAACTGGATTGTCAGAGGAAATTTTATTGCTGATTTTTCAAAAGGCCAGGGGGATACAATCAGTTACGCCGCCTTTGTCAAGGGTAATGCCTCCGGCACCATATTTGAGAATAATTTGGTTATTGGTGAATACCGTCATACTGGTGGCGTGAGAGTAGGTCTATCACTTGGGGGAGGGGGGACTGGAAAAAAATTTTTTAGAAACACAGTCTCGGATGTCGAACATTCCAAAGGTATTATCAGAAACAATGTAGTCATGTATTGCAAGGATGTGGGAATTTATTTGAATAAGGCTGCGGATACCAAAATTTATCATAATCTGCTATACAGAACCATGGGAGTTGATGTCAGATTTCCGCAAAGTTCAGCAATTATTGAAAACAATCTTTTAACCAGCAGAGTCAGCAATCGGGATGGCGGTACAAGCCGGTTGAAAAACAACGTCATTGTTAAAAATGGTTTTTTCCGTAAAACTGATTTTTCAAAATGGTTTGAAAATCCTCAAATGGCTGAATTTTCTTTGAAGAACAATGATCTTCTTATAGACAAGGCTATCCTCTTGCCGGGTATTTTCGAAGACATTTGCGGGACATTAAGGGACCAAACTCCGGATATCGGCCCATTTGAATACAAAGACAAACGCACTTGTTCTTTAATTGGTTTAAACTAAATTGTAAGTATAAACCTATTTTTTGGTGGCACACATAAGGAGAGAAAATATGGAAAATAAGTTATCTGCATATAATTTTGCTGTTATCGGGGCTGCAGGTTATGTCGCTCCTAAGCATTTCAAGGCCATTAAAGATACGGGAAACCGTTTGATCGCAGCCTTGGATAAAAGTGATTCAGTCGGGACGCTTGACAGTTATTCCTATGATACAGCCTTTTTTACCGAGTTTGAACGATTTGATCGGCATGCAGAAAAACTTAAAAGACTTGGAGATGATAAGAGAATCCACTATGTCTCTATCTGTTCTCCAAATTATTTGCATGACGCGCATATCAGATTTGCGTTACGAATCGGGGCCAATGCTATCTGTGAAAAACCCCTGGTTTTAAATCCCTGGAATCTGGATGCTCTGGCTGAGATTGAAAAAGAATCCGGCATGCGAATATATAATATCCTGCAGCTCAGAGTTCACCCTTCCATCATGGCATTAAAAAAGCAAATTCAAGAAGAAAATAAAAAAGAAAAATACCAGATTGATCTTTCCTATATTACTTCCAGAGGAAACTGGTATTTTACTTCCTGGAAGGGAAGTCCTGATAAATCAGGTGGAATCGCAACCAATATCGGGATTCACTTCTTTGATATGCTGATCTGGTTGTTCGGTGATGTGAAATATTCTGAACTACACTTGTCTGATGCAAAGAAAATGGGTGGATTTATTGAACTTGAAAAGGCAAAAGTAAGATGGTTTTTGTCGGTGGATAGAAATGACCTGCCGGCTGAAGCATTGGCTGAAGGGAAACCCACCTTTCGGTCCATTACAATAGATGAAAATGAAATTGAATTTTCAGGAGGGTTTACAGATCTGCATACCATGGTATATCAGGATATTCTTGATGGGAACGGTTTTGGTATAGAGGATGCACGGCCATCTTTAAATCTTGTATCTGAATTAAGGGACAAAAATCCGGTAAAATCAAGCACTCAGCATATCCATCCCATGGTATTACGGCAGAATATATGATCATGATGAAGAATAAAAAGAGTTCAGATTACTTTGTCCATGAATCTTCATATGTCGATGATAAATCTATTATCGGTTCCGGAACAAAAATCTGGCATTTTTCCCATGTGCTTTCCGGAGCGGTGATTGGCAATAACTGCAATCTGGGACAAAATGTCTGTATTTCAGGTGGGGTTGTCATTGGAAATAATGTTAAAATCCAGAACAATGTTTCAGTATATGAGGGCACCATTTTAGAGGATGATGTTTTCCTGGGCCCGTCCTGTGTCCTGACCAATGTCTTAAATCCAAGATCCCAGGTGCGCCGGAATACCTTGTATGAAAAGACCCTCATTAAAAGAGGAGCAAC
>JAHJLN010000144.1 GCA_018821715.1 Pseudomonadota bacterium | reverse complement strand
GTTAAACAATCCTGCCAATGCATACTTAACTCCAAATTTGATGCTATTGTTTTACTAAGCGGACACGCGCCAGCTGATCCATCTATTAGAGAAGTAAGCTTCAACCTTGTTCATAATCAATATTATTCTAAAAAAGAGGTGATAAAGCCTGTTTTTGTCATTAGTCTTTTTGAATCAAGGCATATCATAGAAAAGACCTTTCAACAGAAGTCTGGGAAACATGCTGATTGGACTGAGCTGCTTTATTTATTTCATATTTTAGGTAGCAAATATTTCAATGATGATAAAATTAATGAAATTATAAAATTTAAGAAACAAAACACATTCGAAGTACGAGAGTCTCTTGTTTTTGGAGTTCCCGTTGAGCAAAGATCAGTTCAAGGGGTTATTGGGGAACCAACTCCAGCGTCAGCAGAGAACTGGAAAGTTCTTGGGGAAATTGTATGGGAAAAGACGGTCTCTCACTTAGCCAGTTTGTTTGAACAAAATCTTAATGATTATTATAAAAAGGATGTTTTAAATGCAATTAAAAGGTCGGAAGCCGAAAATTGATGATTCAGGATTAGTCCGATTGCCATTTCCTGCTGAAATAGCTATAGAAACACACAGTTATTGTAACTTTCGTTGTATTATTTGTCCCTATTCCGCAATGAAAAGGCCAAAAGGAATAATGTCAAAAAAACTGTTACATAAAATTATTGATGAGGTAGCAAAAGAGAGTCCAGACACAAGATTGTGGTTCGCAATTATGGGTGAACCGCTTATGGATAAAAATATCATATCCCACTTGAAATATGCTAAAGAAAACGGTGCTCATAGATTACATCTTAACACTAACGGTACTTTTTTAGAGGAGCAGATAGCTAAAGATCTTGCTGATATTGAAGTTGAATCTGTCTACATTGCCATAGATGCATTATCCCCTGAAATTTTTGATAAAGTAAGGCCAGGAGGTGATTTCCAGCGAATAATGAGAAATGTGGAAAACTTTATAAAATTACGTAATGAACACCCGACATGTAATACAGAGATTGTTGTTCAATTTATTGTGATGGATGAAAATTCACATGAAGTTGAATCCTTCCACCATTATTGGTCAAAAAAAGGGGTAGTTGTAAAAATTAGACTTCGACAAGGTTGGGGTGTTAATGTTGATGCACCAGACTTGAAAAATGCAAAAATAGATAGATTTCCTTGCCCTTGGTTAATACGAACGATGAATGTCCATTGGACGGGTAAAGTTACACAGTGTGATGTGGACTTTGAGGAAGAATATAGTGCCGGTGATATTAACCACCAAACAATCAAGGACATCTGGGATAGTGAGCTGTCAAAAAGACGAGAACGACATTGGAATTATGATTTTGAACACTCTTTATGTTTAAATTGTCAAGACTGGGCAGCAGGAAGGGCAGAATTTTTATATCCAAATGCAGAATCAAAAAAAAATGCGCCGAGATGGTCCATTGGTGAAAAAACAAATTAAGGACAAACAACGTATGCATTATAATCTTTCAAAAAAAGATGCAAAGATAATATGTGATCGTTATGAAAACCTTTACCAGGGTTATGGGTATAGTCCACGTACTTTAGATTGGGATAAAGGCAAGCAGGATATGAGGTTTTCAATTCTTACATCCCAATTCAATTTTCAAAATACAGAAGTTTTAGACATCGGTTGTGGCTTTGGTGATTTGAATCGTATTTTATCTGCAAGAACTGATAATCAATATAAATATCATGGTGTAGATATAGTACCATCATTTATATCAGAAGCTAGACGTCAATATAATAGCGATAAAGTAAATTTCTATTGTGGCGATTTCCTTGCAATGGATCTTCCGGAAGTTGATTATGCAATAGCGTCCGGTATTTTTAATTTTAAATTGAAAGATAGTGACAATTATAACTTTATTGAGCAAACAATGAAAAAAGCATTTAGCCTTTCTCGAGTAGGGTTTGCCTTTGATTTTCTTTCAGACAAGGTTGATTATGGTAAAGAGATGACGTTCCATTCTTCACCAGAAAAGATATTAGCGTTTGCTTATGGACTATCTCGTAATGTAAGTCTTCTTAATAATTATATGCCGTTTGAATTTAGTGTATTTGTTTTTAAAGATGACTCCTTTGATCCTAAATATACAATTTTTAACAGATGGTTTGAGTCGAATCCAGGGGTGGATAAAGAGTTATTGTAAGCTATCGTTTTTTTGTGAGAATCCATAGTTACATTGATATACATAGGGGAAGTCAGCTTGAAAATATTGTTCGTTGTAGCAGATGTCTTTTTGAGCGAACCACTAGGTTTAATGCAGCTTTCTGCGATTTGTAAGTCAAACGGTTGGGATACACGATTGGCGACAATACGCAGGCACAATATTCTCAATATAGTGAATATCTATCAGCCTGATATAATAGCATATTCAATGATGAGTCCGGATGTGCAAAAATTTAAAGCTGTAGATAGGGCTATATTAGAGAATTTTCAGAAAGGATCCGCAGTGCCTTGTCGGATTATGGGAGGTCCTCACGCATCTTATTTTCCGGACATCCTGAGGGAAATGAATTTAGATGCGATTTGTATTGGTGAAGGAGACAATGCTATTGTCAGTATTATTGAAAGATATATGGACGATGATGATTTTAGTGGAATCCCGAATGTTGTCTGCCGCACATCGCAAGATCTTGATTTAAAGCAGAAGGAGCTCATTCATAATCTTGATGACCTTCCATTTGTTGACCGAGAAATAATTTTTGATGCTGTACCTTACTACCGCCATATTCAATTAAAATCTTTTTTGACATCACGTGGATGTCCTTATAAATGTACTTATTGTCATAACAGTGCTTTTAATAAGGAATTTAAAGGTTATGGATTGATTTGTCGCCGTTTTTCAGTTGATCGAGTGATTGAAGAAATAAAATATACCCAAGGAAAATATCCAAACTTGAAATTAATTAGATTTGGAGATGATAC
>JAHJLN010000143.1 GCA_018821715.1 Pseudomonadota bacterium | reverse complement strand
GCTGCATACATAGCAACGGCTCTGGCAGAGAATGGTCATGATCTTCATTTTTTGGATTTAATGTTTTGTAATCAACTTGAGAAAACTGTTCGTCACAACATTCAAGAATTCCAGCCGGAAGTGGTTTTGTTTTCCATTCGAAATATCAGCAACGGCGTTCTGGTAGCCCCGTTGTTTTATGTGCCTGAAATTAAAGAGATGATCAACTTGACGAGAAAGGAAACAACCGCAAAAATCATCATTGGCGGCGCAGGGTTTACAAACTATCCCAGGGAGATGTTTCAGTATGTAAAACCTGATTTCGGTATTGCAGGAGAAGGTGAACATAGTATCATTCAATTGTTACAGGCTGAAGATCCAGAAAAAATTCCTGGCCTCGTTTATGAGAAAGCAGATGGTGAGATTATCTGCAATGTCTTTGCCCGTACGGAGCAATTGGAAGGATCTCAGCTGAAAGCACTTTCCTATATCAATATTAAAAAATATCTGCAAAATGGTTCCTATGTTGGTGTTCAGACAAGACGGGGATGTCCGCGAAACTGTCTGTATTGTTCCGATAATTTTATAACCGGTCGAAAGATACGCTTTCGAGACCCCCAAAAAGTTGTGGAGGATATCCGGAAGATCAAAGAGAAGTATAACGTCAAATATTTCTTTTTTGTGGATGAGCTTTTTTCTTCTCCCAACCAATATGCAAAAGAGCTACTACAAACCATCATTGATTCAAAAATAAATATAAAGTTTGAGGTTGAGGATTCTCCGCCTCTGATGGATGAGGAATATATAACTTTATTAAAAAAAGCAGGGTGTCTTGGCATTTTGTTGTCAGCAGACTCCGGCTCTGACAAAATTTTGAAAAATATGAAAAAGGGCTTTCGGAAAAAAGATATTCAACACACGTGTGAGTTTCTATTTAAAAACAAGGTGTCTTACTACATTGTTTCCCTCCTGGGAGGTCCGGGCGAAACCATTGAAACCGTAACAGAAACCTTTAATTTTTTTAAAGAGCTGCCCGGATTGTCAGCACTAATTGTGAATTATGGGTTACGGATTGAAAAGGGAAGCGGGTTGGAGATTTTTACCAAAGATAAAGGCCTTGTTCAAAAAGATGATGGCCTTTTGGATATGAAGTTCTTTTTATCAAAAGGATTTGATGAAGAAGTTTTTAACTACATTTATTCGGAGTGCTCAAAAAATCCAGGATGGATGACTTTGAGCAAGGTTGACCAGGTGATCATTGAAAAAATATTCAAACACATGCAAAGGATTACGCCAAAACCAGAGTGGAAGCAGGCAAAGCGCATCTCCTATGTGTTGCGGCCCATACGAAAAGTATTGTCACATTTCATCAAGGATTTTTCTTTTTCAGATATTCAGAAAAATCCGGATGTTATTTTTGATTAGAACGATGACACCGTTATTTCTTTTAGCATTGGCTGAAAAGGAGAAAAAAATGATGGATCAAAAAAAGTGCACCCTTGCCAAGGGTTTCAGTATTTATGAAAAGCTGTATGCTCAAGTTTCATTTTTCGCGTTTAGTATAATCGGATTTTACGGAATATATATAGAAGACTGGCGGTGGAGCCTGGGATATCTTATCATCTTTACAAGTGTTCCTTTAATTGTTCAGCGACACCTGGTTTGCCCGAGATGTCCTCATCTTTATGAATATGGTGATTGTCTCCAGCTGCATCCTGGATTGACACGGTTATTAATTAAAAAGCAAAAAACATCTCCTCTGAATCGTATAGAAAAATCTGTCTGGCTTCTTATCTTTATCCTTCTTCCCTTTTTTCCGATATACTGGTTGTCTTCACATAAAGAATTATTGATTGCGTTTCTATTAGCATGCGGTATCTGGTATGGGGGACAGTTTTTTTATTTCTGCAGAAGATGCCGTGTATCCTCTTGCCCTATGAATCTCACACCCTATCGCAGGTAGCCCAAATATGAACCTTGGCAAACTTGTAAATGGTGAAGGCTTTCAAAACGCAAAAAGCCCTGACCGTTTAAATAACGATCAGGGCTTTTCAAAGAATTAACCTGGCGGCGTTCTACTCTCCCACACAGTCTCCCATGCAGTACCATCGACGCTAAAGAGCTTAACTTCCGTGTTCGAGATGGGAACGGGTGTGGCCTCTTTGCTAAAGCTACCAGATTAAAAAGGTCGGATCCTGAACTTTTGAATGATGAAAAAAGTTACCTGTCCAATAAATCCTATATCTATAATCAGTTGCAGTAAATATCATTTAATATGTTCGCAGTAAAGCGTTCAAACGTATCGGTGGAAAAAGTGGCTAAGCCTCACGACCTATTAGTACCAGT
>JAHJLN010000142.1 GCA_018821715.1 Pseudomonadota bacterium | reverse complement strand
GGCCAAAAGGTAAAACAGGGTATAAATCAGAATCCTGTCCCACGCAGCGGTTTCAAGTGCGAGTCTGCAGCTTAAGATATAGGGAACAATGCCAATGAAGATCAGGATTAAAAACAGGCATTTGAATATTTTTTTCTGCCAGAAAACAAGGATGACTTCATCATCTTCATAAATAGATTTTAGGTTGAAAATATTTGAAATCATAAACGGTTGACTTATAAATGTTTAAAAGATAGTAAGGATCTTACTATATTAACCATAAAATGCAATAGAATTAAAGGAGTTGCCATGACAACGGCTGTTCCCACAAGAGCGGATGCCTTCACGCTTTTAAAAAAATATAATAAAAAGGATGGGTTAATCCGTCATGCCCTTGCTGTTGAAGCCGTGATGGGCCATTTTGCACAGCGGTTCAATGAAGATAAGGAAAAATGGCAGGTCATCGGGCTGGTACATGATCTTGATTATGAAATGTTCCCTGAAGCGCATTGCCATAAATGTGTTGAGCTGTTCCGGGCGCATGACTGGCCTGAAGAATATATCCGTGCGGTTATCAGTCACGGTTGGGGAATCTGCACAGATGTGAAGCCTGAAACCAATCTTGAAAAAACACTCTATGCCATTGATGAACTGACAGGTCTTGTGGCCAGCGCTGCCCTGGTCAGGCCGTCAAAAAGCATTCTGGATATCAAGGCAAAATCAGTGAAAAAGAAATTTAAGGATAAAAGCTTTGCCGCAGGGGTTGACAGACAGGTGATTATCCAGGGTGCCGGGTTTCTTGACATGGAACTTTCCGATCTCATCACAGAAGTAATTTCAGGGATGCGGCCTGTAGCCGAAGAGATTGGATTAAAAGGGAATTTATAATTTTTTTTAAAGGAAAAGGATCCAGAACCAATGAATCCATTTAAAAAAGTCCTAAAAATCCCCCATTTTATTTTGATTTACATGATAGCTGGGTTGGTATTGATAGATTACAGTTCATCCAGCGCCGTGGAAGTTATTGATTACCAAAGTATAACAGGATTCTATGGGCAAAGCCGCTGGACAAATATCGGGCCTGATCCCCAAGACAAATACGAGTGGTATAATATCAGTTATCTTGTCGGAAAAGATCTCAATCCATGGCTGTCACTGGAAACGTTACTGGGTCCGGGGTATATCAAAACTGATAATTTTAACGAGACCGGCAGTCTGGAGTGGCGGTTGTTGCTAAATATACATAGCAGACACCTATATTTTAAGCTGGGCGCTGGAGCGGCTTATCTTTTTAAATCAGAGAATATGCCTGATTTGTCGGACTCCAATTTTTTTTCGATTATTTCCTGCAGCATGGGATTTCGTTTCCGTTTTAAAGAATGGAGAGAAGACGGCCCTGAGATAACACTGGGTTATTCGGTAGAACATCTTTCCGACCCTTTTAAAGGGGGCGAAGATGGCGATATCGGATTGAACGTCGGGGCGATTAAAGCCGCTGTTTCATGGGAT
Organism: Pseudomonadota bacterium; assembly: GCA_018821715.1. Classification (GTDB taxonomy): domain Bacteria; phylum Desulfobacterota; class Desulfobacteria; order Desulfobacterales; family Desulfobacteraceae; genus Desulfobacula. The sequence continues at coordinate 3,248 of JAHJLN010000142.1, read as the reverse complement.
TTTTAACCACTTTAAAAACAATGTGTCAAATGGTTGACACAGGGGGCATATTTTTCCCTTCCTAAAAAATGTGACCAAAACTCAATATGTGCATAACTTATTGTAACCTTAGGATTTTTTCTCTATTTTGGGTTGATGGCATAAGTATTGCTTTATTCTTCTTTTGTGATTGGCAGGCACAATTTATGGGGGAAGAACATGAAGCAAGCATTAAGCAGACTATCCAGCAGAATGGCGACAATGTTTTCAATGGTTTTCAAGGTGGCGGAAAGGCAGGCTGACCATAAAAAACTGACCCATCACATTGTTGAGTTAAACAAAAAACAATCATCAATAGAAATTATTAATGAAGTTGCCCTTTGTCTAAAGGATATTCTTAATTACAGGTTGTTTGCTTTTGTTGTTAAAAAAGAAAATGGAGTTGATATCTGGTTAGACCCGAGAATGTATAAAAAATCTCTTGAGGATATTATTTTAAAGGATTTTTGCATTGAAAACAGGGAAAGTTTAAATTATCTGAATCATACCTTTCATCCGGATGAACAGGAGGAAAAATTTAATCTGAGCGACCTTATTTTTTATGAATTAAAAGAGGAAAACTGCTATTCAAGAATTTACATGCTTCCACAAGAGCAGATGTACAGTTATCATGATGAGGTTGTAACCCTTATCCTTCAAGGATGTTCTTCCGCTCTCTCCCGGCAGGCGAAAATTGAAAATTTAAAAAGTGCAGCTGTTATTGATCCTTTAACCGGATGTTATAACCGAAGAGAATTTGAGAATCAGCTGAAAAGAAATATCGCAGGGGCCTCCCGGCATAAAAATGATTTGTCTGTATTTATGTTTGACCTGGATCATTTTAAGACAATAAATGATACCTATGGCCATCTTGCAGGTGACAAGGTGTTACAGGAAGTTGTATTGCTTGTGCAAAAAAACATGAGAACAGGTGATATCCTTGCCAGATACGGCGGGGAAGAGTTTATCGCTATTTTGCCTGCAACCAATAAAGCAAAAGCCATGGAACTTGCGGATCGTTTGAGAATTAAAATTTCAAATAAGCAGGTTGTACATAATGACGATACCATAAAAGTAACGGCAAGTTTTGGCGTGTCTGAACTGGATCGGTGTGCCGATATGACCAAAATCATACAGGATGCAGATACCATGTTATACCGGGCCAAACTGAATGGACGAAATACGGTAATGCCCGGCGTAATTAAGATTGTTTCCAATAAAGAATCAGAAAGAAGAAAAAAGCATTCAATATAAAAATATTAAATTAATTGACTTCCTTTCTTGACTTTTTTTATTCCCGCCACTTATTATATTCTAAGTTCTTTTCGAAGAACGCTTTCTTATGAATTAATAACGTTTATATAGCATGGATCAATCATCATAATATGGGTGACAATGTAAACGGGACTGTAGGGCTTGAGATTGCAACAGGAGTTATTTGCAATAAAACATCAAATTCTGTCGAGGAAAAAGTATGAGTCCCATTCAAAAACTGATTAAAGACATAAAAAATTTAAAACCGATACCGGCCGTGATCAATCAGATTCTTGAAGTCGTTGATAAACCCAATAGTTCCCTGGCCGAAATCGCGAACATTATTCAATATGATCCCGCTGTAACGGCAAGTATTTTAAGGACATGCAACTCTGCTTTTTTTGGTTTGAAAAATCCTGCCGAGTCTATCAAGGATGCTGTCAGCATGTTGGGAATAGATCAGATTCTTGAAATTGTCCTCATGAAATCCGGTGCAAAAGTGTTATCCGGGAAGCAAATAGGATATGGTCTTCATGAAGGGGCAATGTGGAAATACTCTGTATCTTCCGCTTTGATCGCAAAACAGATTGCCGTAAAATTGTCAATGGAAAACAAAAATACGATTTTTACAGCCGCCCTGCTGAAGGATATCGGTAAAACAGTTCTGGACCGGTTTGTAATGGATTCTTTTGAAAAAATATCCAGCCTGGTTGTGAATGAAAATTTAACATTCAGGGAAGCTGAAAAAAAAATTATCGGTGTCGATCATGCTGAACTCGGGGGAATGATCGCCAAAATGTGGAAGTTTTCTCCCAGAATGGTGAAAATTATACGTCATCACCATCTTACCGATGCTTCAATGGTAAAAGACAAGGAAATCGCTGTCGTCTATTTGGCCGATTGCATCTGTGTGGTGATTGGAATCGGTGTGGGATCAGATGGAGTGTCGTATCGATTTAATGATCAGGCAATGAAAGAATTGGGTATGGAAGCCGATGATATTTCAAAAATAATCTCCCGGTTTGCAATTCATATGCAGGAAGTTGAAAATCTGTTAAAGGTGGTCTGAAAAAAAATCACAGCGAAAATGATGGTGAAATTTAAAAGCCGTTTACCCTAGAATAATAAAGTGATATTCTTGCTCAATTATTGGGAGTGATGGATGATGAAGAAGATGTTGATGCTGCAGGTGAAGGATTCTATTTTTAATGTCATGGAGACCATGTTTTATTTTACGGTTGAAGAAAAAAAACAGAATGTGTCTGATCTGTTCAGCCTGTTTGACCGTAACAGTTTAAAAGCATGCGCTATTAAATTTTCAGGCACATTTTCAGGCACTATTTTTCTGTTAATTCCGTTGAATGTATTAACAGCCATGACCCATAATTTTTTGGGGCAGGACTCGGATCATATATCCGAAGCACACACTGACGGGACCTTAACAGAAGCATTGAATATGATTGCCGGTGAAGCATTAACAAAACTGGATGCAAAATCTTATATAGGACTCGGCATCCCTGAACTGATAGATCCTGCCACCATATCACCGGATGATACGGCCGTGGTATTCAATACAAAAAAGGGAATGATAGCATCCTTTATCCTTTTGGATGAGTAAGCAAATAACTTGAAATAGTCTATCCGGGTCATTATCTGCTTGCCATATAAATTGTTATACCCGCTTAGAGTTTAAATTTTTGTGTCATGGCCTGCAACTGGCGCATGACATTATTCAGGACCCCGGCCTTTTCTTTAACGATTGAAGAAAAGCTGTTGATTTCCTGTGATCCGGCCAATACATCACTGATCTCTTTTGCCACCTGGCCGGATACTTCTGAACTCTGGCTGACATTTACATTCATTTCCCTTATACCGGTTGAGACCTGACTGATATTTTCAGCAATTTCATTGGTTGTGGTGGCTTGAAGCTCAATGGCAGAGGCGGCTTCATTAACAAAATCATTGATCTGGTTGAT
>JAHJLN010000012.1 GCA_018821715.1 Pseudomonadota bacterium | reverse complement strand
GGAATATTATAATCATCGTTAAGTTTATCTAAATCCAAGCTATAATGGTGGAGTAACTCATTCACTTTGTTGATATTTTCCTCATCAATTGCATCGAACAGCTCAGTTTTATATATTTCAGAGGTTTGGGCCTTTTGTATTTCTGGATTTTCAGGGTAATTAACCGTAACCGTTGATTCAATTTTTTCAATTACAGCACCCGGTTTAATATTTTTAATTTCATTATCTGAAAGGATAAATCCAACCCCCTCAAGAAAATATTTTGAATAACGAGGTCCTTCTCCAATATATCCTAGAGATAAAAAATTAATATCATAAGAATTTCCACGAGATCCTGAGTAAACGATAAATTTGTTAAAAACAAAATTTATCTCGAATTTTGGATAATGACTTAAATACTCAACTCTTAAAAGCGGCCCATACTGCTTTACGAACTTTTTACCATTTTCCCTGTAACTATCCTCATATGGATATGACATATTATCAAAAAACCCCAAGGCCTTTATGTCCTCCTGAGAAAGAATTGTTTTTTTCCCGGATTGAAAATATCCTAATATTTTACTCAAAAAGCCCATCTTTTTCCCCTATTCTGTTTAAAATCCTGGTTATCACCTCATAGCGTTCTGCACGGTCCCTATCCGGCATCATCTTTATTCCACGAATATTTTAATTTTTTTCACAAACCTGCTCTATCATTACCCAATTCGATTCTGTCATCTTTTTTGTTCTTTCGTGGTTGACCGTATCACATTTTTTTTACAGATGATATCCGGGAAACCCCTAATTTAGGATAATTACTCGACAAAAAAATTGTGTGTCTCATTTAACATCATAACAGGCTCCGGGACGGATCCGGTTATTCGTGAAAGCCACTTCAAATGGTCAAGGGGAGAATAAAAAATATCTTGACTTGCATTTAGTTTGCATTTACTTTAAATTTAAATTGAATTTAAAGTAAATGCAAACTAAATGCAAGAAATCAAACTTGGAGCATTTTAAAATATGGAAAATCTTATTTATCTTGATAATGGTGCCACATCCTTTCCCAAGCCGGAAACTGTGTATGCTTTCATGGACAAATTTTACAGACACCACGGTGTCAGCCCCGGCCGTTCAGGATATGACCTTTCCATAGAAACGGGTAATATCATAGAAAATACAAGAAAAGCCATGACCCAATATTTTAACGGTTCCGACCCCAACCGGCTTATTTTTTCATTAAACTCTACTGATGCGCTCAACATCGCCATTTCAGGGCTTTTAAAGCCAGGCGACCATGTCATCACAACAAGGCTTGAACACAATGCCGTGTTACGGCCGCTATACCACCAGTCTTTATATAATAACGTAGATGTGGACCATATCCCTTTTGACGGAAAAGGATTTGTTAATCCGGATGATTTTATTTCCAGATTTAAACGTAATACCCGTCTGGTAGTGGTAAACCACGGTTCCAATGTTATCGGGACCATACAGCCGATTCAAGAGATTGGAAAACTCTGCCGGGAAAGGGGTGTGACATTTCTTGTGGATGCCTCCCAGACAGCAGGCAAACTTTGTCTTGATATTGAAGAGCTGAAAGTGGATATCATTGCCTTTACCGGTCACAAATCCCTTTTGGGTCCCACAGGTATTGGAGGGTTATATGTAAAAGAAGGCGTGGTCATCAACCATACCCGTGCAGGCGGCACAGGTGTAAAATCAGCCCAGCGCCATCACCTTGAAGAATATCCTTACCGCCTTGAATATGGAACGTTAAATACCGTCGGAATAGCAGGACTTTATGCGGGGCTTAACTGGGTGATTGAAAAAGGGATTGAACAGATCCACAGCCACGAAATGGCGTTAACCAGGCAGTTGCGGGATGGTCTGGACCGAATTGACAATGTCATCACCTATTGTGCAGATGATCTAACAAATCATATCGGCGTCTTAAGTTTCAATATTAAAGGATTTGAAGCCGTCAATACCGGAACAATCCTGGATGGTGACTATAATATTGCCTGCAGGACAGGGTTGCAATGCGCGCCCATGATTCATGAAACGCTGGGTACTGACAAGATCCACGGCACGGTCAGAATGGGGTTCGGTCCGTTTAATGTTGATTGTCGCGGTCTGATCCCAAGAATATGTCAGGTTATTTTACCTGCTCAGGAT
>JAHJLN010000141.1 GCA_018821715.1 Pseudomonadota bacterium | reverse complement strand
CTGTTATTATCAGGTCAGTTATTCAGGGTATTGAGTATTATATTAATGGGAACCCTTTATTATTTGGTGGCATGATATGTATCCAATAGACATTATCGGTATCGGACAGGGTATAGAAGATCTTACTCAAAAGCATTTGGACCTAATCAGAGAATGTGATGTGCTGATAGGTGGCAAACGGCAGATAGAGATGTTTGATTATCCAGAAAAACAGAAAATTTGCATTAAAGATCATATTAACAGCATTGTTGATGCTATTACAGAAAAAATGAAATCTCTCAAAATTGTTGTCTTGGCCTCAGGAGATCCTTTGTTTTATGGCATCGGCTCAACATTAACCCAGCATTTTGATAAAAAGTATTTAAACATCCATTCAAATATTTCTTCTGTATCTGCTGCATTTGCTGCGATAAAAGAACCCTGGCATGATGCAAAAATCATCAGCCTTCACGGAAAAAAGCAAGAATCAATTTCCTTTTCAAGCCTTGCTGGTGAAAATAAGGTCGCATTTTTAACTGATCCGCAAATGAATCCGCAGTATATTGCCCTATGTTTAATAAAACAAGGTCTTTATGACTTCAAGTTTTGTGTCCTGGAAAGACTGGGTGACAAGGATAAAGAAAAGATCACATGGTTTGAAAATCTTAGTCTGGTAAGCGAGCAAAGCTTTTCCCAGCCGAATATTGTCATTCTCCAAAAATGGGTTAGTGGAAAAACCAATCTCTCACATGAAACACACATCGGTATGGAAGATTCCTTATTTAAACATTCAAAAGGATTGATTACAAAATCTGAAATCCGAAGCATTGCTCTTTCTAAACTAAAACTGATTAAAAAAGATCATGTATTATGGGATATTGGGTCAGGCTCCGGTTCCATTGGTATTGAGGCTTCTTTTCTAATTCCGTGGGGTCAAGTATATACAATAGAAAAACATCCAGCACGAATTTCGGATATTATTCACAACATTAAAAACTTCAACTGTTCAAACGTAAAGGTTTTGAATGAGGCCTTTCCGGCGGGAATAGAAGAGCTGAAATCCCCGGATCGAATTTTTATCGGTGGTGGCGGTAAAAACCTCGGGCAAATCATAGAAGCATCCTGTAATAGGCTCGTCACTTTTGGAATTATAGTTATTAATACCGTCTTACTGCAAAATCTTGAAATTGCTTTAACGCTCCTAAAAAAACATAACTTTGAACCCAATGTCGTTCAAATCCAGGTGTCCAGATCTAAACGAATGCCATTTGGGGACCGATTTGAAGCATTAAACCAGGTCTGGATCATTTCAGGATCAAAACCTGAAGTAAGGTAAGGAATATGAAAGAAAAAAAGAACCCAGTTGTTTTTGCAGGTGCCGGACCAGGAGATCCTGACCTTATCACCGTAAAATCCATGAATGCACTGAAAATGGCAGATCTTATCATTTATGCAGGTTCTTTAGTGCCGAAAGCTGTGCTGTGCTGGAAAGGCCGGGACACGGAAATTAAATCCAGTGCGGATATGGATTTAGAAAAAATAATTGACACCATAAAAACATATCATGCCGAGGGCAAAAAAATTGTTCGCCTGCATACCGGCGACCCCTCTTTGTATGGTGCAATTTTTGAACAAATGAGAGAACTTGAAAAGATACAGATACCCTATGAGGTTATTCCAGGTGTTACAGCAGCGTTTGCCGCAGCTTCGAAAATGAACATGGAATATACCCTCCCTGAAGTAACCCAGACTTTGATTTTGACAAGAGTATCTGGAAGAACACCGGTGCCTGAATCGGAAGATCTGGAGAAACTTGCGTCCCATCAGTCGTCCATGGCCATATACCTGAGTATTGGTCATGCAGATAAAGTTCAAAGAATATTAGAAAAACACTATGGCAGCGAATCCTTGTGTGCCGTGGCCTATAAAGTAAGCCATCCCGAAGAAAAAATAGTTTATACTAAGATAAAAAGGCTTGTAAAAGCCTGTGAAGACAACCATATTACACGGCATGCCTTGATTATTGTTGGAAAATCTGTTGAAGCAAGTATTAACTCAAATAGTATTTTGAAATCAAAATTATATGATTCAACATTTTCACATGGATATAGAAGTGCAGAAAAATAAAAATTCATTAGATTCTATTGCTGTCTGGAGCATTACACCCAATGGACGACTTCTGGGTCAAAAAATAAAGGATGCACTTGATACTTCAATTTTTTTTGTTTCAACCAAAATTTGGG
>JAHJLN010000140.1 GCA_018821715.1 Pseudomonadota bacterium | reverse complement strand
GAAAATAAAACTCAAACCGCCATTTCCATACGTTTTTGCTAACATCTCGCTGAAAATATCAGGAATCGGGACTAAATATCTAAAAATATTATCAATTTCTGATAATACAATCATATTACCAATAATTAAAATAGTAAGCGGGATTAAAATCAGCTTATGAAACGTCGTAAACCTTAAAATTTCATTCCAAGTTCTATTTGGCTTTGTGGTGATATAGAATAATATAGAGCTATATATGAAAATTTCTAATAAAATAAAACTAATGTTTTTTATTAGCTCTTTTCCCAATATTTCTGGGTAAAAAAGGCTGATAATAATTTTGCCAAAAATTAATAACAAAATTGTGATGGCAAAACTGATAGCTATAGACACAAAAAACAGCCTAAAGACATTGCTTATAGAACTTGGGAATTTTTCAATTTTTTCCATAAAAGATATCCGAAAATCCTCAAGATTTTTAATCGAATGATCAACACATAACGAGTCTGTTTAAATAACGGATTCCAAAATATGCCGGGATTCCAAATTGGATGAAAAAAATAACAATAAAAATGGTTTTGATTGTTATAGATAATCCTTCCTCTAATGGGAAAAAATCTTTAGGGAACATGAAGAATATGAAGCTACAACATATCGCAATTAACAGTATTATGCATAATTGAGCTATCCGTTTTCCCAAAGGCAGTTTTTTCAAAATTACTTTGGATGATATTAGAAAAAGAACGCCAAGAGACAAACCACATGCTAATGCATAGTAAGGATAGTTAGGCGGAAGATTAAAAGGCGATTTTTCAAATGGAATCAGATACTCAAAGAAAGCATTCCAAACTCCTCCAAAAATACAAATCCACCCCAATACTTTCATAGCCTTTCCGGCTTTGTTACTAGTTGCTTCTCTCTTCCGGAGTTCTCTGATTAAATCGAAAAAATCCATTTGGTTTTTCCTTAAAATTTGGAGTATGGTAATGATGCAGAATATAAAGCTCGCCGGCCTGACGGGTGTATTTTCTTTGTTGAACTTTTTCTCCAAAAAAGATGGAAGTTGTTTTAAAATTCTTGTTTTTGGTAATCAGAGATATCCTGAGCTAAATTTTTATGGCGGCTCCTGGTTCCCATGTGAGCCCACCAAAAAAGTTCGTCTGCTGCCCAGTGATACTCACCATTATTCGTAAGCCCTGTTTCCAGACAAATCTGATACCAGTTGGCAGCCCTAGAAAAATCATTTTTCATACGAAAGCCGAATCCGATATAATAAGCAAACTCGCAACGTTGTTTGGGAGTCTTTATACGTTTCAAAAGGGTTTCTAATGGTATTTTTTCTATAAGATAAGATCCTATAGAAGGGTAATAATCAGATGAAGGCTTTTCATAATGGAGGTACAGTTCTTCCTGAGATGATTCGGGTTTTCTACTGGCCAACCAGGCCATAAGTTTCATCAACCACATGAATTCCCGATAATTTTTCGAATACTTAGCCGCATCCTCTGCAAACAGAATTAGTTGATTTGGGTACAGGCAAATGACAAGAGGGGCATTTTTTCATAGGCAATCCTCAGGCTTTAATAGATTAAAATATGATTTGCCTTTGATTAAAAACAATAATTAAAGATTCATTAAAAGATAGCTCCGCTCTTTTACTTACCACCGCTTTATCTATAATTAAGGGCGGCAAAAATAATGGATAGCTCTGCTATAGGAAATGTTTTTCAGAAAATCAATCGGGGAAACCCTGATTTTTGAAGATAATTTTTTAAATAACATAAAATTATTTGAATTTTTGTGGCATTTCTTTATTTTTTATCGCAGAACGGCGCCACCTGGGCCCTGGTAATGTCTATTTTTTCCCAGACCTTGCCCAGAACATAGGGTTCTTTTTCAAGCCATTCGCTTTCCAAAGCCTGCCTGGAATCAAAATCACAGACGATCACAGAACCTGCCATTTTCCCTGCATCATTTAAAATGGCGACGGCATACAGCCATCTGCCGGTTTCATACATTGTTTTTGCCTTGGCCAGATGGGCTTCCCGTGCTGCCATCCGCCTGTCCAGAGCGCCCTCATCCTTGCCGTCGTATCCGGTTACAATAAACTGCATCTTATTTTGACCTCCGTTTATTAAAATTTCTTCATAAAGATGTCCGGGGCATGTCACCACCCTGCCCTGACTTATATCCTATTTGTTCCTTGTGATCAACATCACAGATAGACCCGGGCATTGACGTCTTTAACATATCTTATGCCCTTCACACGGGTCAAATAATATTTTTTTAGTTGACAAAGAATATATTACAGTTTACGTAAACGTTAACTATTTTGGATGTATTTTTTTTCTGCAACAGGAGAAGCTGCCATGACCCAAAAAAATAAAAACTATACCATATCCCAGATAGCGGATGCGCTGGATATCAGTACCCGGACCATCCGTTTTTACGAAGAAAAAGGACTGATCCTCCCCCTGAGAAGTGCCGGGAACCAGCGGGTCTACACCCCCAGAAACATGGCACGGCTCAAATTGATCTTAAGGGGGAAAAGATTCGGGTTCTGTCTGGATGAAATCGCTGAAATGATCGGCATGGCCAATACAGATCCCAATGAAATTGAACAGATTGAAAAAAGTCTGAAATTCGGAGATGCAAAGCTCAGGGAAATCCAGGAAAGAAAAAAGGAACTCATGCTTTTAGAGCAGGACATCCTTGCAACAAGGGAAAAACTCATTAAACGGATGACCCAACTGAATCATCCGGCTGACCCCAACCATAAGGAGATAAAAAAATGACAATCATTGAACTTGTCGATGCAAATGCCGCACATCACCCTGAAAAAACCGCCCTGTGCAATATGGACACATCCTTTACGTTCTCAGAGGTAAAAGAAAAAAGCGAGCAGGCTGCTGCCTGTTTCCAGGCCATGGGGCTTAAAAAGGGAGATCCTGTCGCCATCATGAGCCAGAACAGCTTTGATTTTGTGTTCTGTTTTTTCGGCATACTAAAGGCCGGAGGCATTGCCGTGCCGGTAAACCATAAGCTCACGGCCATTGAGGTGGATTATATCCTTGAAGACAGCTGCGCCACCCTCTTTCTTTTTGACGGCAGCCTTGCACAGGTGGCTGACGGCCTGAAGACCAGGATTCAGAAAATATCCATGGATACACCGGCACAAGGGGTTGTTTTCCTGAAAGATGCCATGGACAAGGCTGTGTCTTTCACCCCGGTTCCCATCCACGAGGATGACCCGGCCGAACTCCTTTATACCAGCGGGACCACGGGCAAACCCAAGGGCTGCGTTCATACCCATAAAAGTGTGGTGTCTGCCGGGATTACCGGTGCCCAGGCCATTGATCTGGATCAAACCGATACCATGCTCATTGCCATGCCCATCTGGCATTCCTCACCCCTGAACAACTGGTTCATGGGAACCACCTATGTGGCCGGCACCAGCGTGCTTTTAAGGGAATACCATCCCCTGCACTTTCTTGAGGCCATTGAAAAGAAAGCCTGTACCGCGTATTTTGGCGCTCCCATTTCCTATCTGATGCCCCTTCAGGTCATCCCCCATTTCAGCAAATTTGATCTGTCTTCCATGAAGGCCTGGATCTATGGCGGCGGTCCCATTGCCCCGGATACCGTCAAAAAACTGGTTGAAAATTACAAGTCAGACCGGTTTTACCAGGTATACGGCATGACCGAATCCGGCCCCACCGGAACCGTCCTGTTTCCGGAAGATCATTTGCACCATGCCGGTTCCATCGGCCAAAAAGCCCTGCCAGGCGCAGAAATGAAACTCATGAAAGATGAAACGCTTTTGGCAGGCCCTGGGGAAACAGGAGAAATCTGGCTCAAGGCCGGCTCCATGATGAAGGAATACCTGAACAATCATGCCGCAACCCGGGAAGCATTTCATGACGGCTGGTACAGGACCGGTGACATGGCACGGATGGATGAAGACGGATTTCTCTTTATTGTGGACAGAATCAAGGACATGATTGTCACAGGCGGAGAAAATGTCTATTCCAAGGAAGTGGAAGACCGGATCATGGAACATCCCGGGATTGCCGAAGCTGCTGTCATCGGTGCCGTGCACAAGGACTGGGGCGAAACCGTTCATGCGGTCATCGTACCCGGCAAAGACGCAGAACTGACCGAAGACGCATTAACCGATTTTCTTTCCAACCGGCTGGCAAAGTTCAAAATTCCCCGCAAATTCCATTTTGTCAGCGAACTTCCCCACACACCGTCGGGCAAGGTGATGAAATACAAACTCAGGAAGGAGTTTTAACATGTTTGATTTTCTTTTAACCAAAGAGCAAAAGACTCTCCGGGATGAGGCCAGGGAGTTTGTAAAATCAATCCCCAAAAAAATGATCCTGGACATGGATGCAGACAAAATCCAGTTCCCAAAAGAATTTTTACAGGAAGCCGGCAAACGGAACCTCATGGGATGCCGTTACCCTGAAAAATGGGGCGGCAGGGGCATGGACTGGGTTTCCACCTGCATGGTCATGCAGGAGATCGGGGTACTGGGCTATATCTTTGCCTGCACCTTTGGGGTGGGCGCCGAACTGGTCTGTGATGCCATCATCCTCCACGGCACGGATGCCCAGAAGGAAAAATATGTTAAACCCCTGCTCAAAGGCGAAATCTTTGCTGCTGAATGCCTGACAGAACCCAGGGGCGGATCTGATTTTTTCGGCACCACCACCACGGCCCAGGACAAGGGAGACCATTTTCTTCTCAATGGTGAAAAACGCTTTATTGTGGGCGGAGAAGGGGCGGATTATTTTCTGGTATACGCCAGAACTGATCCTGATGCCGAACCCCGCAAGGGCATTTCCTGCTTTCTCGTGGATAGAACAGACGGGGTGAAAAGCCAGTACCTTTACGGGCTTATGGGCTGCAGGGGCGGCGGCGCGGCCCGGATGGTCTTTTCAAATGTAAAGGTTGCCAAACAAAATCTTCTGGGCAGGTTGAACCAGGGGGTGGACATTTTTAACACCATGATGATCCCGGAACGACTGGGTACGGCTGCCATGACCATTGGCGCGGCTGCACCGGCCGTGGCCGTGGCCACAGGCTACACCTCGAAGCGCAAGGCATTCGGCCTGCCGGTTGCCGCTTTCCAGGGCGTGTCCTTCCAGGTGGCCGAAGCCGTCACCCTGCTGGATGCATCCCGGGCCATGATTTACGCCACGGCACGGGCAGTTGACGAACAGATCGATGAAAAACAGATTCGACGACTGGTCTCCCAGTCCAAGAAATTTGTTACTGAATCCTGCCAGAAAGCGGTCCACAATGCCATGCAGGTCATGGGCGGTATCGGGTACACCAATATCTATCCTGTGGAACGTATTTTCAGGGACCTTCGCCTGGCATCCATCTGGACCGGAACCAATGAGGTCATGTCCATGATCATTGCCAATGAATGGTACAAGGAGCACGGGCACAATAAGAAAACCTGCGCCATCCGCGACATGGAAGAAGATGCTGCCGAAGCCCATGCAGCAGATGAAAAAATATTTGAATAAAACAAGGACCGTCGGCCCTGCAGCAGAAAAGAGCCTTTCACATCTGTTTACAGGCTCTTTTCCCTGAGCAGGGGCGTTAGTGATGCGGTTAATGCCAGGGCGATGATACACAGGACTGCCAGGATCAAAAAGACCATTTTGTAGCTATGGGTTATATCAAAGATGTATCCGGCCACAAACGGGCCGATGGCTCCGCCCACAGTGCTGCAGAAAATGACCATTCCGAAAAGAATACCGTGAGACTTTGTCCCGAACAGCCTTGCAATCAGAGGGGAAACCAGGGAAAAAAACCCGCCGTGGGCAAACCCGTATATGGTTGCAAATACATAAAACATCCATAAGGGTTTAACTGCCTGTAACCAGACAAGTGCGGTTAACAGCGTCAAAAGACAGATAACCAAAGCAGATTTTTCACCGATTCTATCCCCGGCGCCGCCCATCAGGAATCTGCCTGAAATACTCACTCCGCCGACGATTGCCAGGATTCCGGCAGCAGTGCTTACGGGGATGCCAAGATCAATGGCATGTTGAACAATGTGTATCAGGATGGTGTAAACACAGATGAGAATAATAAAATAAATGGCGCAAACCGTCCATAATTGTCTGGTACGAACCGCTTCCTTAAAGGTCAATCCCTGCTCTGATGTATTTGAATTTACTGATGCAAGATGCTTGGTGTTGTCAATAAATTGTGCTTTCTGGATTGGATTTCTCACCAGGAACTGGGCAAGACAGATGATGGAGATCATGATAATAACAGACAGGACTGCAAATGAAGTGCGCCATCCATACCCCTTTAAAAGCCATGTGATAAAAAACGGCATGATGAACATTCCGACCCCGGTACCCACCTTGATGATGCCGCTCATCATCCCCCGTTTTTTTTCAAACCATCTTGTCACTGTTGACAAAGGGATAACATCCATGCCCCCCAGTCCGATACCGGCGATCAGGCCATAGAACAGATACAGCTGCCAGGGCGAATTCACTGTTGTCATTAAAAACAATCCCAGCCCAAGAAAAAAACCACAGGCGCTCATGATGATTCTGGGCCCGAACCGATCGTTCAGGTTTCCCAAAAAAATACTGGATACCCCATGCACCAGGAAACACAAAGAGGCTGCCCCTGAAATCGTGGCCCTTGACCAGCCGAATTCATTGATTAATGAATCAAAAAAAACACCGAAACTGTTGCTCGTACCCCAGGCAACCGCCTGGATAAAAAAACCGGCTGCAATGATGGCATACCCATAAAAAAAGGAGGGGCTTTTAATTTTTGCCACTGCTGATATGTCACTTTTTCCCAAGACCACCCCATGTTTTTGTTGATTTTTATAGCAAGAAATAAAAAAACTTTTAACACAACCCGGCCAATATGTCACACAGGGTGATTGCTTTCAAGTGCAAAACAAAAATTTTACCGGTTGTTTTCATTGAATTGAAGGGTTAAACTGATGCCATGATTTTGATGGAGATACCCATGGATGAAAAAGATATAATCAAACAAATTGATATCATAAGAATAAAAGACAATAAAAAAATCAAGCTCAAGGACAGCATTATTGATGAAGACATTCTTAAGATATTGATAAACAAAACCTGCGCCTTTGAAATGGTGGCTACCATGACCCATGTCACAGCACTTGCAGCAGGATTTATATTTACCCAGAACATTGTGCAACAAAAAACAGATATACTGGAAATTAATTTTATAAAAGAAAAAAGACAATGCCATATCACATTAAATGCCACAGCAACACACCGGTTGGAAACATTTAAAAACAGTCGGCAGGTTAAAGGATCATCCGGCGGGGCACTTTTGCAGGACCCAACAGATTCAACCCGCCCCAAAGACACCTTGAGCATTACCTATGACCAGGTGCTCTCTTTGATTCAATCGCACTGGGATCATTCAGAACTGTTTCACAAAACCGGTGCCGTACACAGCGCAGGGGTATGCACGGCTGATGGAATCCTGTCATACTATGAAGACATCGGCAGGCACAATGCCCTTGATAAACTGGCAGGCGATATTCTGTTAAAAGGGATGGATACCCGGGATAAAATTGCAACGGTCAGCTGCAGGATGTCCCTTGAAATCATCGGCAAAATCATTAGAACCGGCATTCCCATTGTTATTTCCAATGCCGCGCCCACCCTTTGCGCCGTTAAGCTGGCTGACAGGGCCGGATTGACCATTGTCGGATTTGCAAGGGGCAATCGATTCAACATCTATACCCATGAAAAAAGGATAAGAGATAATAATTCTCCCCTTTAAACTTCATAACACCCATTGCCGAATGATCAGTCAACCACCAGTGCAAGGCCCTGCATCACTTCTTTTTTCTTTTCCGCTGAATAAAGAAGCTCAACAAGGCGCAAGGCAAATTCACAGGCTGTCCCTGCCCCTCGGCTGGTGATACAATTGCCGTCTACAACCACGTTTGATTCAACCACATTCCCCTGATCAATCATGCCTGCAAATCCGGGATGGCAGGTCACCCTGCCGGGGGTGACAAGACCGTAGGGGTGAAGGACCACGGCAGGAGACGCACAGATAGCTGCATAATATTTTTTTTCTGTAGCCTGTTTTTTCAACAGGATTTCAAGGTCTTTTGACGCCTTTAGATTCTGGGCTCCGGGGATCCCCCCGGGAAGAACAATCAGGTCAAAAGGTTCATCCATGCAGTCTTTGATCAGGATGTCGGCTTTAAATTCAATTCCCTTTGATGCTTTGATCGTGATATCGTCCACAGATGCGACAATAACCGTTGCACCGGCCCTGCGAAGGACATCAATGATGGTGATGGCTTCCATTTCCTCTGATCCCTGGGCCACCGGAACAAGAACTTTTTTTTCCAAGGCTTTGCCCCCTTTGTTTTAAATTAAAAATGAAAAT
>JAHJLN010000139.1 GCA_018821715.1 Pseudomonadota bacterium | reverse complement strand
CACCCTGCTTTCAGTGAGCCCTTGATGGTATCTTCTGAATCATCAGCAGACAGCATGATAATTTTTACGATATCAGATGTCGTGATATCTCTGGAGTCTTCCCATTGCCGGATTTTTTGCAGCACCACGTTTCCGTCAAGGTCCGGCATGTTGATATCCAGGAAAATCAAGTTATAGGGATCATTTTCATTGTGAGCCCGAACAAAAGCGTTCAGCGCTTCAAGACCATTAATGGCAACATCGCACTCACCATACTGGGAAAGAATTTTATGGGCTTTTTGTCTGGAGACAAACTCATCATCCACAAGCAGAAATTTCATGAAAAGATTTTTTACAGCGTATCGGACAATAAAATCCTTTAATTTAGCGCAGGATTGATACAGGGTGTTAAATTCTTTTTCAATAAGAGCCTTGTTATCATCAGCCACCGCCCGATCAAGGGAGAAGGCCGCATCCATAAGCATTTTGCATGAAAGATGCTTTACCGAATCTCTAAAGGTAAATATCGATTCTTTTACCTTTGCAGTGTCGGTTTTATCAATTCCAAGTCTGATGTCATTGAGCAGGGGGCCATGGTTTTGATAGAAATCGTCAAAACACTCCTTGACCAGATTTTTATCTCCATTCATGGTCAGGATCAATTCGTCAAGATCAAGAATATCACTTCTGTGCAGGGGTTTTTCCATGGTTTTTTCTTTGGCATAGCTGGCGATAATGGCATCTTCCAGGTCTTTTCGTTTGATGGGTTTTGTAATATAGTCATCCATTCCGGAATCGATAAACCGTTCCCTGTCCCCTTTCATGGCATTCGCGGTCAATGCGATAATGGGGATATGGCTTTTTGATCCCTGTTGTTTCTTCTCTATCTCCCGAATGGCCCTGGTAGCTTCAAGGCCGTCCATTACCGGCATCTGGCCGTCCATTAAGATAAGGTCGAACTGTTTTTCCATAAACAGTTCAAAGGCTTGTTTGCCGTTTTCGGCAATGGTAATCGTGTGGCCCAGCTTTTTGAGAATGTTTACAGCCACTTTCTGGTTCATCTTGTTATCTTCGGCCAGAAGGATATTCAGATTCCTTGGCGCTTCTATGGCAGCAGCTTTAAGTTCTTCAATCCCGAATCGTGTTTCAATTTCTTTTTTTTCAGAATCAATCCCATGCAGTTCCTTTAAGCATTCAAGAACATGGGCACGGTAGATGGGTTTTGCGATCTGGGCCGCGAATCCCAATGCGGTCAGCGTGGTCTTGTCCAGCCGTTTTCCGGTATAGGTCATGAGAATCAAAAACACATCTTTTATGTCTGGATTTTTAATCAGCTGACGGGCAAATTCTTTTCCGTCCATGCCGGGCATTTCCATATCAATAAAAATAGTATCAAACGGCTTGTCCTGTTTTGCATCCATGAGTTTTTCCATGGCCATGACGGTGTTCTGGGCGCTGTCTGCCAGGCACCCAAGTGAAGAAAGATGCAATGCCATCGAGTTTCTGCAGGAGTCATTGTCATCAATGACCAGGCAGTTTAAGGCTTTTATTTTTGAATGGATAAAAGGGGCTTTGCCCGTAATAGCGGACTGTCTTTGAAAACAGGCGGTAAACCAGAAGGTGGAGCCTTCTCCCTGGGTGCTTTCAACCCCGATTTGGCCTCCCATTAATTCTGAAAGCTGCTTGGAGATTGTCAATCCCAGTCCTGTCCCGCCATATTTTCTGGTGGTGGAGGCATCAACCTGTGAAAAGGATTTGAACAGTCGGCCGAGCTGTTCTTTTGAAATACCGATACCCGTATCACTGATTTCAAATCTGAGCAATACACTATGGTTTTTTTCTTCTACAAAAGAAACCCTGAGCAGGATTTCGCCTTTTTCAACAAACTTAATGGCATTGCCCGAAAGATTGATGATAATCTGACGAAGCCGTGTGGGATCGCCTTTTAAAAAATTGGGAACGTTTTCTTCGATCAGGCAGATATATTCAATGTTTTTTTCCTGGGCTTTGGTGGCCATAATCTGGCTGATATCATGGAGCGTTTTTCCAAGGTCAATATCAATGATCTCAAGCTCCATTTTTCCGGCCTCGATTTTTGAAAAATCCAGGATGTCATTGATAATGTTCAGCAGGGCATCGGCACTCTGGCGGATGGATTCTGCATAGTCGGTCTGCTCTTTTGTCAGCGGGGTCTCCAGCAGGAGACTCACCATCCCCAGGACACCGTTCATGGGAGTTCTGATTTCATGGCTCATATTAGCCAGAAACGCGCTTTTTGCCACATTGGCTGTCTCAGCTTCTTCTTTAGCCTGTCTTAAATGAACGGTCTGATTTTCAATCTGTTTTTCAAGATATTTTTTTGATGCCTGGCTTTGAAGCTGTACCAGAATTCTTGCCAAAAGCAATTCGCGAATAAAGGGTTTGGCAATAAAATCACTGGCCCCGGCTTTAAAAATAAGGGATTCTGTTTTCTGGTTGGCCTGGGATGTCAGAAAAATAACCGGTATGGATTTCAGCCGTTCGTCAGCTTTTATGCTGATACAAAGCTGCTCTCCGTCCATGTTGGGCATATTCAGGTCTGTCAGGACAATATCAATTTCAGGTGTTTTCGTATCTGTGAGCAGTTTTAAGGCCTGGGCTCCGTCATCAGCCGTGTAAACCTTAAGCCCTTCAGCTTCAAGGGCCTTGCGCACCGTTGTCCTGATAAAGCTTGAATCATCTACAACCAGAATGGCAGGGGTGTTTGAATCGTTCAAGGTTGCGCCTTTTTTAAGTTTTACAAAAAGATATTAGTACTGAAATGCTGAATTCTATAAATTAAACAGTATACAAGGACAATACCAGATAAATTGACACCCGTCAACGACTGCATGGCATGATCAGCAATTTTCGGTCACAAACCAATAAAGAACAAAAGCATTTGAAAATAAGGAACAAAAATAGCTATGACCCGTTCCGGTCAGGTCATCTTACACGCTCTGGAGTTGGATCTGTTTACAACTTCTAAATTTGCTCCACTAAACAGCAAAAACTGCGGGCAAGTATGTCCTCAAACAGTTTGCTGTTTCACGCTCCGCTTCATTAAGAATTTGTAAAAACAGATCCAAAATCCGCCGCTTTGTAAGGCAACCTGCACTCCACTGGACATCACAGTTTGTTTGAGTCTCAAATTAGAACTCTTTTTGGAAAAAGGCAATTAGGAGGGTATTATGGGGGTGCAAAATCGGGTGGACCTATGATTTTTTTTAACATTGTTTCCCATTTTCTAAAAACCATGAATCGAAAAGTACAGCGGATTTGATTCCAGAATATCCCGAAGCTGGGTATCCTTGGGGATAGATTCAATGTTAAATATGGTTTTTAATTTCCTATTATATCAATCTATTGGACAGATATGAAATACAAACACTGTGAAAAATATATTTTAACTTATCCCCAACCCCCCCCATTAGAAATAGAAAAAAATGTGACCGAGAATTGCTGGTAATGCATTTTAAAGGCAGGCGGATGCCGTGGCCAGCGCATGTAAAGATTAAGAAGCCCTATGCTTTAGCACCTGGTTGCCGGTGTCTGTCACTTAAACATAACATTCTCCAGATAATCAGTATCCATAGCCGCATTCAACCGTTTGCTT
>JAHJLN010000138.1 GCA_018821715.1 Pseudomonadota bacterium | reverse complement strand
GTTTATTGATAGCCAGAAAAAGCAGGATGAAAAGGAAAAAGTAATTCCTCAGGCCACCTACCAAAAACCGATTGATATAAAACCTGCCGCTTCGCAAGAGACGCATTCAGAAGATACAAGGATTACAGACCTTCGGTTCTGGTCAAACCCGGAATACACAAGAATTGTTGTCAATGCAGACAGTGAAAGGGAGTATTCCCACCGGCTCTTAAATAAAGACCCTGGTATTGATAAACCGTTTCAACGCCTTTATATTGATATTGAACAGACAAGACTTGGAAAAGGGGTGGCCGAACATACGCAGATTGATGACAATCTTTTAAAGCAGGCCCGGGCCGGCCAATACCTGCCCCATACAGTACGGGTTGTGATTGATATAAAATCCTTTGAAAACTATAAAATATTTTCTTTAAAAGATCCCTTCAGAATTGTGATTGATGTATGGGGTAAGGGCGCCAATGGAGTGCCTGTCCCTTCATCCGAACCCCAAGTGGCAGATTCGGATGACCTTAAAAAGACGCACCGGATGACAACTGACAATTTAAAATCATCTGATATTGCACGACAACTGGCATTAGGCGTCAGCAAAATTGTCATTGACCCGGGACATGGCGGGTCAGACCCCGGAGCACCCGGTTATTATAAAAATGTCTGGGAAAAAGATATTGTCTTGAAAATCTCCAAAAAGCTTGCCGTGACCTTAAGAGACCGGTTAAAGTGTACGGTGCTTTTAACACGGTCAACAGACAAGAAACTGACCTTAGAAGAAAGAACTGCCATTGCCAATACAAAAAGAGCAGACCTGTTTATCTCTCTTCACTGCAATGCGGCAAAAAACAGAAATCTTACCGGTATTGAAACCTATATATTAAACCTTGCCACGGACGACCAGGCCATTGCTGTTGCAGCAAGAGAAAATGCAACGTCTGAAAAAAATATTTCAGATCTGGAATATATTTTAAGTGATTTGATGAAACATGCTAAAATTGAAGAATCCACCCGGCTTGCCGATGTTGTGCACAACTCTTTTGTGAGCGGAATGCAAAAAAAATATTCCGGCGTCAACAACCTGGGGGTAAAACAGGCCCCGTTTTATGTCCTGCTGGGGGCAAGGATGCCGTCCATCCTTATTGAGACATCCTTTATCAGCAACAAAACAGACTGCAAACGGCTCATGAGTGATGCCTATCAGACTCAGATTTGCAACGCCATCGCCGATGGGGTTGAAAAATATATAGAGACTACAAATCCCAAACAACTATAACCGATACGAAAGGAGATCATCATGTCTTTTGAAAACATTATCCTTGAGATAAAAAACCATATTGCAACCATTTATTTTAACCGACCCAAAGCTTTAAATGCTCTGAACAATGCGCTTTTTGATGAATTGGACATTGCATTGGATCAGATAAGAGACAATACAGACATCAGCGTCCTAATTTTGACAGGTGCCGGAGATAAAGCCTTTGTTGCCGGAGCCGACATAGCAGAACTTGTAAAAATGACGCCTTTACAGGGAAAATATTTTTCCCGCAAAGGACAGAAAGTTTTTTCAAAAATTGAGGCGCTTCCCATCCCGGCTATTGCTGCAGTTAACGGATTTGCCCTGGGAGGCGGGTCGGAAGCTGCTCTTGCGTGTGATTTCATCTATGCCTCTCAAAAGGCAATTTTTGGCCTGCCTGAAATCAATCTTGGATTGATTCCAGGATTTGGCGGAACACAGAGACTGGCAAGGCTCGTGGGTGAAAATCGTGCTAAAGAAATGATTTTTACCGGGAAAACCATTAATGCCCAGCAAGCGCTGGAATATGGTATTGTCAATAAAATATGCGACCCTGATACCCTCATGGAGGAAGTCATGAAAACCGCAAACCTTATCGCCTCCAAGGGTAAAGTCGCCTTAAGATCTGCAAAAGAAGTCGTTCAGAACGGATTGAATACTGATCTTGAAACCGGCTGCAGAATTGAAAACGATGTCTTTGGACTCACTATGGCAAGCGAAGATGCAAAAGAAGGAACCAGTGCTTTTCTTGAAAAACGAAAACCTGTGTTCACAGGAAAACTATATTAGACAAAAGGGGTTAAATGTCATGTTTGCAGAACAGATATCCATCTTTATTGAAAACAAGGAAGGACGGCTTGCAGAAGTTACTGCAATCCTAAGGGATGCCAATGTCAATATCAGGGCATTATCTCTTGCCGATACAACTGATTTCGGTGTGTTGCGTTTCATTGTAAATGACAATGAAACAGCAGAAAAAGCGTTAAAAAAAGAAGGATTCACTGTTGGGAAAACCCAGGTTTTAGCAGTTGAAGTAAAAGATGAACCGGGTGGCCTGAATATTATTTTAGAAGCACTCAGTGAAAATGAAGTCAATGTAGAATACATGTATGCATTTACAAATCCGCAATGTAAAAATGCCATCATGATTTTCCGGTTTGATGATCATGATAAGGCATTTAAAATTCTTACCCAAAAAAATATTAAAGTTTTCAGCCGTGAAGAAATCTGCAATTTATAATCTGCAAACACCTAAAAAAGGGGGCACAATTTCAAATACAAAACATATGTAAATCGTGCCCCTTAACGAATTATCTTTCAGCAATCGGCAGATGAATAGTAAATTTTGTTCCTTTGAATGGTTTTGATTCAACCTCTATGCGGCCTTTGTGATTTTCAGTAACAATGAAATACGAAACCGCAAGGCCTAATCCTGTTCCCTCTCCCACGCTTTTTGTCGTAAAAAACGGTTCAAAAATTCTTTTTTTGGTATCCTCTTTCATGCCAGGTCCATTATCTTTAATTTCAACGTTGACCATATCCTCTTGTCTGAAAATTTTTAATTCAAAGCAGGGGGTCGGCGTTTCTTCCCCCGACATCATCGCCTGGGCGCCATTAGACAATATATTAAAAAACACCTGTTGAATTTCACTTGCTTTACAGGATATTGGCGGTATTTTTGTGGCATAGTCTTTTTTGATGATTATTTTTTTAAAATCAAATTTCTTTTTCAGGTTATAATCGCTCCCAGCTAGTTCCAGTGTTTTATCCATAAGCCCGCAGATATCTTCAGCAATAAACCCTGACGTGCTTTTCCTTGAAAAAGATAACATATTCGTCACAATTGCCGCAGCCCTTTTCCCGGCATCCAGGACCGAATCGATCATTTTATAGATATCCCTTTTTTCCATATATGCCTGGATATCATCAAGTTCAAGGCCCAGTTCCCTGGCAGCAGAAACATTTGCCGGCAGTTTGTTTTTCAACCTGTTCTGAATGACCTGGGAATTTTGTAAAATTCCTGCAAGGGGATTATTGATTTCATGGGCCATTCCTGCGGCAAGTCCGCCAATGGACATCATCTTTTCTGACTGAATCATCATTTCTTCAAGCCTTGCCTTCTCGTCTTCCCTTTTTTTCAGGCTTAATGCTTCCACAAGAGCGATTGCCATCATTTCACATGCTTCCTGGTCATCTGAATCATATCCGCCCTGTTTTCCTGCAAAAGCAATGATGCCTTTTATTTCTGAGCCCAGTTTCATGGGTACACCCAAAAAAGATTCAATGGGAATATGGTTCTCGGGTAATTGAACAAAATCAGGGTGAGACAGAGGATTATTTGAAATAATGGTTTTATCCTGGTGAATAACGCATGCCCTTATTCCTCTGATTTCCTGCCCCCTGAGCCGGACAACCTTATCCATCTGAGCTATGTTACAGTCTTGCAACGCCTGGTCGGAAATGGCCAGGATATCCATTAAATTTTTATTGTCCTTTGTAACCTCACCAACAAAACAATACTTACTTGGAATCACTTTTAAGGCAATGGGAATAAAAATCCGGGCGATATCTTCATAGGTTTGAGCCAGCATTGATTTTTGAAAGAAATTATTCACCGAGGTGATGACCATGCTTTGTCTTAATATTTTCTTTTCGTTTATTTCCTTTAAAAAAATCTCTTTTTCCAGATTCCGATTGGTCAAGGCAAGGTCATTGATCTTGCCTTTGATCGCATCTCGCATGGCAGCAAAATTGCGTGATAATTCTCCAACCTCTCCCACTCCGCCCTGTTCAATACTCCTGTCTAGGTTTCCTGCAGCAATATCGGAAGCTGCCCGGGTCAAATCGGTTACCGGCTGCATCAGCTTGTTCACAAGAAAAATCAGTACCACAACCAGAAGTGAAATAATGGAAAAAGTGAAATACAGCATTTGATTTCTAAATTTGGAAAGCTTTTGTTCAATCAGGCTGGTTGAATAGACAACATTCATTTTCCCCAGTTTGAGGCCCTTATAATAGATATAAAAATTTTTGTTGATGTCAATACCTTTGGGGGTATCAAACGTTCTTTCAAACTTGATATTAACATCAATGTCCCCTTCCTGAATAGAAATGCTTTTCATGTTTTCATCATCAAAAAACGTCTCAATGTTCACCCGAAGCGTTTCTTTATCCACATTATAAAGAGGTCTTGCATTCACAAGTTTCATCATATAGGCGGATTTTTCTATTTTGGTTACAAGACTTGCAAGCTCTGATTCCCTGATTTTCCCAGTGAAATAAAAACACAAAAATAAATTGATAATACTACAGGCAGTTACAACTGCTATAATAATTTGTGTCCTAAGTCTCAATAGCTGTTTTCCTATTTGCTGAAAATACGCTTGTTTTTCTTGAAAAAATTATAGAAGTGCTGATGCGTCCAGTGTTACTTTTCTTACAAGTTCCCTGTAATCGGAAGATGCCGTACACCCGGGGGCAAACTCAAAAATAGATTTTCCATAAGAGGGTGCCTCGGAAAGGCTTTCACTATACCTGATGGGAGTACATATGTATTCGGGATATAATTTTTTAAGTTGGGTGTATATTGTCTCCGGTCCCTTTACTCTGGTATCCATAAAAGTGGGGACAATATATTTTAAAACAATTTCTTTTCGATATTTCTGAATGGATCCCAGACTTTTCATGAATTCCGATAATCCCTGCAGGGGCATTACTTCCAATGCCACCGGCACAAGAACTTCTGTCGCATAGAACAGGACATTGACAATGAGCTGGTCCCATCCAGGGGCTGTATCAATAATAATGAAATCATATCTTTGATCCAGATCTTTCATGGCTTCAGACAGGGTCCACTCAGCACCAAAACTTTTCCGATCAATGATTCTTTTCACCCCGGCCAGAGATTTGCCACCGGAAAGGAGCCAGAGGTTTTTTCTGGCCCTGACGACACACTCTTCAGGGGCAAGCTCTTTTGTCAGCAATTCAGTCAAACCGGCCCTTGGTTTTTTCCCAAGAATATAGGAAGACTGACCCTGGGTATCTGTATCCACAAGCAAGACTTTGTGCCCGGCAAGGGCCAGACCTGCGCTTAAGTTAACCGAGGTTGTAGTTTTGCCCACACCTCCCTTGCTTAGCGTAACACAGATTTTTCTGATCGTTTTTTTAACTTCTTGAGTCTGTTCTTTTTCTTGATTAATGAGATGATCAAGCTGCACAGGGAATTTATGACCGCAGGATTTACAGCGCGCCGCAATATTTTTTCCTAAAGGCACATTTTCTCTGACAGTATCCAGATTAACCTTATGTTTTTTAGCACACTTGGGGCAGACGATGATCGCCACTAATCCTCCTTTTTAAGTTCCTCAAGAATAGCATTTACAGCTATTTGGGCTATTCGCTTCATGGAAATGTTTTCTTTTTTTCCAGGAGAAACCTTAACTTTAATTTTAGCTTTGCCTTCCCAAACCTGAACAGATACATTATCTTTTGAAGCCTGCCAGATCCTAGTGTCCTGATCCTGAAGCATTCCATTTTTTGAACCCAAATCATTTTTGTAAATCAAACAATCCAGCTCTTCAACACAAGCTGCAAATTCGTCCCCATGTCCGACAAGGATATTGTACATAATATCGTTTTTTTTAGGCATGATATGATTTATTCATTATAAAGTGAACTGCTGTTATCTTGCAATAATTGTTGTTTCATCGTTAAAACAATTTTTGAAATTTGATGGATGGTTTCTTTTTCCATGCTTAACCACTGGATACCACATTTCAACTCTTTTCCAGGGCCTGATGAAAGATGAACAATCCGGCCGTCTAAATTTTTAACTGATATATCAAAAATATTGAGTTCGCATTTTTTTATGGATTGGTCAATGGTAAATACTGAATTGTCTTTAAGAACAATGCCGATGCCGCCGATGCAAATATCTTGTACCAGATACTTTTTGTTATGGATTAAAACCCATACCTTTTTTGTATCTTCAATTGGAACACGAAATGATTTGCGAACGATCTCGGGTAAAGTAGCATCTTCTTTTATCTTATCGAACTCAATAGATTGGCTGTTCATCTGGCCACCTTTTCAATCGAATGAAAATTTATAATTTCTATCTGATCTTTTATCAGATAATCTTATTTTCTTGAAAAATATAACAATAATGACAGGGTCAGGCAAGAAAAATCATTAAAAGATAAATATAAAAAGGGCGTAACACAAAAAATGTCTTACACCCTTTTTATTAAAAATATCTGCTTAATTCAAGCTGTATGGCTTAGTGACCGCCCATTGCAGCGATAGCACCCTTCAGTGCAGGATGAGCATACATCAGAATCAGGGCAACAACCAGAGCATAAATACAAAGAGACTCGATCATTGCAAGACCGATCAGCATGTTCACCTGGATTTTACCGGCTGCTTCAGGGTTTCTTGAAATACCGCTCATGGCACCACTTAAGCCTAAGCCCTGACCAATGCCACAACCAAACGCTGCAATACCAATTGCAAGACCTGCTGCCCATACACTACCAACTAGAAATTCCATGTTTTACTCCTTACTATAATTAAATAAAATAATATAAAAATAACGGGGCTTCTTCCAAATCCCGTAAAACGCCTTATTAATGTGATTCTTCTATTGCGCCGGCAATATACATGGTCGACAGTAAGAAGAATACAAATGCCTGCACCAGGGCAACAAATGAACCCAACGCCATAACCGGAAGCGGTGCCAGAAACATTCCGCCCAGTCCCAGCAGAATACCGACAACCAGTTCATGTCCTGCCATATTTCCAAAAAGACGGAAGGTAAGGGAAAGAACCCTTGCTGTATGTCCGATGACTTCAATGGGGAAAAACAAGGGGATCATTGCAGGTACGGGTCCTAAAAAGTGCTTGATATATTTAAAGCCGTGCTGTTGAATACCGATCACATGACTCCATAAAACGGCAATAAGTGCTAATCCCAGTGTGGTATTGATATTGGCGGTTGGTGGAAAAAATCCTGGGACCAACCCCATCAGGTTACCTAAAAGAACAAATAAGAATATGGTCAATACAAGGGGATAAGACTTTCTGCCTTCTTCCCCGGTAACCGTGACCATAAACTCTTCAAGGCCTGAAATCAGAACTTCAAATACATTCTGAGCTGTTTTGGGCACCATGGTAATGCTTTTTCCTGCAAGCCAGCCAAAAAAGATTAAAATGATCATTGCCAGCCACATATATGTAACCTGTGGATGTGCCGCTGCCCACCCTTCCAAACCTATCATTCCAAACAATGAAGTGAGAATCAAATATGGATGTTCCACCTTATACTGCCTCCTTGAAAAATAATCTTGTTAACTCAAGCGCCGTAGCCACAAACATGCTTGCCACTACAACCGATAGTCCTGCCAGAAGACCCAACGGATGAACAATATGTTTTGATATAAGCAGGAATATCACCCCCCCGCTTATCGCAAATCGAATATAGTATTTCACCAGGATATTGCCCACAAGCGAGCGTCCCTGTTCTGGTACAACTTCAGGACGAAACATATTCTTAAGCGTGTTTTTCAAAAGATGAAAATTAATTGCCACTATCAAACCACCTAAAATAATCCCCAAAGCAACTTTCATCGGGGTCAAGGCAAGGCCGATCATTCCGCCGAATAATAAGATCAGCCAGTTTGAGGTTGTAACAAAATTTACAATTTTTTGAAGGTCCTGCATTAAAATTTTCTTCCTTTTTTACCTGCTCTCAAAATATTGCTGAAGCCTGCAGCAATACCAAACGCCAGCCCGATAAACATCAGAACAGGCTCTGTATCAAATTTCTTGTCCAGCCAGAGACCGATAAAAAGACCGATAAAAATAGAAATCGCTACCGACATCCCGAGACTGGCAAAATATCCAAGTTCCCTCATGGTTTTGCCGGTTTCTTTTTTCATCCTCTGCCTTTTATACCCTCTGTGTTGGCCTTCAAAGATCAATTTATCTTGAGAGCAAATAACACATGCTGAATCTCAAGTCAATGTGAAAAAGCATTAAATCAGGTTCAAAAAACCCGTATGGCTGTCACGGGTAATTTCACCGATTATCTGTGCAGTTATTCCTTTTGTTTTCATTTCTTCCACACAGGTTTCGGCATCTTTTTTATTCAAACTGATCAAAAGACCGCCGGATGTCTGAGGATCAAACATCAGATCAATAACGGCACGGTCAATTCCTGTATCAATATGGATCAATTCTTCAAAAAACTTTCGATTTTTATGGGCACCCGCCGGTACCAACCCCATGTTTGCAAAATCCAGTGCATTTTTTAACAAGGGAACCTTTTGGGTATAGAGCGTGATTTCTTTTTTTGACCCTTTTGCCACTTCAAGCAAATGCCCGGCCAGACCAAACCCTGTAATATCAGTACAGGCAGTTACCCTGAATTTTGACATTAACTGTGCTGCTGTCTTGTTTAACATGGACATGACGGCGACAGCTTCGCAAATATTTTTTTCACTGGCCAGTTTTGCTTTTATGGCAGTTGACAGGATACCGGTTCCCACAGGTTTTGTTAAGATAACGGCATCCCCTGTCACAGCTTTTGAATTGGTCAAAACTTTATCCGGATGCACGATCCCTGTAACAGAAAGCCCGTATTTAAATTCCGGATCATCCACTGAATGCCCCCCCACCAGCACGGCACCGGATTCATTAATCTTATCCAGGCCGCCTTTCAAGGTTTGGGCGAGCACACTCTCGTCCAGATCACAAATGGGGAAACAGACAATATTCATTACTGTAATAGGCTCTCCGCCCATGGCATATACATCACTTAAAGAGTTGGCAGCAGCAATCTGGCCGAATTCATAGGGGTCATCTGTTATCGGGGTTAAAAAATCAAGGGTCTGGATAAGCGCAGTTTGAGAATTAAGTTTATACACGCCTGCATCATCGGGAAACTCAAGTCCTATCATCAGGTTTGGATGGGATTTGATTTCAAGCCCTTTTACAATTCGATCCAGCGTCCCTGGATCAATTTTGGCAGCTCACCCTGCTGCCTTTACTTTTTGTGTTAAAAATATTTTTTCCATTTTTTTTTAATTCGTATACGTTCTTAATTTCAACTTCCTGAATCAACTCATGGATATCACACAGGCAAATCTGCCGGTTGTTTTTTCTCCCCGATAAGAATAAAAAACCTCCTTGGTGCATTTTGTACAAATTTCCATGTTTTCAATATGGTCTTTTTTCACACCCTTTTCCATGAGCTGGTCAGCGCTCATTTTCCAGAAATCAAAATAATCCTTGTCCTTTAATTTATATTCCCATAAATTTTGCGGGATCTCATCCTTATAATTTATAAATTCAGAACAACAAGGTCCCAGGGAAGGAGAAATACCGGCCATAATATTTTCAGGCCGGCAGCCAAACTCAAGGACCATCTTATCCAGACAATTTCCAATGATATTTTTAATACTTCCCTGCCATCCGGTATGAATATTTGCAATGACTTTTTTTTGGGGGTCATACAACATGACAGCCTGGCAATCGGCAACCTGGATGACCAGGAACACATCCTTCATATCCGTAATAATGCCATCTGCCATGTAGGTCTCTTTGCCCGGTTCAAACATTTCAGACAAATCATTGTCATCCTTTTTTAATACCTTGATGTCATCACCATGAACCTGATTTAAAAAAACAAGGGGCTTCATCCCCATTTTCCTGATAATAAGCTTGCGGTTATTTGCAATCGCCGATTGCTCATCTCCTGAATTGATACCGATATTCAAAGAATCAAATGCCCCCTTGCTTGTTCCGCCTGCCCTTGTAAAAATACCGTGAACAACAGTTTTATCTTTTTTAAACAGTTCAAACTCATAGACTTTGATATCAGTGCTTTCCATAATAAAGTTCACCTATTCGTTGTATTATCTTTGTTGTGGAAATATCCGGTTCCAATAAGACCCTTTCGATACGTCCTTTGTTTTGTTTGACAAAATCACCGCCGATAATCTGATCTTCCGGCCAGTCCGCCCCTTTCACCAGCACATCGGGACAGACCGCTTCAATTAATAGTTTTGGATCAGGTTCATCAAAGACAACCACATGATCAATGCATTCCAAAGCTGCAAGAACAAGCGCTCTGTGATCCTGTCCGATCACCGGCCGTTTTTCGCCTTTGATGCATTTCACAGACCGGTCGGAATTCAATCCTAGGATAAGGATATCCCCGAGACCTGCAGCATGGGTTAAGTATTTTACATGGCCGGCATGAAGAATGTCAAAACATCCATTGGTAAATACAATTGTCTTTTTTTCTTCCTTATATTGCCGGCAGATAGATTTTATTGCAGAAAACGTGACAATTTTATCCATATATATCCTGTCTCCGGTCTGTCATGCAGGGAATGTTTGATCTGGCAGTTTTCACAAGTGTCATATCAATTTCTGCATAACAGGTGCCATCGGCGTTCCCGGCATCTGCCACAATTTCCCCCATAGGATCGACGATCATGGACATCCCGGGAAACTGCAAGGGTCCATCAAGCCCTGTCCTGTTTGAACAGACCATGAACAATTGATTTTCAAGCGCCCGCGCCTTGACCAATGTTTTCCAATGCTCAATTCTTTTTTCCGGCCACTGGGCGGAAACAACAATCATTTGAGCGTCCTTTAAGAACAAAGATCTGGCAAGTTCCGGGAACCTCAAATCATAGCAGGTCATCAGACCTATCCTGCCAAGGCTTGACTCAACCGTAACAATCTTATTACCGGCACCATAATACAGATGTTCGTTTGTCAGTCTGAAAAGGTGAAGTTTTCTATATGTCCCTTTTACTTTTCCATCCACATCAATGAACACCATGGTATTGTATATTTGATCTTTTTCTTTTTCAGGAAGCGTCCCCGCGATTGCCATCTGGTTTTCTCCGGCAAATAAAGAAAGCCTTTCAACGATCCTTTGATACAGCTTAGAATGTTTGTTTAAGTTTTCATTATCAAATGAACAGGAGAACATTTCCGGCAGGACGGCAAGGCAAACATTTTGCGCCGAAAGTTGTGCAAGGTATCCAAGCGCTGTTGTTAAATTGGCATCATTCTGTCCATTTCTCACATCAAACTGGACAACCCCGACTTTAATTTTTTTTTCACCTTGCACTATGTTTCCTGTTATAAAAACCGCATCATTGATTAAAACATTCTCAACATATAATTTCACCTTTCCGTCGTCAATCTTTTTATCCATTAACGACCCTATGTTTTTAAAACCTTTTCAATGATCCAACACCTTAAAAATCTGCGGCCGAAGTTTTGATACATACAATCCAATTAAGGCACACCAGTTGCTGTCATCAATACCTGTTTTAGATCTCTTTTTATTCAAATGATTATTTTCCTTTGGATACGATACAACCATGTGTCGATAGCAGTCCAGTTCCTGTAGTCTCCTTGTTCAAGGTTGTTTCTTTTCATGATTAAGCGTATGACAAGCCTGGTAAAAAAACTGCATTTTTCATAGTCTAATTTCCCTGCAAAAATTCCAATATCAAATGGGCGAAGGCCTGGAAACAACTCCAGGACTGCTTTTTGATACGATTTGATATCTTTTATGGTTTCTTTGGTTTTCGGTTGTTTGGCCTCGGCCATGCAAGTGAAGAAGCATGCAAAGGG